>JAGAQC010000067.1 GCA_017622925.1 Ruminococcus sp.
AAGCAGACAAAAGGAACTGAATAAAAATTTTTCATAGCAAGGCGGAGGAGGAAAGCGTGCTGTCGCACGGTGACGACGACAACGCAGCTATGGGAAATTTTTATCAGTGAACTTGTTTGGTTTTCAAGTAGGGTTACTATATATAATCATAAACACAAGGGAGGGACATGCAATGGATATTCGTGTACTTAAATATTTTCTCACTGTCGCAAGAGAGCAAAGCTATTCTATCGCTGCTGAACGACTTTTTCTTTCACAGCCGACTCTTTCAAGGCAGATAAAAGAGCTTGAAGAAGAGCTTGGAAAAACGCTGTTTATACGGTCAAATAAGGGGGTTACGCTCACCGAGGAGGGTATGATACTGCGTAAGCGTGCCGAGGAGATAGTCGAGCTTCTTGACAAGGCTGAGCAGGAGGTAAAAAACAGCAGCGACAGCGTCTCCGGTAAGGTGTACATCGGCGCAGGCGAGACTTACGCCATAAAGCTGATAGCCGACACAGCTAAGAAGCTGCAATCCGACCACCCTGATATACAGTACAGCATATACAGCGCAGACAGCGCAGATGTTTTAGAACGTCTTGACAAAGGGCTTATCGACTTCGGAATGATCTTTCAGTCCTATGACAGCACCAAGTATGAGGGTTTAGAAATACCACTTAAAGATACATTTGGTGTCTTGATGCGTAAAGATATGCCGCTTGCAGAAAAGGAAATAATCAAGCTCTCCGACTTGAAGGGCAAGCCGCTCATCGTACCCAGACAGCCAAATCACAGCATTCAGCTTTCAGAAAAGATCGGAATAGCGGAAGACGATATAAACATTGCTGCCGAGTATAACCTCGTCTATAACGGCTCTGTTATGGCAGCTGAGGGAATTGGCTACTGTCTATGCTTTGACAGGCTTATCAACACCGAGGGCGGCAATATGTGCTTTAAGCCGATCGTTCCGAAAGTAGAAGCAACCTGCACATTTGTGTGGAAACGCTACACGGTGTTCACCAAAGCAGCAAGTCTGTTCCTATCACAGTTCAGAGAGGATATAGAACATCAGAAAGAATAGCAACAGGGGCTGCCAAAGCAGTCCCTGTTTTGTTTATATATTGTCTTTGAAAAACTGCTCCAACTTATCAAACTTTATTTTGTCCACGTGACATTTCTGATATTTCTTTTAAATTACATACTTGCTTTTAATATCTGTATAACTTCATCACGGTCAAGCACCTTATAACCGCCTGTCATGATAAGCGTACCGTCAGCTATGCCTTCGATCATTTCTTCTGAAACGCCAAGCTCGGAAATTTTCATCACAAGTCCAAGCTCCTTCATCCAGTTTTCCAAAGCGTTAAGTCCTTCATTTGCAAGCTGTTCATCGGTCATGCCGTCTGCGGAAATGCCCCATACATTAACCGCAAACCGTGCGAACTTTTTCAATCCATACGGCATGATGTAACGGTAATACGGCAGAGAAACAGCCGCCAACGTCATACCGTGAGTAGCATCGGTGTAAGCGCCCACCGCCTGACCCAGCATATGCACCATCCAATCGGTGGATTTACCCCTTGACACAAGCGTATTCAGCGCCCATGTAGCAGTCCACATAATATTGGAGCGTGCTTCATAATCCTGCGGATCGTTCACCGCAATGCGGCTTGAATGGATAAGACTGCGCATAAGTCCTTCGCTGATATAGTCGGAGGTATTGTCGTCCTCGCCCGAAAAATACTGCTCACATATATGATTCATAATATCGTAAATACCTGCGCACATCTGATACTTCGGCAGAGTCATCGTGTATCTCGGATCAAGGATAGAGAACTTCGGCATTACCTCATCGCCGAACACATGACCGATCTTCAAATGCTGTTCGTGGTTGGTAATTACTGCACCGCCGTTCATTTCCGAGCCTGTGCCTGCCATTGTGAGTATACAGCCGACGGGTACGATCTTGCAAGAGGGTTCTTCAAAGCGGATATAATATTTTTCCCACGGGTCATCATCGCAGTGAACGGAAACAGACACAGCCTTTGAATAGTCGCAGACCGAGCCGCCGCCTACCGCAAGAATAAAGTCCGTTTTGCTCTCACGGGCGATCTTTACGCCCTCCAACAGCTTCTGATAAGTCGGGTTCGGCATAACGCCTGATACCTCTGCGACATTCTTTCCGCACTCTGTCAGTACAGACATCACATCGTCATAGATACCGTTCTTTTTAACCGAACCTCCGCCATAGACCAGCAGGACGTTTTTACCGTATTTTGCAAGCTCATCTTTAAGATACGAAAGCGAGTCCTCGCCGAAATAGAGCTTTGTAGGATTGTGATAGCTGAAATTGCCAAGCATAGTTTTTCCTCCTTTTATTGCAGGGACAGCGTTACTGAAATATCTTCGTTCCCAAAAATATTTGCTAATTCTTCGTCAGACACATTGTCAATAGACCCGAGCCTTGTGTAGCTCCATGTGTTGGAGCTGTAGAAAATCGTCATCTGATTGCCTTGATATAGCATTATATCTCCGGGTTCAGTCACAATGCGTTCATCGCTTTTTGTTAGTGACCACGGCAGCTTGCCGACTTTTTCAAATCCGCCGTATTCGTTCAGTGTGACGGTGACAGGATCAGTGCTGAGATATTCCGCAAACTCCTTCGCCGCTGCGGTATCGGCAAGTGTAGCAGTCAGCAATGTGCCGTTTACCTCAATTTTCAATTTCTGTTCATTTTGTCTCATAGGGATTTCCAACCTTTCTATCCATGTCTGCACATCTTGCAATGCTGCACTTGATGAGAATCGCTTTCCGGCAAGCTGATGACCGATTGGAACAAGCTCAGTGATATTCTTTTCGCTTGTGCTGATACCGCTACTGCCCGATGTGCAGAACGGTATCACGACCTTATCCGAGAAATCGTAGCTTTCCAAGAATGTGTCGATAATGCGAGGTTCTTCGCCCCACCATATCGGATAGCCGAGATAAATGACATCATAGCTGTCTATATCGACCTGTGAAGCGGCTATCTCAGGTCGTGCCAATTTATCATTTTGCTCTATATTGGCGCGGCAATCGCTGTCCTGATAACGAATATCGTCCTCCGTGTACGGTACAGCCGCTTCGATCTCATAGCTGTCTGCACCTGTCAGTTCGGTAATATATTCTGCAATTTTCTCTGTACTGCCTGTTTGAGAGAAGTACGCTACAAGCGTATTTGTGTCAGCATCAAGCTGTAAGCTCACTTTTCTCTTCATCATGCAAAGATCAAATACATCCCATCTGTCATCGCCATTCAGATCATATGGCTTGCCTGTCAGATCGTCCTCCGTAGGCTTTGCGAGTAGAAAATCCTGTAAATTGCGGACATCCTGAATGGTATACGTGTAGGTTATTTCCTCACTTTTAACGGGATTTTTCGCACTTCCTAACAGAAATGCTGCGAGTGAAAGGACAGCGATACTCATAAATATGAAAATTCTGTTCATTTTGATTCCTCCTTTATATGGATTGCAGGATCTTTTTCAATTTTATTATACCATAGAATATTTAAAATTACAAATACCTATTTTGAATATATCTCTATTCGATTTTAGAATATACAGGTACGATTGCGGCGAGCCGCCGCAGTCGATTCACGTTACCGCTCGCAAGCTCGCTAATATTTTTAAACTCAAATTTTCTTCCGCGACTGTTGCATTTTTGAAGCTAATATGCTATAATAGCCTTACAAATAAGAAAAGGAGGACAAGCCATGCCGACCAGCAGCGACGACAATGTCGTATCACATTTTTTTGCCCATCGTGAGGAGGACTTCGAGTACGCCCCATTCGATAGAGAAATGGCTTTTTACGAAAGCATATGTTCGGGTAATATGGAGCTTGTAAAAGTATTTGCGAAACCGCTGTTCAGCGAGGGCTGCGGAACTCTGAGCAAGGATCCTCTGCGAAATATCAAATATCATTTTACAATTTCAACGGCTTTGATAGCAAGATTTTGCGTAGGAAGCGGAATGACGCCGGAAGACGCTTATAGCTTGAGTGATATTTTCATTATGCGCGCCGACGAATGCCGTTCGATTGAGGAAGTCCGAGAAGTTCATTATGAAATGATCGAGTGTTACACAAAAAAAATGCGTATACTCCGCAACAGTACACTTTACTCAAAGCGTATTCTTCAAGCGGTGGAATACATAAGCGAACATCTGCACGGACGAGTGCTGATAGAAGAAACTGCCGAGGCATTGCGTATTACACCGGCATATCTTTCAAGACTTTTCAAATCCGAAACGGGAATGACATTTACAGATTACGTAAATCGCCGTAAAATAGAAGAAGCCACGGGACTGCTGAGATATTCCGACTATTCCGACCTTGAAATAAGCAGCTTGCTTTGTTTCAGTTCCCAAAGTTACTTTATTAAAATTTTCAAAAAAATAATGGGTATGACGCCGAATGAGTATAAGAAAAAATATCGTCTGCCCGCTTACAAGGGAAGTTCTTAAATAATTCCGATTATATTATTTGAATTAAGAGACTTTTGTGCAAAATCAACTATAGCGTTTATGAAAGAACATTCATTTTTTTGCCTTATGTAATTTTCACAGAAAAACCCATTGACTTTTTGTGCAATACGTTGTATAATTAGTTTGTGTTGGATATTGAGAGACTATGCGATCATAATGACAAAAGGAGGAAACTATGAAGTCTTACAAAAAAATGATGATAACGGCTGCCGCAGTTTCTTTATGCCTTGCTGTTGCTGTTCCGGCGGCTGCATATGCTGCCGAAGCTGACGGAAGTCCAACGGCAGGCGTATCGGACGAGTTGACAGGAGAGGTCGGCGGCGACAACGGCGGTTTTATCTCGGAATGGGTGACTGATACCGACGGAAGAATTTATTACTACGATGAGACAGGCTCCAAAGCAACGGGCGAAACGGAAATAGAGGGGGAACTTTACCTCTTTTCAAAAAACGGCGTTCTTAAAACAGGCTGGAGAACTGTCGGCGGAAAAAGACGCTATTACGACCCTGAAACGGGAAAGCCTGTTTACGGAAGATTTACGCTCTGCGGCGAGGAGTTCTATATTGAACCCGAGCAGGGTAAGATCGCAGGAGATGTCTTTACAGACGAAAACGGCGACAAATACATAACGGCATATAAGGGCGCATTGATCCTTGACGAAGGATTTGTGGAGCGTGAAGATGCTATATATTACGTTACAGCAGCAGGCAAGCTTGCTGTGGGAGAAACTGTTATAAACGAAACTCCGTATGTTTTTGGCGAAAACGGCGAACAGCAGACAGGCTGGGTGACAGCAGGAGAAAAAACGTACTATTACGACCCCGAGAACGGCGAGATTCGGCTCGGACTTATTGAAGTTGACGGCGGACTGTATTATATTGACGCCGCAGAGGGACGAAAAGAGGGCGTTGTCGAGATAGACGGAGTTGAATATCTCTTTGCCGAGGGTACGGGAAAGCTTCACACGGGACTTCTTGAGATAAACGGAAATATAAAGTATTTTTACCCCGACGGAAAATATGCTGCGGGAGTTACCGAGATTGACGGAAAGTTCTGTCTTTTCAGTAAAGAGGGAAATCGTCTCAGCGGATTGCAGAACTATGACGGAAAGCTTTATTATGCCGATGACAACGGCGTACTTTCGGAGGGTATGACTATTGTCGGTGACGATACGTACTTCTTCGGCAGCGATCATGCGGCAATGTCGGGAATTATTGAGACATCGGGAGAAAAGTATCTGTTCGGTGACGATTATAAAATGCTCAAGGGCAAGCAGCCCTACAACGGCAAATACTACTGCTTTGACAATAAAAGCGGCAAAATGCTTACGGGCAAGCTTCTTATAAATGATAAGAAGTATTATTTCGGCGGTGATGACGGTTCTATGCAGACAGGCTGGGTAGAACTGGAGGACGGCAAATACTATTTCGGTGCGGACGGTTCGGCTGTAACGGGCATTTACGAAATTGACGGAAAGAAATATTACTTCCACCCCGACACATCGCTTATGACATCGGGCAGACTTATTATTGACGGAAAGAAATATTACTTCGGCGAAAACGGAGCAATGGTATTGGGTTGGGTAACTCTTGACGACGGCAAGTATTACTTCGGCGACAACGGCGTTATGGTGACAGGCTGGAAAACTATCGGCGGAAAGAAATACTACTTTAACAAGACAAACGGAAAAATGGAGTCGAATAAAATAGTCGGCGACTACAACCTTACTGCCGACGGAAGCGCAGTTCCGTTTTCAGCCGTTCAGAAAAGAGCAAAAACGATCATTTCCTCTATCGGAAAAACGCCTTCGGCTATTTACAATTACGTATGCAGTAATAACAAATACCGCTTTATAGAGAATACACGCACGCTGAACCAGATAAATTCCAAGGGCTGGGCTTACTTTGCGAACTATGCCCTTGACAATCGTTACGTTGTTTGTTATTACTTTGCGGCAGTTACCGACCTTCTCTTTCAGCAGGCAGGATTTAAAAGCCGCGTAGTATACGGCACGGGACGAGGTACAGGCGACCACTACTGGAATCAGATCTACGATGCTGCCAACGATAAATGGGTAAATTACGATACCTGCAACGGCTACAGCGGAGTAACGTTCTCATACCTACAGTCACAGAACTATACGTTCTATCAGTACGTATATCCTAAGTTCTATTGATTTTGTCCGAATAACTTCAAGGGGACTCTGTTTTGAAGCGGACATCCCCTTGAAAAAACTTTATCTGAAAAAATCGACATTATGTAAAGTCAAAAATACGGAGGTATAACATTATGAATAAAAAGATTGCGGCTATTTTTGCTGCTGCGGCTGTTTTTGCGGTTTCTGCGGCTTCATGCGGAAACGAACCCGAGGATTCGTCAACACCCGAGCTGCCTGTACTCACTACAGAGTCGGCAGAAACGACAGAAGCTGCTTCGGAAGAAACTACGGAGGCTGCTACAGAGGATAAGACAAAAGCTGAGGAAACTACCGAGGCGTCAACGGAAGAAGCGACCAAAGCAGAGGAAAGTACCGACGCTCCCGAGGTAGACGCCCCCGATCCAAATTCAGAACCTGAACCCGAGCCAGACCCCGAACCTCAGCAGCCCGAGCCGGATCCGATACCTGAGCCGCAGCCTCAGAGCGTTACATTCGGATTCGAGTCGCTTCACAGCAATGCAAGCGGAGTTATTTCGGCTTTGGGCGAACCTTTGGACGTTACGACAGCCCCTGCGTGCTTTGCAAACGGAGCTGATTCTAAAATTTACAGCTATGACGGACTTACCATTGAATGCTACGTGCTTGACGGCGTTGAAAATATTTGCTGCGTAACTATCACAAGCGGCAGCTATTCTACTTCTTCGGGCGTAACTGTCGGAAGCTCTCAGGCAGACGTTGAAGCAGCCTACGGCGCAGGAGAAGCTGCCGGAGCTTATACTATCTACTACAGCGGAAGCAGCGAGCTTGATGTTAAATATGATAACGGCACGGTTGCCGAGCTTGTGTTCTATACGGAAGTTTAAGGAGGGGACATGGTTTTCAGCAGTCCCGTATTCCTGTTTATATTTTTGACATCAGTTTATATTCTCTACAAAATAGTACCGGGTATTACGGCAAAAAACGTTATCCTGCTAATTTTCAGTCTTGCATTTTATACCTACGGCGAGCCGAAGGCTATAATTCTCATGATAATTTCGATTTTGATGAATTATATTTTCGGACTTGCCGTGAAAAAAGAGAACAAGGGCAGGAAAGCGGCGCTTGCAGCCGCTGTTGTGATGAATCTTGCGATGCTCGGTATTTTCAAATATGCGGGCTTTGGGGCGGAAATGCTGGACAGACTGCCTTTTCTGAGCGTTTCCGTACCGAATATCGCATTGCCTATAGGAATTTCGTTTTATACTTTTCAAGCGATGTCATACGTTATTGACGCATATAAGAATCCTGCGTACATACAGCGGAATCTTTTCAAGCTTGCTTTGTACATAACTTTCTTTCCGCAGCTTGTGGCAGGACCTATCGTTAAATATTATGACTTTGCTGACCAGATCGACCACCGCAAAACTACTCCTCAGCAGACGGCTGAGGGTATACGGCGGTTTATCACGGGTCTTTCAAAAAAGCTGCTGATCGCCAATACTATGGCGTTTGCGGCTGACTATGTGTATGCGCTCGACACGGCTGAACTTTCCGTTCCTCTTGCATGGCTCGGAGCTGTTTCGTATCTGTTTCAGATATACTTTGATTTCAGCGGCTACAGCGATATGGCTATAGGTCTCGGGGCAATGTTCGGATTTACGTTTAAGGAAAATTTCAACTATCCGTATATTTCTCAGAGTATGCAGGAGTTTTGGCGGAGGTGGCACATTTCCGTATCGACTTGGTTCAAGGAGTATCTTTATATTCCTCTCGGCGGCAACAGAAAAGGCAAGGTAAGAACAGCGTTCAACAAGCTTGCAGTATTTTTCTGCACAGGTCTGTGGCATGGAGCAAGTCTCAATTTCATTGTATGGGGACTTTTAAACGGCTGCTTTATGATGCTTGAATCGTACAAGATCCTTAACACAGAAAAGTGGCTGAGACCGTTCAGGCATGTTTATGCTTTGTTGGTCACTGTACTTGCGTTTGTTTTTTTCAGAGCGGAGACTATTTCGGACGCATGCCGTTTTATCGGACATATGTTCGTTCCGTCGGGGGACTCGGTTCAGACGGCGCTTTTTATGAGCCGACTTACGCCCATGTATCTTATCATGCTTGTTATGGCTGTAATATTTTCTATGCCCGTTGTGCGGAAGTTGCAAGAAAAAGCTTCGTCGGCAAAGCTGAGGGCTGCCTGCGAATACGGTTCATACGGCGTATCTGTAGTACTTTTGGGACTTTGCATACTCACTCTTTCATCGGCTTCTTACAATCCGTTTATATATTTCAGATTTTAGGAGGCTCATATGAATAAGAATATTTTTTACAGGATATATGCCGCAGCGTTTATCGGAATATGCCTTGTACCTGCGGTTTTGACGCCGTTTGTGAAGTCCGACAGCTCTAAGGAAAAAAGAGAGCTTGGCAAGCTGCCCTCTGTGAAAACGGAAAAGGGCGAGCTGAATTTTGAGTTTTTCGATGAATTTGAAACATATTTTTCGGAGCATTTTGCGTTCAGACCGCAGCTTGTTACGGCGGACGGAAGATTAAAAGCCGCACTTACGGCAACCTCTCCGAACAGCGATGTAATTGTCGGAAAGGACGGCTGGCTTTATTATGGTGAGGCTGTCAATGACTTTTTGAGGACAGATACCCTGAGTTCCGCTGAGATCAAGAATATTGCCAATAATCTGCGGATAATAGAAAAATACTGCCTGCAAAGGGGAGCGGAATTTATTTTCTTTTCCGCGCCTAATAAAAACACGTTATACCCTGAGTATATGCCGTATAATTATGTACCTTCCGATAGGAAAAGCAATCTTGAAATGCTGACGGCGGAGCTTGCCGATGATAATTTTTTCTTTGACATGAAGTCGGCTCTTTTAAATCTTGAATCTCCTACGCCGCTTTATCATAAGACCGATACTCATTGGAATAATTTCGGAGCTTATGCCGCCCACACCATGCTTATGAACAAAATCGGAAAAGCTCCATGCGGAACGGGAAACGGCTGGTATACCGCGCATGACCGTCTTGGGGACTTAGCGGCAATGATATATCCTGCGGAGGACGCCAAGGATATGCAGCTTCACAACGACTACGAATTTACTTATGAATATACAAGCCGTTTTCGAGGACTTGACGACATTTTCATTACGACCTCCTGCGGAAACGGGGACGGAGAGCTGCTGATGTACCGTGATTCATACGGCGAAGCGATACTGCCGTATATGGCTGAGGTTTTTGAGTCGGCGGAATTTTCAAGAGCCGTTCCGTATCGTTTGAGCAGCGTCAAGAAAAACGATACGGTCATCATCGAGCTTGTTGAGCGAAATCTAAGAAATCTTCTGAATGAAGCGCCGATAATGGAAGCTCCGTTGACAGACGTTCCCGATAAGGCGGAGCGTTCGGACGGCAGGGGAGCGGTTCTGGAATCATACGGGACCAGTGGAATGATGCATATTTTCGGCGTACTTCCCGAGGATTGCTTCTCGGGTGACAGTCATAGGATAGTTGTTCAATTGGAAAACGAAGCTTTTGAAGCGTTCAATTGCTTTGAGCCTGAACTTCTTGATGAAGAAGAATACAGTTCGCGAGGTTTTTCATTGTATATTCCCGAGGATAAAAAAAGTTCAACATATAAGGTAACTGTCCTTAACTCTGACGGCAGGGCAGTTTCAGTTCAATTTACAAGCATCGGAGGTTTTGTTAATTATGAGACATTTTAAGTATTTAGCCGCTGCCGCAGCTTTGACATTAGCGGCAGTTCCGTTTTCCATGAACGCATTTGCGGAGGGAGGAGCATCAGATACCGAGCCTGTTAAGGTAGAGGCGGTATGTGAGCATATCAATCCTGCCGATATAAACGGACGAGCTGTTATCAGCGTTCCCGAGGGAGTTTCGGCAGACGTAAGCATTGTTTACGAGTCGCCCGAATATGACGCTCACAGCTACTACGAAAGCAGCCTTGAGGGTGGAAAAAGCTATTCTTTTGACCTTGAGGGCAGAGACAATATCGGTGATGATTACCGTAATTATACTGTTTCTGTCGAACTGACAGGCGGTGTTTACGGTGTTACTTCCAAGGCGTACACGGATACTTTCAGCATTCCCGATGGCAACGACAATCCCGACAGCTTTTGCGAAAAGAGCTACAAATTTACTGTTGACGGCGCTGAGTCCACATCGGAATGGGACGTGACGCTTGACGAGGAGAATGCAAAGGAAATTGCCGTACATCTTGACTATGTAAAGCTGGGAGATGTAAACGGCGATACAAATATAGATGCTGTAGATGCGAACCTCGTACTTGGCGAATATGCTGCTCTTATCACGGAAAGACCTTCTACTCTGACTCCGAAAGGCAGTATCGCCGCAGATGTAAACCATGACGATGTAGTAGATTCTTCCGATGCGGCAAAAATACTTGCTTACTATTCAGCATCTCTGACGGGCGGCAACCCAACGCTTGAATAACTGCTATGAGGATAAAAGATAAGCTTCACGGCTTTACCGTGACGAATGTGCGTCAGTCTGAATGCGGTGAATTTGCTGAATTTTCCCACGATAAGACAGCCGCTCGCCTTGTTTGGCTGAATAACAAAGAGGAAAACAAGTTTTTCTCAATTTCTTTCAAAACGATTCCCGAGGACGATACAGGAGTGTTCCATATTCTGGAGCATTCCGTTCTGGGCGGTTCAGAGAAATATCCTGTAAAAGAGCCGTTTCTTTATCTGCTTAAAGGTTCGATGAATACTTTTCTGAATGCCATGACGTTTTCAGATAAGACGATGTTCCCCGTTTCAAGCCGAAACAATACCGATTTCATGAACCTTGTCAAGGTATATCTGGACGCGGTTTTCAAACCGATGATATATTCAAAACCTGAGATTTTTTATCAGGAGGGACATCATATCGAGTTTTTCGGCGACGAGAGAGAAGCAATCTACAAGGGCGTTGTTTTCAATGAAATGAAAGGCTGTTTGTCGAACGTTCACGACCGTATCGAAAGCGAAATGAATAGCATGCTGTTTCCCGATACGTCTTACCGATTTGAGTACGGCGGACTTCCGAGTGCGATTCCCGAGCTTGACTATGAGCAGTTCATAAATGCTCATAAGAAATTTTATCACCCGTCAAATTCATATATTTACCTTGACGGCGATATTGATCTAAATGAGGTACTTCCGCTTATTGACAGTTATCTTTCAGAATATGAAAAATGCGGAGTTCTTCCCGAAATAAAGCGTCAAATGCCTATCGGAAGTTGTTTCCGTGAGCTGTATTATGATTCTTCTTCCGAGGAGGAGAGCGGACAGGCTCAGACTTTTCTTGCGGTTGGGAAGATACTTGCATCATGGGAGGAAAGAGAAAAAATAACCGCATATACTGTCCTGACGGAGGCTGTAGCAGGGTGCAATGATTCGCCCTTGAAAAAAGCAGTCCTTGATACTGGAAAGTGCGTAGACGTTTCACTTGGAATATCCGACGGTATCCTACAGCCTTACGGAGTGCTGAAATTCAGCAATATAGCTCGTGAAAACGGTACGGAGCTTATAGCCGCCGCCGAAAACGCAGCGCGCACGCTTGTTGAAAACGGTATTGGCAGAGAAATTCTTGAAGCCGCTTTGAATCGGTGCGAATTTCGTTTCCGGGAATCGGAAGAACCTAAAGGACTTGTTCGCTGTATAGATTCGATGTCCTCATGGCTTTACGGCGGCGATCCTCTGCAATATATTGATATGAGCGATGTTTTCGCCTCTCTCCGTGAAAAACTCGACAGCGGATATTTTGAGGAGCTGCTTTCCGAATGGCTGCTTAATAAAAGCGGAAGGGCAGAGCTTTATATGCTGCCCTCGGATTCCTACGGCGAGGAGCTTGACCGAAAAGAACGTGAACGTATCAGATCGGAGCTTTCCGCTATGTCGGAAAACGAGAAAAACGAGCTTATAAAGCTTAACAAAGAGCTTGCGGATTGGCAGAATACTCCCGATACACCCGAGGCGGCAGAAACTATCCCTAAGCTTTCTTTGAACGAGGTAAGCCGTGAACCGATTGAATTCAAGACGGAAATTTCAGCCGAAAAGGGGATAGTGACCTTAAAGCATCCGGCAAGGGACAAAGAGATAATTTCTCTGTCGCTTTATTTTGCCGCCGACGACCTTACCAAAGATGAGCTGAAACGCCTTTCCGTTTTGGAGCGGCTGATAGTTGAGCTTCCTACGGAAAAAAGTACGGGCATTGAACTGCAAAACCGTGTTATCGGCACTCTTGGAAGTCTGTCAACAAATCTTGATGCTTTTGGAAGTTATGAAACTCCCGAAACATGCAGAGTATTTTTTACCATGAAGTCCCGTTTTCTTTCACGCAATACCGAAAGTGCGCTGGAGCTTATCGGCGAACTTCTTACGGAGACTGTGTACGAGTATCCCGAACTTGCCCGCCGCCTTTTGAAGCAGGACGAGGAGGAGCTAAAACAGGATATTATTTCGGACGGTTATCGTTTTGCGGTACGGCGTTCAGCGGCGGTTATGTCTGCCGAATCGGCATTCAGCGAGTATATCGCAGGCTTTGAGAGCTATAAAATACTCCATGACGTAAACAAGCTGACTGACGATGAGTTTTCGGAGTTCTTGGGAAGTCTGAAAGAGCTTGCGGAGCGTATTTTCTGCAAGGCTCGGCTGACTGTGAGCGTTGCGTCTGCTGCGGAAGTATCTGTTGATACGCTTATCAATGTTCTTCCTGACGGCGAGAAACCGTCTGCCGAATGTATGAGATTCAGCCTTGAAGTCCCGAAGGAGCAGGGGATAGTTATACCCTCCGCCACTTCGCATTCCGGCGCAGTTATCAGCGAGCCGATCGAAGATAAGGCTGTGTGGGGAGTGCTTTCAACGATACTTTCTTATGAGTATCTATGGAACGAGGTAAGGGTCAAAGGCGGAGCTTACGGTTCGGGCTGTAACGTAAGTTCTCTTAATGAGGTGAAATTGCATTCCTACTGCGACCCGTCCCCCGAAGAAAGCATTGGTATATATGAAAAAGCCGCGGATTTCCTGAAAGAATATTGCAGCGGTTCTCCCGATATAAGTTCTTATATTATCAGCAGTATTGCTTCTGGAGAACCTCTTATGTCGGACAGTGAATATGCCTCAAATGCCGATATTGCGTATTTTCGAGGGGTTACTCACGAATGCCGCAGAAAGCTCCGCCGTGATATGCTTGAAATGACGCCCGAAAAGCTTATGACTGCATACGCTGAACTTCAAAAGTCTCTGAATTGCTGTATCATAGGTTCAAAGGAGGTCGTAAGTTCGGTAAAGAGCCGTGAGCTTATCGTTGAATCAATGTATTAATTTTACACTATCCACAACTTAAGCGGATATTGTTTTTCTGCATTTCTTGTCTGAGAGGTAACTTTTTGGAGCCTATATCGTAAATTATCCTGCATAATGCCATAAAAATATGGATTCGGATTTATATAGCAGGCTTTATGCAGGAGAATTTACGACAACAGAGATTCCAAAGGGGTCACCCCTTTGGCAGGGGGTGTGGGGGACAGCGTCCCCCACTTAAGTTGTAGACAATGATTAATTTTATAAAAGTTTGGAGTGGATCTTAATGAATTACAGACGAATATCAGCCGCAGCCGCCGCATTGTGTTTTGTTACTGCTGTCGGCGTAAACTGCGCTTTTACAGAGAACATTCCGACTGTCTCCGCTGAGGAAAACACAGTGACAGCCGATACGATAACCCTTAATTGTGTGGGGGATAAGTCGCCGATAAAGCTTGGCGGCACTACCGAGACACCCACATGGTACAGTGATGATGAAACTGTCGCAGTTGTTGTTCCGACAGGAAAATTATCTGCTGAGATCACTGCTGTGGGTAAGGGAACAGCTTCCGTTTACGCCGTATTATCGGGGCAGACCCTGCGTTTCGACGTTGTTGTACTCAGAGAAAACGCCGAAGATCATGTTATCAAGGAGGTTGGAACGATCAAATTGACAAACGCTCAGAACAGTGCGTCTGCCGACCTCAGCGGCGTTGATAATTCCGCAGCAGAATGGAGCAGCTCCAATGAAGAAGTCGCAATCGTTGACGGAGAGGGAAATATTACCGCTGTGGGAACGGGCGAGTGCATTATTACAGCGATCTACGAAAAGTTCACATACATTATAAATGTTGTCTCAGAATATAACCCTCAGCAGTCTACTGCGCCTGTCGAAAATTATATCGGCGACATGGTTCTTTCCGATGCAGAGCCGTCGCAAAAGATAACGGCTGACCTGCCCGATGGTATGACGGTCAAATACAGCAGTACCGATGAGAAAGTTGCGGTTGTTTCGGCGGACGGTATTGTAACTGCAAAGGGCAGCGGAAACTGCCGTATTTATGCAGAAATAGGCGATTCCAAGAGCTATATCGAGGTAAAGTCCACATACACGGGGAAGTCTCAGGGAAGTTCTGTCGAGGTTGGAAGTATTGACTTAAATGATAAAAGTCCCTCTCAGAAAATAGCGTTGAATAATATCCCGTCCGATGCTGATATAGCATGGAGCAGTTCCGATACGTCCGTAGCTGTAGTGAATCCCGACGGAGTTATTGTAGCTGTTGGCGGCGGAAGCTGCAAAGTGACCGCTGACGTAGCAGGGGATAAGAAATATATTATTAACGTTAATGTTGACGGTTCGGGAGAATATCCCGTTACGGAAATAAGAGGTATCGGAAAAACTATAGCCTTGCAGGAGATGAGCGGAAACGTTAAGTATTGTTCCTCCGATGAGTCTGTTGCAACAGTTGACGGAAAGGGCGTTATTACTTCTGTAGGAGAGGGCTTTGCGGTCATTACGGCAGATTCGGGAAAAGCCGTAACATATCTGCGTGTACGTGTGGTAAAGGCAGGCATGATCGGTGACGCAAATTGTGACGGAAAGATCACTATCGCCGATTCCACAGCGATCTTACAGCACCTTGGCAATGAAGATAAATACGGTCTTTCAGAGGAGGGAAAAATAAACGGCGATGTTGACGGCGTTCCCGGAATTACATCGGGCGACGCGCTCTCGATACAAAAATTCGACGCTAAAATAATCAGTTCACTTCCCGAAAAGCCATGAAAAAGCGATATATTATTCCTTTGATCGTCATAGCGTTTTCGGCTGCGCTTACGGCGGTCGGAAGGCTTTCGACAGGCTTTGCGGACTTTTATGCCGATGTTATCTTTCCCGTAATTTCAACCCCATACGCTTTTCTATCGGGACTTCTGCCGATCTCTCTGGGCGAGCTTATGATAATTGCAGCTCTTTTGATTTTCGGGCTTGGCATTCCGCTGATGATAATACTGCTTATTTTTGCAAAGAAGCAGAGAAAAAGAACGGCGGCGGTATCTTTGACGGCAAGTCTCTGGATTCTTTCTTTTGTGTGTTTGACGGAGGCTCTTAACTGCTTTGCGCTTTACGGCTGCACACGGTTTTCCGAACGTTTTTTCACAGCCTCAGAGCATGACAACGAGGAGCTTAAGGAGCTTTATGCAATTCTTATAAATGAATGCAACGAGCTTGCGGTTCAAGTTCCCCGAGACGAAAATAATCGCTTTAAAATAAGCATAGATACGGTCGAGGAGTGCAGAAAGGCTATGAAAAAAGCTTCGGAGAAGTATCCGCAGCTTAAAGGGTACTACCCGAAACCGAAGCCTATCATGTTTTCGTATTTCATGAGCCAGACAAGCACATCGGGAATGTATTTTCCTTTTTCTATGGAGGCTACCTATAATAACGACATGCTGCCCGAGATAATGCCCGAGGTAATATGTCATGAATATGCTCATCTGAAAGGATTCATGCAGGAGGACGAGGCTAACTTCATATCGTTTATCGCAACACTCGGCAGCGACGAACCGCAGGTTCGCTACAGCGGTTATCTTGACGCTTTGGAATACGTTCATAATCAGATATATGAAAACGAGATCGTTTCGGGATATGAGCTGACGAACATGATCTCTCCCGAAGTACAGAACGACTGGTTCAGGTTTCTGCCCGATAATTATTGGGAGGAGAATGCGGAAAAGGAGCTTATTTCTACCGAGACTGTCGAAACGGTATACGACACCGCTTCTGATACAAGCATGAAGCTCAACGGAGTTGAGGACGGCGTTAAGAGCTATTCACGCATGGTCAACCTGCTGTTGGATTATTATTTCCCAAACGGAGACTAAGAGCCTGTTCAGTATCTCGGCGTGTGCGGATTTTCGAGCATAATTTTGTCTAAGTCAAGGAAAAAATTCGCAGGCATACTTTGTGTATGGCAAGGATTTTTGACGCAGGATTCGGCAAAATTTGCCGAAAAGACGTGTGCGGGGAGATACTGAACAGGCTCTAAACTAAAAGACAGGATTCATGCGAAGAATCCTGCCTTTTTTATTATTCTGCTGTCGATGTAGTTTCGGTATTTGCAGCTTCGGTGCATGCAGTTTCGGAAGTCGTGCAGACGGTCGTAAGCTCGGAGCTTTGGGGAATCTGCGGAGTCCCTGAGACCGTCACCTCGGTGAATACAATTTTCAGCAGATTGTTGGGCATTTCAAAGCTATGTATGCAGCCCTTATCGTCAATACTCAAAGTGTAATCGCCGCTTTCAAGAGTTCCGCTTATATTGAGCAGACCCTCGCTTTCTGTGCCTTGAAGCTGTTCTTCACGCGCGGCTGCATCAACAGCGGAAATAAGATTAGTAAGCATTGCCTTAACAGGGAGAGCCGATTTTGGCACTGAAAAACTCAGTCCCTTGTAGCTTGCGTTGACAGTGTTGCCCTCGAAGCAGAGTTTAACGCCGCTTAGAGTGTTGGGGGACTCAAATTCCGCCTCCCAAATGCTGTCGCTGCTGCGAGTAATAGTTCCCTCGGCTGTGAGCTTATCCAGAACAACGGTCATTTTGGCTGTAAAGGAACTGTTGAGGTTATTTTCCCGTTTTGTCGAATTATTCATCGGCGAGCTGCATGCGGTCATTACAAACAGGCATACACAAATAACAACGGATGTCAAAAGCTTTTTCATAGGTCTATCTCCAATCGAAAAATATATTAGGAACCACTGATTAAATACCGCTTTCAGCTTGGCACGTCATCTGCTTGCATATTTTCCGTACCTTACACAAAAACTCCTTGCCATACACAAAGTATGCCTGTGTCGTTTTTATGTAAGCTGACGAAAAATCTGACTGCGCATCTGACGCACCATATTTAATCAGTGATTCCTTTACTTTTAACATCCGTATTTTTGGAAAAAAGTTTTGATTTATTCTTCCTGTTTTTCTTTTAAAATTCTGAAAGCGTCGGACAGACAGTCGATAACGTCCCGTGGGAGCATTGCCTCCTGACCGAATTTCTCCGCCGCCGCATCTCCTGCAAGTCCGTGCATATAAACTCCGGCGCAAGCGGCGTCATACGGCGAGAAGCCCTGCGCAACTGCCGAACCGATGATACCCGAAAGAATATCGCCGCTGCCGCCTTTGCTCATACCTGCGTTTCCCGTATGGTTTGCAGCGGTGTTGAAGCGGTCGGAAACTATCGTGCCTGCTCCCTTGAGGACTACGGTAACTCCGTATTTTTCGGCGTATTTTTCAGCCACCATGATACGGTTTTCGTTTATAGTCTGCGCATCGCAGTTAAGCAGCCTTGCCATTTCGCCCGGATGAGGAGTGAGTATAACATCGGATTTCCTGTTCACCAATATTTCTATGTCATTGGCAATGCAGTTTATTCCGTCTGCGTCAATAATTACGGGACAGGGGGAGTTTGCCACAACAAACCTTACTATCTCCATAGTATCGTTTGTAACTCCCATTCCCGAACCGATAACGACAGCGGTTGCCTTTTCCATAGCGTCCATAAGCATATCCTTGCTGCTGTCAAAGAGCATAAAGCCGTAGTCGTCCGATTCCATTTCAAGGTATGTTGCTTCGGGAGCGAGTACCGATACGGTATTGATGCACTTTTCGACTGAGGCGACCTTGACAATACCTGCGCCGCTGCGAAGCGCGCCCAATGCCGCAAATGCCGCAGCTCCGCGCATGGACGAGCTGCCTGATATTACAAGGACAGTTCCGAATATTCCTTTATGAGCGTCGCGTTCTCTTTTAGGCGGAAATCCTGCCAGATTGTTGCGCTCCAGACGATAGTAGCCATGCTCTCCCTCAAGAATATCATATGCTCTTTGAGGGATACCTATGTCAGCTACGGTGATTTTTCCGCACATTTTTTTCAGCGGATACTGTGTCATACCGAATTTCAGGCAGCCGAGACAAAGCGTTTCGTCCGCCTTGAAGCAGCCGGGAGAGATAGTACCCTTAGAGCCGTCGCCGCCGCTGGGAATATCCACCGACAGCTTATATGCGCTTGTTCCGATGGCAAATATCGCCACAAGGTCGTTTTCAAGTCTGCCTCGAAAGCCTGTGCCGAATACTCCGTCCACAAGAACGTCTGCCGAAACGACAGCTCTCCTGACATTGGTCATGCGTTCCTTTTCCTTGATGAGTATTTTTTCGATAGCCGTAAGCTCTTTTTTGTTTTTTAAAGCGGAAACGTCCTTATCGTGCATTGTCATATAGTCGAGTTCAGCAGCTTCCATAGCCGCTTCAAAGTTATGGCTTCTGTAGCCTGTGACAATATTGACCTTTTCGGGGAGCATGGCGAAATACTCCTTGGCAATATCGGTAGACGGTTCTTTTACCAGATTGACTACCGTAACGCAGTATCCGCGGTAAACGAGTATACTTGCAGCCGCAAAGCAGTCGCCGCCGTTGTTGCCGTTTCCTGCTAAAAATACGATACTTGTTTTTTCGGGGTCGGGATGTTCGTTGGCGCATATTTCCATGATACGTTCGGCAAGCTTTCTGCCGGCGTTTTTCATAAGCTCTTTTGGCGTTGTGCCGAGCTTTTCGGATTGCGTTTCAACTTTCGCCATTTGCTTTGTTGTTACGATCTGCATTAAAAACACTCCTTTTTATCAGACCTCCTCGTAAAACGGGAAGCACTGTCTGACTTGTCTTTTTTGTGCCATACAGCACTTCCCGATTCCCGAGTAGGTCTATTAATTTTTCAGAGAAGCCTATAGATTATCTCCCGTGTTTGAAATGAAATTATTCTGCAATTCCTGCGCCGCTTTGTTTCTTAGGGAGGGGTGCAGGCTTTTTTTTATATTGGAAAGCATTCTTTCATCGGGAGAAAAAACAAGACGTGCGCTGCCGTATTCTTCATGAGGAAAATCGGCGTAAAACTCATGAGAAGCGATGTTGTCGGTAGCCATTATCACGGTCATGTCAGCCGTTTCTTCGGGAGCGTTGTCGTTGTATCTGCCGAAATCCGTAAATTTGCTTACCTGAATCGTCAGCATTTCCTTACGCTTAGATTGTGCGATTATCTTGTCAATATCCAGATCGCCGTTGGTGAATGTGTACTCGTATTCGACCTTAGTGCTTCTGAACATAAAGAACGTGCCGTATCCTGCCGCCGCCGCAGCAACAAGAAATATGAACGTTATAAGCCCCCTGCCGAGAAACACGATACCGAGAGCGGCAAGGATAAGCGTCAGAGCCGCTCCGCCGAAAAGATATGTCATTTTTTTAACTTTATCTGCGCCTGTCGGTTCTTTTTTTACAAGCTGTTCTGCGAAATTATCCATAAAATAAGTCTCCTGTTAATTTTATTATTGATACTATTAATGATAGCACATTTTGAAAAAAAATTCAATGTTTTTGAAGGAATTTTTCAAAAAATACTTGATTTTTTTTTCATATACTGGTATAATATATTTGTTAAACTCAGTGACCAAGAGAGTAGGCATAATATGATTTCCGCAGAGAGAGGCGCACACGGTGAAAGTGCCTTGTAATTGTATATACCGAAGTTCACTTGCGAGAGGTGTTGGTGAAAGGGGAGAGGATATTCCTGTGTAGCCGATGACGTATGTCTGCGTTAAGGACAAGAGAGTGTCGGCTCTCCGAACAATGGGTGGTAATAAGCAAGTTCATCTTGTCCTGTTGGACGGGATTTTTTTATTTACGGCACGAAAATTTTAACAGGAGTGATTTTTTTGAAAGAACAGCTTGAAAAAATTAAGGTACTGGCGAAACAGGAGCTTGACTCATGCACCGAGATCAAGGCGCTTGATGAACTGAGAATTAAATTTCTCGGAAAAAAAGGCGAACTGACCGCGATATTAAAGCAGATGGGAAAGCTTTCCGCCGAAGAAAGACCCGTTATAGGTCAGCTTGCAAACAAGGTAAGAGCGGATATTGAGGAAGCTCTCGGCTCGAAGCTTGCCGCTCTGAAAGCGAACGCTCAGGCGGCTCAGCTTAAAGAAGAAACCATAGACATTACGCTTCCCGGCAAGACTGCTCCGCTTGGAAAGTTTCATCCGCTTACAAAGGTGGAGAACGAGATACGTGAAATTTTCATGGGAATGGGCTTTGAGATAGCCGACGGTCCTGAAATAGACGACGATTACCATGTATTCGAGGCGCTTAATCTTCCGCCCGACCACCCTGCAAGAGATACTCAGGATACGTTCTATATCGAGGGAACGGACGAAACGATACTCCTCCGTACTCAGACGTCTTCCGTACAGGTTCACGTTATGGAAACTCAGAAACCGCCTATCCGCATTATTTCGCCCGGCAGAGTTTTCCGTTCGGACGCCGTAGACGCTACTCACTCGCCGCTTTTCCACCAGATAGAGGGACTTGTCGTTGACAAGGGCATTAAGATGAGCGACTTGAAAGGCACGCTCGAAATGCTAATGAAAAAGCTTTACGGCAATGACTGCAAACTGCGTTTCCGTCCTCATCACTTCCCGTTTACAGAGCCGAGCTGCGAGGTAGACATAAGCTGCTTCAACTGCGGCGGCTGCGGATGTTCGATGTGCAAGGACGAGGGATATATAGAGCTTTTAGGCGCAGGCATGGTTCACCCGAAGGTTCTTGAAAACTGCGGCATCGACAGCACGGTATACTCGGGATTTGCATTCGGTATGGGTCTTGAACGTATGGTTATGGGACGCTACAGCATAAACGACCTTCGTCTGCTCTACGAAAACGATGTAAGATTCCTTGAACAGTTCTGATGTTTAAAAGAAGCAAGAATATAATAACACTTTCAGTTGTTTTTCTTATCATTGACGCTTTAACTGCGCTTATTATGTTTTTTTCAAATCTCGAAAGGACTGCCGTCAGCTATGGTCTGATAGTATGCGCTGTCATTGCAATGCCCTTTGCGGCGGCAGTTTTATGGCAAAGCGTATATATTCACCGCTTGAAAAAATTTCTTACCGAGCTTCCCGAAAAGCCGGAGCATTACTTCCGCAAAAGTTCCTATAAAATGAAAGACAGATTCTACTGGTTTTCCGATCATTTTTTCGATCTGCGAAAATTAAGAAAAGTTCCGTATGAAAAAATCAGATCAATTACTGTTTACACCGCATCTGTCGGTGTAGGAAAAATGACATTAGGTCCATTCAGAAAAAGTCCGCTCATTCCGTTCGGCGGCTGCTATATGATAAGGATCGGGTATGGATTGAGAAGTACTGTAATAACTGTCGGTGACAACGAAAGACTATGCCGGAGCGTAATAAAGCGTTTTACGAAAAAAAATAATAATATCAACGTTTATAACGAACCATAAAACAGAAAGGAAAAAGTTATGAATTTATCAATGAAATGGCTTGCCGATTATGTAGACATCGACGTGCCGATAAAGGACTACTGCCACGCCTTGACAATGAGCGGTTCAAAGGTCGAGGGCTACGACATCGAGGGAAAAGAGATCTCCAACGTTATTGTCGGAAAGATACTCTCGGTAGTGCCGCATGAAAATTCCGACCACCTTGTAGTATGTCAGGTCGAGGTCGGCAAGGAAGCGCCGATACAGATAGTTACCGGAGCTTCAAACGTAAACGCAGGAGATATAGTGCCTGTAGCTATGGACGGCTCAACTCTCCCCGGAGGAGTTAAGATCAAGAAAGGCAAGCTCAGAGGAGTTGAATCCAACGGAATGCTTTGCTCTCTCGGCGAGCTTGGACTTGATAAGCGTGATTTTCCCTACGCTATCGAGGACGGAATTTTCATTATGCAGGAGGACTGCGAAATAGGTCAGGATATAAGGTCTGCTATCGGTCTGAACGATACGTCCGTTGAGTTTGAGATAACCTCTAACCGCCCTGATTGTTTAAGCGTTATCGGACTTGCCCGTGAGACTGCCGCCACTTATAATAAGCCGCTTAATGTAAAAGCTCCCGAATTCAAGGGCGTTGAGGGAAATATTAACGACCTGCTGAAAGTCGATATACACAATGCCGAAAAATGCCCGAGATACTGCGCAGGCATAGTTAGAAACGTTAAGATAGAGCCTTCGCCGCACTGGATGAGAGAGAGACTTCGTGCAAGCGGCGTTCGTCCTATCAATAACTTTGTTGATATAACAAATTACGTTATGCTTGAATACGGTCAGCCCATGCACGCTTTTGACCTGCGCTATGTAGAGGGCGCACATATCAATGTAAGAAACGCTGTAAACGGCGAAAAAATAATGACGCTTGACGGTGTTGAACGTGAGCTTTCTGACGAAATGCTTGTAATTGCCGATGAGAAAAAGCCCGTTGCTGTTGCAGGCGTAATGGGCGGAGAGTACAGCGGTATCATGGACGATACAACAACGGTCGTATTTGAGTCTGCGTACTTTGAGCCGTCACAGGTTCGCCGCACATCAAAAAAATTAAAGCTTAAATCAGACGCTTCATCACGTTACGAAAAGGGAGTTGATCCGCTTATCAGCATGGTATGCCTGAAAAGAGCGTTTCAGCTTGTTGAGGAGCTTGGAGCGGGCGAAGTGCTGAACACTGTTATCGACTGCGACCGCTCTGAGTATACCGCAAGCTCCGTTGAGTTCGACCCTGCATGGATAAACGATTTCCTCGGTACAGACATCTCCGAAGCCGATATGACCGACTATCTGAACCGTCTCGGATTTGTAATTGAGAACGGAATGGTTATTGCGCCGTCTTTCCGTGTGGATATTGAGTGCAAGGCTGATATTGCGGAAGAAGTCGCAAGAATTTACGGCTACAACAAGATACCCTCCACCGACTTCCGAGGAGTTGCAAAAGCGGAATTTACAGAGGAGCAGAAGTTCATCAGAACGCTCAGAAATACGGCTGTTTCTCTCGGCGGCTATGAGATAGCAACATATTCGTTTGTTTCACCTAAATATTTTGACAAAATAAAACTTCCCGAGGATAGCAGACTTCGCAAGGCTGTTAAGATAGTTAATCCTTTGGGCGAGGACACAAGCGTTATGAGGACTTCAACTATCCCGTCGATGCTTGACGTTCTGTCTTTCAACTACAATAACCGCAACGAGAAAGCGTGTCTCTTTGAGATCTCAAAGGAATATATCCCCGTTGAGGAAAAACGCAGCTATCAGGGCGACGATGCGCTTCTTGTAAACAACGGAAAGCCTCGTCATGAATATGAATATCAGCTTCCCGACGAACCGCAGCGTCTTACTATTGGTATGTACGGCGGCAATGCAGATTTCTACACATTAAAAGGCATGATAGAGCAGCTTTTTGCGGAACTTAACATTGACGGCGTTGAGTACGTCCGTGCGAATGACTGCGAGGTTTTCGATGAAAAGTACGCACTTCATCCGGGCAGAAGCGCAGTTATTTTGAAGGACGGCAAGCATCTGGGCATTATGGGCGAGGTTCATCCCGAGGTTCAGGATAATTATGAGCTGGGAGTAAAGACTTACGTTGCCAAGCTGAATATCCCCGAGCTTATGGAGACTGCCAATGACGAGATAACATACAGACCCTTACCGAAATTTCCTGCAACAACGCGTGACCTCAGTCTTATCGTTGACGATGAAGTTCCTGTTGCCGAGCTTGAAAAGGCTATCAGAGGAGCGGTAGGAAAGATACTTGAAAAGGTAACGCTTTTCGATGTATACAAAGGCAAGCAGATAGAGAGCGGCAAAAAGTCCGTTTCGTACTCGATCTTCATGCGTTCCCACGAGGGTACTCTTACAGACGAGCAGGCTGATTCTGCTATGAAAAAAGCGCTCAAGGCTCTTGCAAACATTGGCGCAGAGTTAAGAGGATAAAATTTATTATAGTTCCGAAAACGGCTGTATCGCAATAAAGCGGTACAGCCGTTTTGCATTAAATTTTACATAAAATAGAAATCAGTCCCGTCCAAACATCGTAGTTTGAACGGGACTTTTCAGAGATATTTTATTATGCTGTCACAGGCGTAATATCCTCGCCTTTCATAAGACGTTCAAAGTCGTCGCCGTTGATTTTTTCGTGTTCAAGCAGATATTCTGCAAGACGGTGCATTTTGTCGGCGTTGGCTTTAAGGATCGCAACGCAGTCCTCATAGGCTTTTTCGATGATGATTTTGACTTCTTCATCTATCTGCGCCGCAACAGCTTCACTGTAGTTGCGTGTATGACCGTAATCCTTGCCGAGGAATACTTCATCGTTGTCAGAACCGTATACGACCGTACCGAGCTTGCTTGAAAATCCGTATTTTGTCACCATATTTCTTGCGGTAGTGGTTGCGCGCTCAATATCGTTTGAAGCTCCCGTACAAATATCGTCAAGGAATATTTCCTCTGCCGCGCGTCCGCCGAGAAGCATTACAATGTTCTCACGCATCTGATTCCGTGTAACGTGCATATCGTCCGTATCGGGACGTGTTACGGTAAGACCCGCCGCCATGCCGCGCTGGATAATTGTGACCTGATGCACCTTATCCTGAGTGGGCAGATTATATGCTGCGACCGCGTGACCGGCTTCATGGTAAGCCGTTATCTTCTTATCATGCTCGGTAACAATTCTTGACTTCTTTTCAGGACCTGCAATTACCTTCATGATAGCTTCTTCGATATCCTTTTCAATAATGGCGTTGCGATTTGCTCTTGCAGCCAAAAGAGCCGCTTCGTTGAGAAGATTTTCCAAGTCCGCTCCTGTAAATCCCTGAGTTGTCTGAGCAATTATGCGGAGGTCAACATCGGGGGAAAGGGGCTTATTTTTGGCGTGGACTTTTAAAATATCCTCACGACCCTTTACATCGGGGTATCCGACCATTATCTGTCTGTCGAAACGTCCCGGACGGAGCAGAGCAGGGTCAAGAATATCACGGCGGTTTGTAGCCGCAATAACAATGACGCTTTCGTTTCCTGTGAAGCCGTCCATTTCAACAAGAAGCTGATTCAAGGTCTGTTCACGTTCATCGTGACCGCCGCCGAGACCTGCGCCTCTGTGACGACCCACAGCGTCAATTTCGTCAATGAAAATGATGGACGGAGCGTGTTTTTTCGCCTGTTCAAAGAGGTCTCTTACTCTTGAAGCTCCGACGCCCACGAACATTTCAACGAAATCCGAACCCGAAATGGGGAAGAACGGGACTTTCGCTTCGCCTGCGACAGCTCTTGCAAGGAGCGTTTTACCTGTACCGGGAGGACCTAACAGCAGAACGCCTTTTGGAATTTTTGCGCCTATTTCGGTATATTTTCCGGGATTTTTCAGAAAATCGACAATTTCTTCGAGTTCCTTCTTTTCCTCGTCAGCGCCTGCAACGTCCTTGAAAGTGGCTTTTCGCGCGTCTGCATGATTTTTCAGATTTGCCTTGCCAAAGGTGTTGTATTTGCTTCCTCCGCCGTTCTGACGCATCATAAACACAAAGAGGAATATTGCCAAGCCGACCGTAAGGAGTACGGGTATGAGCGTCAGCAGCCACGTGTTGTCCGTTGGTCGGATATAATTCTGTACCAGCGGTTCGTCAGGGTACATTTTGTTGTATTCCCTGCGGTATTCCTTTGTATCGTCAAGGAATATGCTGACATAAGGAACTTCATACTTCCGCTTTGAATCCTCGCCTCTGAGCTGATAGGTCAGCTTTCCCGAACCGAGGTCAAGCTCGTAATATGACACCTTATATTGGTCAAAATACGTTATAACCTTAGTATATTCGGTCTTTGCAGCATTTCCGTAGAATTTTGAAATTACAAAGTATACGCAAAATATCGAGATCAAAACGATAAGAATGTAAGTAACTACGCCGCTGTGTTTTTTTGGTGTCAAATCATACACTCCATTCCTTCCCGCTCGACGGTTATTTTCAGCAGACGGGACGTTGTTTCATCAGGGGATACCCTGTCTGCAATGCCAATTTTTTCCCCGAATATCGTACCTTCCTCGTCTTCGATGAAGTGCAGGGTACTGCGCAGGGACACGGGAATTGTTTCATTAATTATTTTTTTTACGGAGGAAGTGAAGCTTCTTCCGCTTAGACGGAGCTTGTCGCCGTATTTCCTGTTTCTGACAACAGCTCTTCCTATTATTTTATCATAATCAAGAAGATAAGATGTTAAGTTTTTGTGAACAAAATCGCTTTTCTTCAAATTTTCACAATTGACAAGCTCACAGACAAGCTTAGCGTTGGGAAAGATGCTGTTTTCGCCGATTTTAAGCTCCCTCGATATGATGTCATTGCAGGTATCGGGAAGAATTTCTTTGAGTTCCGTGACTTTTCCGTCCGAGACAAGGTAATAATTTCCCGAAATATTGAGTTTTCCGCCGTTTACGGCTATTCTGCCGCATTCCTCCAGTCTTTTCCGAGAAACGGGGAAGCCCTTTTCTAAAAGAAATCTTGAAATACATCTGTTTCTGATAACTTCATTATGCCCGTTCAGACCCGTAAATACGCCGCCTTGAAAACGTTTTTCCATAGCTTTATCGACTTCCGCTTCGATAAGGTCGTTTTCGCTGCGTAAAACAAGCGACGTGCGTACCGAAGTTTCCGTCAGCGAACCGTTAAGCTCTTTCATCAGAGGTATTATCTTATGGCGTATTTTGTTTCGGGTGTAGTCGTCAGTGAGATTTGTGCTGTCGGTAACATATGTCTGCCCGATTTTTTTCAGATATTGCTCTATTTCAGAACGTGAAACGCTGAGCAGGGGACGAATGATATTTCCCCGAACAGGCGGAATACCTGCCATGCCTTTAAGTCCCGTACCACGTATAAGATTAAGAAGCATAGTTTCAAGGTTATCGTCGGCGTTGTGAGCGGTGGCAAGCAGTTTTCCCTCGGTATATCTGCGGAAGATACCGTACCGAAGTTCTCTTGCAGCTTCCTCGCAGGAAATACATTTTTCAGCCGAATATCCCTTAACATCGCAGGAAACAGCCGTAAAAGGGATCCCGAGGTCTCGGCAAAGCTCACGGCAGAACGATTCGTCACGGTCGCTTTCATCACCTCTGAGGCAATGATTGACGTGGAGAGCTTCTACGGCAAAGCCGATCTCAGCCGAAAGCTCCCAAATTGCACGAAGCATACAAACGCTGTCTGCTCCTCCCGAAAGACCGCATACAACGGTGCAGTCCGAATGGAACATATTATATTTTTCCGCAAATTGACGGACTTTATCAAGCATATTAAGCCTCCGGCGGAGAATTGTATTCAGGGTTTGAGAAGCGAGTGTACTGACCGTTCCAGATAAGCTCCACCGTTCCCGTTTCGCCGTGACGGTTTTTGGCAACTATACACTCGGAGATGTTTTGTTTTGTGCTGTCCTTGTTATAGTAAGCGTCACGGTAGAGGAACAGGATAATATCTGCGTCCTGCTCGATAGAACCCGATTCACGCAGGTCAGACATCATCGGTCGTTTATCTGTACGGCTTTCGACCGCTCGTGAAAGCTGTGAGAGCAGAATTACGGGAACGTTAAGCTCCTTTGCCATGACCTTTAGCTGACGGGTTATCTCCGAAATTACGGTCACTCGGTTATCGGAACGCGAGGTCGAACCCATAAGCTGCAAATAGTCGATAACTACCAGTCCGAGGTTTTTCACACGTCTGAGTTTCGCTTTCATTTGCTGAACCGTCATGTTGGCGGTATCGTCAATATACATAGGCAGGGTACTCAGATACGCCGCGCTTGTGGCAAGGCGAACCCATTCGTCCGTCTGTATTCTGCCGTTACGGAGATTTCCCGATTCTATGAGGGCTTCGGTGGAAAGAAGTCGTGTCGCAAGCTGTTCCTTGGACATTTCGAGGTTGAAAACCACAACGTCCTTATCGTTCCGCCGCGCCACGTTTGTTGCTATATTCATGGCAAAGGAGGTCTTTCCCATTGCAGGACGAGCAGCGATTATAATAAGGTCGGACTTATTGAGTCCCGAGGTTATTGTATCGAGATAGGTAAAACCCGTTCTTGCGCCGATATATTTTTCCTTATCCTCGCCGGTTATCTTGCCCAGTCTGTCGTAAGCCTCCAGAACAGCGTCCGCAATTGGGGAAAGTCCGCTGACGTTTCGTCCCTGACGAATATCGTATATCTTCTGTTCGGCTGAATCGAGAAGGAGCTGCGCGTCCTGTTCGCCGCTTTGAATGTCGTCCATGATGCTTCGCGCGACAAACCCGAGACTTCTTATGAAATATTTATCGGCAACTATTTTGCAGTAGCTTTCGATATTGGCGGTAGTAGGGAGCGTATTTGCGATTTCCGCAAGATAACGTTTTCCCTCGGCGGAAGTCTCAAAGATTCCGAGCTTTTCCGATTCGTTCAGCACCGTTACCGGATCGACAGGCGAACCGCTCGTAAACATTCGGTAGATTATGCCGAAAAGCTTTTTGTGGCTGTCGCTGAAGAAGTATTCGGGCTTGACCTTTTCTATGACAACGGGCATGACGGACGGGTCGGAAAGTACCGCTCCCAGTACCGATTGTTCAGCTTCTATACTGTGTGGGAGTTCGGCTGCGGAGAGTATGCTGTTAGCTTCCATCAGCCCTCGATCACCTCAACGTCTATTTTTTCGGAAACTCCCGTAAACAGCTTGACAACGGCTGAATACGAGCCGAAAGCCTTTATTTCCGTATTCAGATTGATCTTTTTCTTGTCAACTTTTATGCCCAGTTGTTCATTGAGAGCGTCGGCAACGTGAGCGGCTGTGACTGAGCCGAAAAGACGGTCGTTAGAGCCTGCCTTAGCCTTGATGATGACTTTTTTGTCTTTCATTTTAGCGGCGGCTTCTTCAGCAGCTTTCTTTTCGGTGTCTATCTTGAACTGAGCAGAGGACTTCTGACCTGCAAGCTTGGTAAGATTTGCAGGAGTAGCTTCAACCGCAAGTCCCTTTGGCAGCAGCATATTTCTTGCGTAGCCGTCAGCCACGTTTTTTACCTCGCCCTTTTTTCCTGAGCCTTTAACATCTTGTAAGTAAATGACTTTCATAATAAATATCCTTTCTTAAAAATAGTTTGAATTTTAACATATTTCTGAAAAATTTCAGTCGTCGTTTTCAAGTTCTTCTTCACGGCTGTCAATAGCTTCGATAAGCAGTTCTTCGGCTTCTGAAAGCGTTTTGTCGGTGAGCTGAGCAGCCGCCATTGTCTGATGACCGCCGCCGCCGAGCTTTTCCATAATTACCTGAACGTTGGTAGCTCCGAGCGAACGCGCGGATATATTCGCAACATTATTCGTTTTGTAGATAACGAACGAAGCGTCAACGTCAGTGATATTGAGAAGCTCGTCCGCCGCCTGCGGAGCGACTATTCTTATGTCATCGGACTTGAAATCCGCTATTGCGACAGCGCAGTTACGATGTATTTTTGCCGCCGAAACTATCTGCGCCTTACGCTTGTAAGCTTCAAAGGAATTGGAGAACAGCAGCTTTACAGCGACCGTGTCTGCGCCCGATTTTTTAAGGAAAGCCGCCGCTTCAAAGGTTCGCACGCCTGTCCGCATAACGAAATTCTTTGTATCGAGCATAATTCCCGAAAGCAGAGCTTCTGCGCAGTAAGAGGGGAGCTTGTCATCGCCGCTGAATCTGAAATATTGTATTATCTCAGTCACCATTTCCGAAGCAGACGAGGCATAGGGTTCGTGGTGGAAGATAACGGCATTGTCGATATAGTTGACAGTTTTTCTGTGGTGGTCTATAACGACGACCTGACGGCAAAGCTCGTATAATTCACGGCTTTCAATGAAATCCTTGTTGTGTATGTCAACGATAATGAGCAGATCGCTGTCCGTGACCGTCTGTAATGCGGCTGACGGGGAAATAAACAACCCCTGACCTGCCTGCTCCTCAACCATATCAATGAGGTTTACCGCAAGATTTTTTGAGCGGTCGGCGACAATATGGACTTCCTTGCCCAGAAGTCTCAGCGCACCTGCAAGTCCGCACGAAGCTCCGACCGAATCAAGGTCGCCGAAGCGGTGACCCATTATGTAGACCTTATCGGAATCCATGATGATGTCCTGCATTGCGTTGGCTATAATACGTGTTTTGGTGCGTGACATTTTTTCAACGCCCTTGGAAACTCCGCCGAAGAATCGGTATCCGCTGTCGGTTTTAATAACAGCCTGATCGCCGCCCCGTCCCAAAGCCATATCGAGACATTGACGGGCGATCTTTTCGCTTTCCTCAAGGGACGACGCGCCCTCTCCAACGCCTATCGAAAGGGTGAGGGGATATTTTCCTGCGATTTTTATGTTTCTTGCCAGATCGAGTATCTTGAATTTCGACTTGATTTTTTCTTCAAGGTGTCGGCGTTCAATGACCGCATAGAATGTGTTTGGAGAGGTTTTCTTGATAAAGCCGTTGGTGCTGCTCATGAAACGCTCGATAAGCTGCTCTATTTCAACAGAAGCAATGGCTTTTTCGCTTTCCTTGGCGTTCTGCATTATTTCATCGTAGGTGTCTATGGTTATAATTACAACGTTGGGGTGAGATTCTTCGGAGCTTTTTTTCAGGTTGAAATACTTTGTTTCGTCCTGAAAGTAAGTTATAAGAAAAGTAATGTCATTTTCGGAAAATTCCTCGTACACGACCTTATATATCGAGTCGTTCACATGACATACAGCCGAGCCGTTTTCGGTAAGGACTTTGATGCTGAGCTTTACGCATTCCTCGAAATTCATGCCGTAAACATCGCAGCCGCCGCATATTTTATCGGTGAATGCGCTGTTGTACCATACGAGCTTGCCCTCCGCGCCTATAACGGCAATGGGGGCAGGCAGGGTGTTCATGTACTCGGCAGCGGAGTTTTCGAGGTGCGTATTCATTTTAGTTATATGGCGTATAGAGTTCCTTGAGAATACCGCATACAGGATCAAAAGCACGACCGCAAGAACAGCCGCGGACGTCATTCCGATAATGCCGTATAACCTGTTGTATTCAAAAAGCGACAGCGAAACAAACAACTGACTTGAAAGTATTGCTGCAATAACCAGCAGCGCAACGATCGGAAACTTTTTCTTCACTTCTCAAAACACCCCGCTTTTGATTCGTAATGCTTACAGCTCCATGATAATAGGCAGTATCATCGGGCTGCGTCTGGTTTGCTGGTAGATATAATCGGAAAGCGCATCCCGAAGCTTGCCTTTGAGCGTATTCCACTCGCGCATTTCGGAGTATGAGCAGTTGGCAAGAGTGTTGTTCAGAACGTTCTTCGCCTGTACGAAAAGCTCCTCCGATTCACGGACGTACACAAAACCTCGTGAAATAATATCAGGTCCTGCGACAACTTCGTTTGCAGCCCTCTCGATACCGATAACGATTATTATAAGACCGTCCTGAGCAAGGTGTTTTCTGTCTCTGAGGACTATAGAACCTACGTCGCCCACGCCGAGACCGTCAACGAGAATGCGTCCCGAGGGTACTTGCGATACTATCTTCATGGAAACGCCGTCCGTTTCGATAACGTTGCCTATTTCGGCAATTATCACGTTTTCACGAGCCATTCCCATTTGTACGGCAAGGTCGGCATGTTTTTGAAGGTGCTTGTATTCGCCGTGTACGGGAATGAAAAACTTAGGCTTAGTAAGAGCCTGCATGAGTTTAAGCTCCTCCTGACAGGCGTGTCCCGAAACGTGGACTTCGTACATTGCTTCATAAACTACTTCCGCGCCCGATTTCATAAGCTCGTTGACAACTCTTGTGACGTATTTTTCGTTGCCGGGGATAGGCGTGGCGGAAATGATAATGAAGTCCATAGGAGTGATGTTGACTTTCCTGTGTTCGTTCATAGCCATGCGAGTAAGGGCGGACATAGGCTCGCCCTGACTTCCCGTGGTTATAAGGACAATGCGTTCGTTTTCGTATCGGTTCATCATTTCGATGTCTATAATAAGGTTATCAGGCACTTCGAGGTAGCCCAGCTCTATAGCCGTATTGATGACGTTTACCATGCTTCTGCCGAATACCGCGACTTTTCTTCCGTATCGTTCGGCGGCATTGATTATCTGCTGAACACGGTGGATATTTGACGAAAACGTTGCGATTATAATGCGTTTGCCCTCGGCTTTTTTGAACAGGCGGTCAAAGGATTCGCCTACAGTGCGTTCGGAGCGTGTGAAGCCGGTTCTTTCGGCGTTTGTGGAGTCCGCCATAAGAGCGAGTACGCCTTTGCTGCCGAGTTCGCCGAATCGCGCAATATCTATTATATTTCCGTCGATAGGGGAGTAGTCTACCTTAAAATCGCCCGTGTGGACGATAACGCCCGCAGGGGTATGGATAGCCATTCCCACGGCGTCGGGGATAGAATGGTTCACCTTGATGAACTCTACCGCCATGCAGCCCATTTTAACGGTTTTTCTCGGTTCAACTATGTTCAGCTTGACCATATTGAGAATGCCCTGCTCTTTAAGCTTGCCCTCGATAAGACCTATTGTAAGGCGTGTGGCATAGACAGGCACGTTGACTTTTTTGAGCAGGTAGGCAAGTCCGCCGATATGATCTTCGTGACCGTGAGTTATAACAATGCCGCGTATTTTGTCTGCATTACGTTCAACGTAGGTGAAATCGGGGATAACGATGTCCACTCCGGGCATATCGGCGTCGGGGAAAGCAAGACCGCAGTCGAGTATGAACATATCGTTAGAACACTCGAATACAGTCATGTTCTTGCCGATCTCGTTAAGTCCGCCCAGTGGGATTATCCTGACGGGCGTTTTTCTCATTTCCTTTGATTGCTGACGAGTTCTTTTCTGCTTGGGGGCGTCAGCAACGGCTTTTGTCTTTGCCGAGGTCGATTTTGCGGAAGCTGTTCTTGGTGTTTTTTTGGGTGAAGCCGCCTCTTTTTTGGCGGAATGGCTTCTGCGTGGAGTTTTGGCTGAATTGTTTTCGTTCACTGAATTTCCTCCTTATCGGATATAATTTTGTATGTATCGGCTTCGGAAAAAATAATTTGATTTTTGTTTGAATGAAAGAGATCATGTTCAGAACCGCTGTATACAACGGTTCATGGGGATAATAAAGCAAGAGATAAGAACGGAAACGATAGTCTCACGTCTTATCCCGATATTATTGAACTTAAATTCCTGCATTGAATAAAACTATATTCCGAGCCTTTTTTAATGGCGCATAGCCAATAAATTCATTAATTTAATAATAATCACGGTCACAAACTGAGATAATATAATTATACCCAAAAAAAGATAATATGTCAATAGTAAATAAAAAATCTATGCAACATTGTTAGTATTGACCAAAAAAAGTTGTTAGGTCGTACTAAATTCAGTCATTTGAATTTTTAGACGTATGGTCTTTAATTTTCGGCATTAAAAGAAGTATTGCCAAAAGATTCGGGAAAGCCATAAGTCCGTTGAAAATATCGGAAAGCGTCCACAGGGTCTCAGAGGAGAATATCGCGCCCGAAGCGGCGAAGCATGAGTAGACAGCGGCGAATATGCCGATATACCGTCCCTTTGAAATATGGCTGAAAGCGGTCATACCGCAGTAGTACCAGCCTATGACCGTGCAGAATGCAAATATCCCGAGTTCAGCTGTTATAAACGTATCGCTGTAAGAACCGAGAGCCGCGGAGACCGCTTCCGTAACGGAAAAGCTTTCAGAACCGCACAGCACCGTAACAGCCGTAAGGGTACAGCAGAGAATGGTGTCGAAAAAAACTTCAAACATGCTCCAAAGTCCCTGAGTGTGCGGCGAAGAAGTTTCTGCCGCGCTGTGGAGTATCGGGGAACTGCCCAATCCTGCCTCGTTGGAGAATATACCACGGCGAATGCCTACGGACAGGGCGTAGCCGAATATTCCGCCTGCCGCCGATCTGAAATCGAACGCTTCTGAGAAAATACTGCGGAAAACTTCGGGAAGCCGTTCTTTGTAGATGACGATAGCTGCCACACATACTGCGGCGTAGGCAGCCGAAGCAGCAGGCAAAAGATACTGCGCGGCTGTCCCGATACGTTCTCCGCCGCCGTGAACGGTCAGCATAATTAAGAGAAATATCACCAATGCGGCGACAGGTCGGCTGAAATCCGTGCAGTTTCCCAGTGCTTCTGTAAATGTATTGACTTGAACCATACCGCCCATGCCGAGAGACGCAAGCACGCAAAAGACGGCAAATATTGCTCCGAGGGCAGGAAAGCCCAGTCCCTTTGAAATATACGCCATAGGACCTTTAAGCGTTTTATCGCTGTATTTGGCGGAAAGCACGTTTTCGGCGTAAACTATGCTCATTCCGAGAAAAGCCGATACCCACATCCAGAATATCGAGCCTGCTCCGCCTAATGCAAGAGCGGAGGCTGCTCCGACAATGTTTCCCGTACCCATAGTAGTCCCAAGGCTCATGCAGACGGTTTTCAACTGCGATAAACCCGAATTCTGCGATTTGCCGTTCTTTAAGAGCAGTATCGGAAGTCTGAGCTGAATAAATTTCAGGCGTATCGTTAAAACCGTACCCGTGAAAAGAAGAAGGAATATAAGTCCGCCGCCCCATACGAAGCCGTTGATTTTTTCGAGTATCATAATTATTCTTTCGAGTATCATAATTATTCTCCTTAAAATTTACAAAAAAAGGTATACTTTTTGTTTAAAATGAGTTATAATATATTTATGTATGTAAATTGCTGATAATTCGGAGGTCGGAATGAAAAAATTCAAGCCGGATAAAAACGCTCTGCTTACAATGAGAGTGAGCGTTTTGGTCGTTTCTCTGCTGATAATGGCGGCGGTAAGGCTTTATATACCTGTAAATATCATTGTTGCGATAATAGGTATTGCAGTTCTGACGGCTGTTATTTTTGCGGACTGCGTTTATCTGCCGCTGTATTTTGCCGCTTTAAGCTATGAGACCGACGGAAAGAGCATTTCCAAGCGCAGCGGAGTTGTTTACAGATCGCATAAATCAGTCAAGCTTTCAACTGTTCAGTATACAGCCGCCGTCACAACGCCGTTTTCAAAGCGAACGGGACTGAACTTCCTTGTGCTTTTTGTTTACGGCGGACAGCTTCGGCTTCTTTTTTTAAAGCATGACGATTTCAACGAACTTATCCGTTTGGCAAACGGTTCGGGAAAGGAGCTGCCATGACCTGTCGGGAACACCCCCTGCGCATTCTGCGTTATTCAATGAAAAATATATGGCTGCTTATTTTTCCTCTTTTGCGAGGAGTGTCGGTGTTTCGTTTTGACCCTGCCGGAATTTACGCGTGGGTCAAGGGCGCATGGATGGACATAGCCGTTTTGGGAGTTATCCTTGTTTACGGCTATATACGCTGGTATTTTTCGGAGATAACCGTTACGGACGAAGCTGTAATACACACCGAAGGCTTCCTTGTTAAAATAAGACGTACCATTCCGTTTGAAAAGGTCAGTTCTGCGTCAACGGAAACGCCATTTTACCTCGTGCCTTTAAGGGCGGTGACAGTGCGCTGCGATACGGGAGCAGGATTATTCAAGTCAGCGGATATGAAGCTTATGGTAACTCAAAGAGCAGGGGAGACTTTAATGGCTCATATTCCCGATGTAAAAAAAGAAAAGGCGTTTAAAAGCCTGCCTAAGCCCAGCGTTGTTTCGGTGCTGCTTTTTTCGGTATTTTTTTCAAGCGGATTTTCGGGAGCAGTCTATATTGCGGCGTTTTTCTTCAAGGGAGGAGACATTGCCCACGACATTCTTTCTATCGCCATGAGCCGTATCACGGAGCAGGCTGAGCATATTTACGTAAAGCTTCTGAGCGGTATCCCAAAGGCGGCGGCTATGACGGGAATGTTTTTCATGGGAGCGTGGCTGCTTTCGTTTATTATGAATCTGCTGAGATATTCGCATTTTCAGCTTTCAGCCGACAAGGACTGCATAAATGTTGCGTTCGGACTTGTCAAAAGGCGCAGGCACAGAATAATGACAAAGCATATAAATTACATTGATATGCGGCAGAATCTCATTATGAAGCTTTGCGGAGCGGTAACGGTGAATATAAGCTGTCCGGGATACGGCTACGATTCGCATTTGCCTGTGCTTATGCCGATAAGCCGTGAAAAAAGTCTCGGCAGCATTAACGAATATCCGTCCCTGCCGAGAGACGGAAGACTGAAATATCGTCCGAGATTTACGGCGTTTTTCACTTATGCGGGACTTCCTGCGGCAGGCATCGTTATAACAGCCTTACTGCACCGCTCGGCGGATATGCTTCCTTCCAATTTAGCCGATCTTTCGCTTTTTCTTGTAATAATGGCAGAAATTCCTCTTACATGGCTTACTATGGTGAAAACGGTCGCTCTTTGCACAAGCGGCTTGTCGGTATACGACGACAGAATTATCCTGAGATGTTCAAAGGGAACGTCGTTCCACACTGTTATCGCGCGGCGTGAAAACGTCGTCATGGCGCAGATAAAGCAGAATATTTTTCAGAAGCTTTTCAGGAAGTGCCATGTAGTTATATGGCTCAGCGGTGAAAGCCGTTCAAGGTACAAGGTCAAAAGTCTTACGGAATCGCAGGGCATCGAAATAAGAAAGCTGATACAGCAATAAAGTGACATTTGTCACTGTGTTTGTGACTTATGACATCTTCAAATTTCAGGAAAAAAACGGTATAATTAAGTCAACATCAAACAGAATTTCAGATGTTGACTTGAATATCAAATTCAAAATAAGGAGGTTTTTATATGGAAGGAATTATAATGGTGATAATTTTCGGTTTTATATTTTTAGGCGTTCCGGCAGGGGTCATAATCGGAATAGTATTTCTGATAAGCTCGGACAATAAGACGCCCCGTCAGCCGCAGAATCCGATGCAAAATCCGACGCAGACTCCGCAGTATTCCTATCAGCCTGTGGAGGTCAAACCGCCGATGCCGAGGAAAAAACTTAGCGCGTCAACGATAATGCTGCTTATAGGAACGGCGTTTATCATACTTTCAGCCGTTACATTCGTAGCTGCTAACTGGGTAAAAATGGAACCCGGCGGCAGAATTTTCGCTCTTGCAGGGGCGGCGGCTCTTGCGTTCGGCGTAAGCGGCGTTATGAAAGCGGCGGCAGGTCTTGAACGTACTTCCGTTGCGTTTTACATGATAGGCTCGCTTGTTTCTATTACATCGTTCGCCACGGCAGGCTATTACAAAATTTTCGGCAGTTGGTTCAGCTTCTTCGGCGACGGCAAGGGCGCACTCTTAGCGGTAATTATGCTTATCGCGGCGGCGGCTTCGTTTATCGGTTTTCCTATCTATAAAAATACAGCGTTTCATTATTCAGGATTCTCCTTTATATCGGGAGCTTTGATATTTATATGCGTTCAGTTGACCGACACCGTCGGAGAATTTGCCGTTTTAACAGCGGCAGTTCAGCTTATAATAACGGCTCTCGTTCACATGCTCAAACCGCAGAAGGGAACGAGCGTTGAAAGACCTGTCGTGATGATAGGCGATATTTCGGCTGTTATATTTGAGTTCATCTCAATAACATACGTCTTATTTCATTCGTTTAACGCAGATATATACACATTTGCGGTGCTTGGGATAGTCCTTGCTCAGCTTATTTTCTACGGCATTTACAAAAAGCAGAGTTGGATGTTCATTTTCTCCAATATTATCGGGATATACACTGCATTCACCGTTGCGTGCAGGCTTGAAAACGAGTTCGGCAAGGATTCTTCAATGCTCTTTTTCGCCCTTGCAACGATGGCGATATATATTATAAACGTTTTTTCGCCGAAGAATCAGACGGCTGTCCGTGTTATCTCGTTTATCGGAATGGTCGTAGGCGCGTTCGTATCGCTGCTTGCGGATAACAGCGAGCTTTTTGCAGTCAATCTTATCGTGCCTGCCGCAGTCACTGTTTCGCTTGCGTGGCATTGTATGAGCAGGTCAAGGGATATTCAGACAGCGGCAGGTCTTGCGCTTCCGATAATGCCTTTTATATCGGCTGTCTTTGTCAACAACAGGTTCAACGAATTTTTTGACGCAGGTTCAAAGGAAATAAAAACTCTTGTCTACGGCGGACTTGTTCTTATCTACATTGCAATGGCGGCATTTTACTTATATATGCCTAAGTTTGCCTTTGAACTCCATGCGCATCATCCGCTGCAAACTCAGACGGTAATTTATTCCGTAATGACGGCGGCTGCATTAGTGCTTCTGTTCAACACCTATTATACGGAGCTTTTCCTTGTTATTGCCGCGCTTTGTATTCTTCACTTTATCGTGTCTTATTCCGCAAACTGCAACATTACGGCTATAGGCTCTGTTATAAGCCTTGTTTCGCTGACCGACCATATACTCAGGCATTATTTCAGCAATGGTCCCGATATGGAAAGATACTGCATGTTTGCGCTGTTTGTACTGCTTATAATCGCATCGAGAGTGGTTTTCCCCGAGGCATTGGTCTACAAAAGCGATAACCGCGTCAAGATAGACGTGCTGCTGCTCAGTTCATGGACGGCGGCTCTCCCTATAGGAATATTTAACAGGACGTCATTATTTTTGAGACTTATGTCTGTCGCGGTATTTCTTGCAGGATTTATTAAAAGAAATACCAAAAAAGACGCGGCGGCTGCGATTCTCTCGATCTCCGTATTTTTCACGGCAATGGCGGCGATAGCCCGTCCATTTCTAAATCCCGATTCCTCGATGATAAACAGTAAAATAACTCTTGCGATAATGGTTTTGTCGGGAGTTGCGTACAAATACATCTGGAGAAATCACAAGGAAGCTTCAAAAACCGTATCTACCATCGTTTTCGTTCTTTCGTTTGTGGGACTTATCTTTGACGGACTTATTTACGGCGAACTGCTCAACAGGATATTCGTACTTGCGGTGACGGCAGGAATACTGGTTCTTTCGTTCTATGTAAAGAGCAAAACGTGGTTCACGGCGTCGTCTATATCGCTTGTAATTATGACGATCGTTTCCACAAAGAAATACTTCAACGCTGCCGGTTGGTGGGTATATCTCCTTGCGGTGGGTATCATTTTCATAATTATAGCCGCTGTAAACGAATCGTGCAAGAAAAAGGGCGAAACTATGAAGTCTACGGTATCCAAAAAGTTTTCCGACTGGACTTGGTAATAGGGAGGGAAAGCTATGGTATCGGCTGCGCTTCTTATGTTTGGACTTTTCGGAATGCTCGGGACGGTCGGCTGGATACTCAGGCGCGGCAACAATAATCGCATGACAAGGCTGTTTTTAGTATGCCTGCTGTCGATAGCCTTATGGCTCGTTTCGCAGCTTCTGATACTTTTTTCGGTAAGCGATACGCAGCTTTCCGTGAGCTATCTTATCGGAAATGCAGGAATATGCGCATTTTCCCCGTTTTGGCTGATGTTTTCGGCAGAGTATTCGGAGACTTCCCAAAAACTGAAAAGACTTACGGCATTTCTACCGTCAATTGCCGTCCTGATGTTCGGCTGTATCGCCGCAAACCCTCTGCACGGGCTGTATTATGCGAAATTCGGCAAAAGCGGCATAGAATACGGCTGTCTGTTTTACGTGTTTCAGCTTTTGTTTTATGTTTTTATTATATCGGGCATTTCCCTGATGTTTGTACGTCATTCAAAAAGGAGCAGCATTGTGTCAAATCAATCCCTGCTCCTTGCGTTGGCGGCGTCCGTACCGCTCATAATAAATATATTTACCGTAAGCGGTGTAATAAAGTCCAAAATAGAGCTTACACCGCTGTTTTTTGCATTTTCCGTTATAATGGTGCTTATCGCTATACAAAGGTACGGTCTGCTGAATATTAACCGCATGGCTATCCGTGATATTATAGACAACATAGATATTGCGGCGATAATTTTTGACGCAGACGGAAATGTAACATATAAAAACAAGTCGGCTAAATCGGTTATCCCTGCGGATTTTACGGATCACTCAGGATTTATTGCGGAGCTTAGCAGAATTTCGGGCAATGCGGCGGACTTTGATTCCGATTCTGCGGAGCTTGTGGTCGGCGAGGAACGGTACAGTCTCAAAAAAAGCCGTATCTGCAATGAAAAAGGTACGGAGATCGCCCGAATAGTCCTTATAAGCAACGTATCGGAGTTCTACGAGCTTACCGAAGCTGAAAAAAAGCTTTCTCTCGAGCATGAGCGCAACAGGATAGCTCAGGAGATACACGATTCCGCAGGTCATACCTTTACCATGATAAGCTCTATCGCAAAGATAATGCAGGCGGAGCTTCAAAGCAAAAATGCCGATTCTGCGGAGCTTCTGAACTATGCGTCCGAGATAGACGGATTATCCCGAAGCGGTATAACGCAGCTAAGATGTTCTATAAACAATCTGCGTGACGACGAGTTTATGACGTCTGTGACCCGCGCCGTAAATACCGTGACTGCGGCTGTGCGAAGTATGAAAACCGAAATATGCGTCCAAGGCACGGAGGACAGCAGATTCAGCTTTTGCATTCGTGAGATTTACGACACGGTAAAGGAGACTGTCACCAACTCCATGAGGTATTCGGGGGCGGACAGGCTCGACATTATAATTAAATTTCTTGACGACCGTTTGGAGCTTTATATATTCGATAACGGCAGGGGATGCGCCGAAATAAAGGAAAACAACGGTCTGAGAGGAATACGCGAACGCATTGAAAAAATAGGCGGTACAGTAAGATTTTCGTCCATAGAGGGCGAGGGTTTTACAACGATAGTTAAGGTACACGGGAGGAGCGGCAATGATAAGAGTTATAATAGCCGATGATGTGGAGATACTTCGCACGGGGCTGAAAGCAGTCCTCAGTCAGGACGAGGAAATAAAAGTGGTCGGAGAGGCAGGCAACGGCAAGGAAGCCTTCGAGCTTGCGGTACGTTTAAAGCCCGACGTAGTCCTTATGGATATGCGTATGCCCGATTTTGACGGAGGTTACGGCACACGTCAGATAAAGGATAAGCTCAGCGGCGTAAAAGTCCTCGTGTTGACGACGTTCGACGATAAGGAAACGGTCGAAAAGGCTGTGTCAAGCGGCGCGGACGGCTACATACTAAAGGAAATGGACAGCAGTCAGGTGATAAACTCCATTAAGGCGGCGGCAGGGGGGATAAGCGTTTTCAGCGGAAATGTTTTTCAGTCCATAAAGAACGACGCTCCCAAGCAGACGCCGAAAAACTTCGATCTGACCGACCGTGAGACTGAGTTCCTGAGACTTATCTGCGACGGCTGCGATAACAAGGAGATAGCTTCAAAGCTTTTTCTTGCCGAGGGGACTGTCCGCAACGGTATCTCACGTCTGCTCGAAAAGCTTAAACTGAAAGACCGCACACAGCTTGCGGTGTTCGCCATAAAAAATAATATTGTGTAATAAGCTGTTAGCCGTTAGCTAATGTATTCGCTTCGTAAAATCTTCTTTAAATCTGTCCGCCTTATGGCGGACATTTTAAGCTAAAGGCTAACGGCTAAAGGCTATCATAATTTAAAAAATAATTTTTAAAAAGCTCTTGACAAAGCTGCGGAAATGTGATATAGTATAAGTGTAATAACTGTATTACACACCATAGTACGCATTGGACAGAAAGGAGCGCATATGTTTTCTATTGATCTGACAAGCAGAGTTCCGATCTATGAGCAGATATACAGCAAGATAACAGAACTTGCAATATCGGGAACTCTCAGCGAAAACTCTCAGCTACCCAGCGTCCGCAGCCTTGCAAAGGATACGAGAGTAAATCCGAACACCGTTGCGAAAGCATATCAGGAGCTTGAACGACGGGGCATTATCTACTCCGTTCCGGGCAGGGGGAGCTTTGTTGCCGCCCTTGACAGCGGAATTTTTCGTGAAGCGGCTTTATCCGACTTTGACGCTGCGGCGAAAACGGCAAAAAAACGAGGAGTTTCGGCGGACGTTCTGAAACAGCACGTTGACGGCATTTTTGAGAAAGGAGAGGAAATATGATAGAGCTGAAAAATACTGTGAAGAAATTCGACGCTTATACTGCTCTCGACCACGTAGACCTGAAAATCGAAAAAGGCACGGCGTTCGGTCTTTTGGGTTCAAACGGAGCAGGAAAATCGACCATACTGCGGCTTTTATCGGGTATATACAAGCAGGAGGAGGGGGAAGTCCTCATAGACGGCGAACCTGTTTACGACAACGTTGCCGCTAAGCAAAAGGTTTTCTTCATAAACGATGAAACGGTGCAGTTCGGCAGCTATACTCTTAACGCCCTGAAAAATTACTACAAAAGCTATTACAGAAATTTTTCGGAGGAAATGTTCGAGGAGCTGAGAAAACGCGTCAATCTTCCCCTTAATAAGAAGATAAACACGTTTTCAAAGGGCATGAAGCGGCAGGCTGTCGTTATTATCGGGCTTGCTTGCAGGACGGACTATCTTCTTCTTGACGAGGCTTTCGACGGACTTGACCCGACTATGCGAATTATCGTGAAGAAAATGCTTGTGGACGCTATGCTCGACCGTCAGCTTACTACCGTTATATCGTCGCACAATCTCCGCGAGATAAACGAGGTCTGCGATACGGCTGCGCTTCTCCACAACGGAAAGATAGTTTTTTCAAGAGAACTCGACAGCGTTACATCGAGCGTTCACAAGCTGCAGATCGTATTTCCGCCTAACGAGGACGGCTCGCCTGTTGAGTATACCCGTGAGCAGCTTGCGGAAACGGGTCTTGAAATTCTTCATTTTGAACGCAGTCAGAGCGTCTACTACATCATCGCAAAGGGTGAAGCGGACGTGCTGAAAGCTTTCTTCGCTCCGAAAAAGCCCGTTCTTTTTGAAATGATACCTCTTACTCTCGAGGAAATATTTATCTATGAACTGGAGGTGCTTGGATATGACAGCAGCGACATCAAGTAAGCCTAAGAGCTTTTTCGGCACACGTTACAAGAACGATATTTCAGGCAACAAAAAGCTGCTTATCGTTAATATCGTACTGCAAATACTCGGTCTGCCTGTGCTTTCCGTTATAGCTCTTATCGGCTTTTATTTGGACACTCTTGAAGATACCGAAGCAAACAGAATGCTGAGCAACGCTGTTGAGGCAGGCTGCACGCCGTTTATTTCTCTTGCGGTAGTCACCATTTGCATAAGCCTGTTTCTCGGCATGGTAATAGCTCTGTTCCATTTTTCTTACCTTTACAGGAAAACCATTACCGATATGAACTATGCGCTCCCTCTCAGCGGTACTCAGCGATTTTTCGCCGATTTCCTTTCGGGACTTACCGTCTACATGCTGCCTGCTATCGGAGCGGTCATACTTTCTATCGCTATCATGGGAATAGGAACTCCGTTTTTGCCGCCAATGGCTGAATTTTGGGAAGCTTTCCCCGATATACTGAAATTGGTGTTCATCGTTCTTGTAGCAATGATACTGTTTTACAGCCTTAGCGTACTTGCAATAAGCTTTTGCGGAAATACCTTTGAAGCGATTTTCAGCATTATTGCTTTTAATTCTCTTATTCCTGCCGCTATAGCATGTTTATGGATGGCTATGTGCGAGGGCGAGCCTTACGGTATCGACGAAGCGGCTATTATGATGAAAAATATCTTTACAAGTACGTCGCCTATCGGTTCGTTCGTCTTTTTTGTAAACTACGTGGCGGAAGTAGGATTTTCATCGGGTTCATTCAGCTATTACACGTCCCTTTACTTCAAGTGGATATTCATAACACTTGCTGTAAGCGCGCTGTACATGCTGGCGGCTTATCTGCTCTGCCGTTTCAGAAAGGCGGAGGACGTTTCAAAGCCCTATGTATATAAAGCCGCTTTCTATGCGATTATGACTATGGCTGTTTTCTGCGTGCTTTCGCTGTTTATTGCAATGGGAGCATTTATTGTGGCAGGAATCGTTATATGCGCCGTAGGCTGGTTCATAATGGAAGTCATAACAAGACGTGGATTCAAGAAGTTCTGGCAGGCTGGTATCGGCTTTGCGGCGTCCGTTATATCGGTGCTTCTTGTCTGTCAGGTTTGCGAGGTCACAAACGGCTTCGGTATGGCTAAAAAAGTCCCCCTGCCTCTTACTGTTGAAAGCGTAAATATCGGGACAGGTAATCTCCTCGGCATTTATGAAGATATACGATTCAGCGACAAGGACGTTATAAAAGAATCTGTCGAGCTTCAAAAGGAATTAATAGACCGTTACTTTAATTATGACGACTATAATTATGAAATTGTGGAAAACACTAACAATGCGCTTAACGATTACGGCAATACAATAAGTTTAAGATACTCAACGCTGACGGGTTCTACAATTTTAAGAAGATATGATGTTCCGTCGGGAATGGCAGGCGACCTTATAAAGGCAATACTTCTTTCCGATGAATACGCGGAGGCTATATCGCAAAATATATGCGAGTATTATTATAATGATGAAGAAGATTACAGGATAGAAGTAACAGATAAGCTGTATAATCGCAGTGATATTCGGGCTAAAGACCAAATGGTTCTCGACCTGCGTCAGGCATATTACGACGATATGTCGGCAATGACGGAGGAGGAGCTTCTTAGAGGGGACGTTTACTGCTACGTTGACGAACAGTGGGTGCTTACCTCGTTCAGCAACACCATAGAGCTTCTTGAAAGCTGGGGTATCTCGTTCAATGAAATAAACAAGGGCGATTTTGACGCCTACAGAATAGGTTATATTGACGACCCTGTATTTACAAACTATGCGCAAGATATTTTCAAGCCCCAAGATAAAAAGATATGGGAATATCAATATGACGAACGTGATTATTGCGTTGCCGATTCAATAACCGCTGTACGTGTTCAGTATAAAGATTATTCGTATGCGGCTTACTCGGTAATGCGCGATAACGACAAGATCGTCGAGGTCGTTAAAAGATGTACGCCTATGGTATTCGGAGAAAAGCCGATAGCGGTATTTTTTGTAAACGATATTATGCTTTATCTTCCCGACCGCGGCGATAACAGGCAGTTGCTTGAAGATTTCAAAAAAGCTTCATCAGATAAAGCGGAAAAAGTAAAAGAAAAAGTTAATTTCACTGTCGGAACGACTGCGAGCGGTGAAGTCACGCATAGCGATGTGAACGGCTGGGATTAAATTTATTTAAAGCCGTTAGCTGCGGACACCATAAGCTAACTACTAATTAACAATAAAAACCGTACCATTGTGGTGCGGTTTTTTATTATAAAAACAAGGAACGCCCTGCAAATCAGGACGTCCCCTTATAAGCTCATATCGGGAAAATATTTACTTTACGATAACTTTTTTGAAGGCTTTCTTTCCTTTGCGGACTATCACTTCGCCCGAAAGCTTTATCTGCGCCTTGCCGTCGGTCATTTTTTCATCGTTTACAGTTATTCCGCCCTGCTGAACAAGTCGGCGAGCCTCCGATATAGAGGGCGCAAGTCCTGCTTTGACAACAAGCGTAAGAAGTCCTATAGTGCCGTCTGTAAGGTCTGCCGAATCTATTTCGACCGTAGGCATATTATCGTCAGAACCGCCGCCGCCAAAAAGTGCTTTTGCGGCTGCTTTGGCTTTTTCAGCTTCCTCCTCGCCGTGAACAAGCTTTGTCAGCTCGTATGCAAGAAGCTCCTTAGCCTTGTTGAACTCCGCTCCCTCCATAGTTTTTTCCATTTCCTCTATCTGCTCAACGGGTACAAATGTGAGCATTTTAAGGCATTTGATAACGTCCGCGTCGGCAACGTTTCTCCAATACTGGTAGAACTCGTAGGGGGACGTTTTCTCGGCGTCAAGCCATACTGCGCCTTTTTCGGTCTTACCCATTTTCTTGCCCTCGGAATTGAGAAGCAGCGTAATTGTCATGGCGTATGCGTCCTTGCCGAGCTTGCGGCGGATAAGCTCAGTTCCGCCGAGCATGTTCGCCCACTGGTCGTCGCCGCCGAACTGCATGTTACAGCCGTATTTCTGGAACAATTCAAGGAAGTCGTAACTCTGCATTATCATGTAGTTAAATTCAAGGAACGTAAGTCCACGCTCCATACGCTGCTTGTAGCATTCGTGAGAGAGCATTCGGTTTACGCTGAAATGCGCTCCGACATCGCGGAGAAGCTCGATATAATTCAGATTCATAAGCCAGTCGGCATTATTGACGATGATAGCCTTGTCCTCCGAAAAGTCGATAAATCGGCTCATTTGCTTCTTGAAACAATCAACGTTGTGTTGGATAGTCTCGGGGGTCATCATCTTACGCATGTCCGTCTTGCCCGAGGGGTCGCCTATCATGGCTGTTCCGCCGCCGATAAGTACGATAGGCTTGTTTCCTGCCATTTGCAGACGTTTCATCAGACAAAGTGCCATGAAGTGTCCTACGTGCAGGCTGTCCGCCGTAGGGTCGAAACCAATGTAAAACGTGGCTTTTCCTGCGTTTACAAGTTCCTCAATTTCCTTTTCGTCGGTAAGCTGCGCAAGCAGTCCTCTCCGTTTGAGTTCTTCAAATGTAGTCATTATTTTTTCTCCTTTATGTTAATTTATTTATAAGCATTAAAGCCGTTAGCCGTTAGCAATCGGTGTCTTTTAAAGCTATATCAGAAAATAATATCTTTCCTCATCTTTTTGTAGGAAGATTTATTGTTAAAATATTTTCTTCTTCTGTTTATCATTTCAAAAACCATTTTCTGAGCCGTATCAGCAGAATCTATCTGAGGTACTATTTCCGAAATACAATAATTATAAAATTCTTCAATCCACTCACAATATGTATTGCCCAATACAGAATTTTTTGCTGTATCAAGAAAACTGTTGAAGCAATTTTTTCCTCTGTTAAAATCTCCCTTGAAAAAGCAAAGCATTGCTAAATCGTACATTTCCCAGAACATGCAATCCTTTTGTGTCTGCCTTGTTTTTACAAGCAGTTGTTTCTCTGCATTATCCAAATCACAAAGCCTGCGGTATTCCTTTACTTTTTCCAAAGCAGCGGCAGCAAATTTTTCAACTTCCGCCGTAAAAATTTCATCGCCGTTTTTAAGACGTTCTCTGTATTCCGCAAACTGTGTTCCTTTACCTATTATAACTCTGCCGCCGCAGTCAAAAGATAAAGTGTCGTTCAAACCCTCTGATTTTTCCCACATAAAGTTTATTCCGACATTAAGATATGTACCTCTTGAATAGCTGCTTGGCTGAAATTCAACTATTGTCAGAAAATAACCATTGTCATCTATCCAGTTTCTTGACGAACCAACCCTGAAAAGTCCCTCGGACGCTAAGTACTGTTTTGCAACAGCATTTATTATCTTATTATGCTGTTCCATAAATAACCCTCCATAAGCTAATCATCAATACCAATGTTCTTTCGGCTGAACGTTTCTATTATTCCGGCATTTTTCACGATGTAGGGACACGCTGCCGCCGTCCCCTACAAAATTCATCTACCAATGGCTAACAGCTAACGGCTAAAGGCTAATGGCTCTAAGTATATTCAGAAAAACGAAAGCTGCATATCGCCGTAGCCCATTTTATAGGCGCGAATAATGCTTTTCATATTATAAAGTATGCCGAAACGTTCGCATTCTTCTGTAAAAAGCTTCTGCAATTTTTTAACGTTCGGGCTTACGCATTCGTATCTGTTTGCGTAGCGTTTAATATACTGCTCCCGAAGTCCCGAATCGGGAAAAATTTTGTCAAGCATATTAAAAAAATGCTCTCTCTGATTCGTCCTAAGAGTTACCCCGAAAAACGGATAAACGCACCTCACGCCGCATTCGTGGGCAGTACGGACGATTCGCCGTATATTGTCCTCCGTATCGTTTATAAAGGGCAGGATAGGCATAAGGGTGATTCCCGTAAAAATTCCGCTGTCCGACAATTTGGCGAGCGCGTTGAATCTTTCCGACGACACGGCTACGTTTGGTTCAATAAGTTTACAAAGCTCGTCGTCTGCGGTCGTTACAGTCATTTTGCAAAGGACGGGGGAGTGGTCGGCTATTTCCTTATAAACGTCTATATCTCGCGTTATCAGGGGACTTTTCGTTATTACTGTAACGCCGAAATCATAAGCCGAGATAAGCTCCAGCGAATGACGGGTGAGCAGCTCTTTTTCCTCGAAAGGATTATACGGGTCGCTCATTGCGCCTGTTCCGATAACGCCCGACCGCACCTTTCGCCGCAGCTCGTCACGGAGTATCACAAGGGCGTTTTCCTTGGCGTGGACGGTATCGAAGTTTTCCACGCGGTAGCATTCCGAACGGCTGTCACAGTAAATGCAGCCGTGGCAGCAGCCTCGGTAAAGGTTCATGTTGTAGTCGTTTCCGAACCAGTCGGAGGTCTTGTTTTTTTGCAGAATTGTTTTTGCAGGGACTGTTTTCATAATATCACCAAATACAAAAAAACTCGGACAGCGTAAAAACTGTCCGAGGGCGAATTTACTCGCGGTACCACCTCGGTTTATCGGGAATTACCCGACCTCAAAGGCTATAACGTGCCGAAACGTCCGCACCTACTTTATTCAATGCGGAAACTCCCGAATGTAGCTCCCTATGAGACTTCTCCCTCTCGCACCGACCGAAGGCTCTCTGAACAAGCGCGCTCACAGGTTTTATTCGTTCACAGTATTTAAGAGCCTGTTTAACATCTCGTCGCACACGCCTTTTCGGCAAAATTCGTCGATTACTGCGTTGAAAAACCTCACCATACATCAAGTATGCTTTCGCCTTTTCGCCTTGTACTCGACAAATTTATGCTCGAAAATCCGCACACGCCGAGATATTAAACAAGCTCTAATGTTATGATAACACACACAGCAAAAAATGTCAAGTCATTTTAAAGTTAAAATAAAAAAATATTTATTTCCCTCTTGACTTTTTCCGTCCCATGTTGTATAATATTTATTGTTGGCGCTGATGTGGCACAGTCGGTAGCGCAACGCCTTGGTAAGGCGTAGGTCGTCGGTTCAAGTCCGATCATCAGCTCCAGTATATATGACGGTAAATAGGCGTTTTCCTGCTTTGGGAGAACGCCTGTTTGCTTGTTATCGGGGCAATAATTGAATATTTTTTATCTGTGAGACTTTCCGACAACGGAGAGTCTTTTTTTATTTTGAGAAAGCCGTCAGCCGTTAGCCATTAGCCGTTAGCTGTTTTATTCCATTTTGGCACTTTTGTCACATGTCACACGGGGTAAGTTTTGAAAAAAGCTGTTAGCCCTTAGCTTATGGTGTCCGACTTAGCTAACGGCTAAAGGCTAATGGCTAAAGGCTAATTTATTAACATTCTGTAAATTTTTCTGATAATCAATGGTTTTTCGTTGAAAAAAGGGCTGTTCCCGTCTATAAGTGAAAGGCTTTTTAAATTTCGGTGGAAATCTTCTGCCGAGCTGCCAAATATAAGGAGGTATAAAATGCAGGAAAAAGAAATTCATTTAACAGCCGAACAGCTTCTGTCGAGAATGCCGAGTATCATCGAAAACGTGCTTCTGAAAAGAGACCTACACGAACGAGCCGAGATTTTCACGGGAATTATGACACAGGCAAGGGAGCTTCAAATCGAACAGCAGATTTACGACATCGCTCAGAAAGCCGCCAAGGACTTCAACGAGCCTGAGCTGTGGGAGCTGCCCGAAAAGTTTGAAAAAGAAGTCGATTCGCAGCCGTTCCCTGTGAGCAGTCTGCCGAAAACGCTTGCTGATTATCTGAAAGCGATATGCGAATTTGTTCAGGTAAACAGCTCTATGGCAGCCTTGCCGATGTTGTCGGTGTTGTCGCTGTGCTTGCAGGGCAAAGCTATCGTGGCTTATCCTGCCAACGCTCACACGGAATCAATTAACCTCTACACCCTGACTATAGCTCCTCCCGGAGAGCGAAAGTCGGGCGTTTTCAAGGAGCTTATCAGACCCGTGGAGGAATTTCAGCGGACTTACAACGAGCTTCACCGCGGCGACATCGAGGAATACAGGAGCAAACGGCAGTTCCTCGAGCATCAGAAACAGGCTGCAATGAGCGGCAAAAACGCAAGTCTCCAACGGGTTCAGGAGCTTACAAAAGAGCTTTGCGAGCTTGAACAGGTTCACGAATTGAGCCTTATCTGCTCCGATACCACCCCCGAAGCTCTTGCGGCGGAGATGTTCAAGCAGGGCGGCTGTATGGCTGTTATGGACGACGAGGGCAGCGTATTTAACGTAATTTCGGGCATTTACACGGGCGGTCAGTGCAATATCAACTTGTTCCTAAAGGCTTATGACGGTTCGCCCCACACCATTTTCAGACGAACGTCCGATAATATAACCTTGGATTCGCCTTACCTCACGATAGGTATTATGACGCAGCCGCAGCTTTTCAGCCAAACTATGAGCAATCCGCAGTTTTCGGGTCGCGGACTTATGCAGCGTTTCCTGTTTTCTTTCCCCGAGGGTCGCGCAGGTTCGCAAGCCTATAAAAGCGAGAATATCCCCCTGAATTTGCAGAAAGCCTATGACGAGCTTATCACAAGGCTGCTGAGAATGCCTAAGAATCCCACCCCCGTAAAGCTCGTTCACGACAAGGAAAGCTACAACATTTTTCACGATTATCACGACATGCTGCAATCCAAAATGCACAGCGGCGGTATGTTCGAGAACATGAAAGAATACGCAAGCAAACACTTCGGTAAGGTCTTGAAGATAGCAGGACTGCTTCATCTGTGCGAGCATTCCCCCAACGAGCCTATCAACGGTCAGACCGCTTTGAACGCCGTGACGATCGGTCTTTGGGCTGAAAATCAGGCTCTTTCGGCTTTTAACGGCTTGGAAGAAGATGTAATCACCCAAAATGCAATGTATATTATCAGCAGAATTAAGACCTCTGATAAGCCTGAACTGAGCAGGAGAGAGATCAGGAGACTTTGTAAAGCTATTAAAGAAGAACAGAAATTTGATGAACTCCTTGAATTTTTGGAAGATATGAAGTATATCAAGCAAATTCAGAATGACACAAATAAAGGCAGACCAAGTATCAAATACATAATCAATCCATTTATATAAAGGAGTTTTGGCACTTTTGGCACCTTTTGGCACTTTTCTAATAATTGCCGTTTTTGCCTATATTATGTGGTTTTGGGGACTTTTGGCACTTTTGGCACTTTGGCACGGGGGGTAAATCTTGAAAAACGGTTATATATATATCTTTTAATCAAATCCCCTTATTAATATTGTTCCTGCACGTAGCATTATGTAACACGTAAAAATGCGGATATATCGTTATTTCGACTGTATAAACTTTATATATATCTTTTAATCAAATCCCTTTATTATATAGATTTCAATTTTAATTTCTCTGCATAGAGCGTCAAAGATACCCCTTTATAAACGGATTGTTTTTGTAGGGGACGGCGCCCTCGACGTCCCGTTTTCGCACGTAGCATTATGTGACACGTAAAAATGCGGATATATCGTTATTTCGGCTGTACATTTCTGTCTATAATTATATGATACTGTAATCTTTTTGAGCGGGACGTCGAGGGCGCCGTCCCCTACATCGTGGAATGTTTATTTAATTGAAACCCTCCAAAGACACAACATGTCATGTCCCTACATCGGCAGATTACAGCGTAAATAAAAATTGTTGTATGCTGTTTTTCAAGATTTACCCCCCGTGCCAAAGTGCCAAAAGTGCCAAAAGTCCCCAAAACCACATAATATAGGCAAAAACGGCAATTATTAGAAAAGTGCCAAAAGGTGCCAAAACTCCAAAAACAACGTAATAGGCTAACAGCTAACGGCTCAATTGTATAAATTTGTCAAAAGAGCCGCAATATCGTCATCGAGAATTGTAGCATTTGAACATTGACAAAACGGAGCAAGTGGTGTATACTGTATATATAACACATGAACAGTTTGACAAAGGGAGATGATGATATGAAAATCTATCAGAATTCAAGCGAACCGATCTACAAGCAGATAGCGGCGCAGATAAGGGAGCAGATATTGACGGGGAAACTCAAAGCAGGGGAAGCTCTGCCGTCGATACGGGGACTTGCGCAAGACCTGAAAATCAGCGTTATAACGACAATGAAAGCATACGAGGAGCTGTCTGCGGAGGGCTTGGTAACAGCGTCAAAGGGCAGGGGATACTACGTGAACGCGCAGGACGAACGAATGCTCAAAGAGCAGCATATGCGGCAGCTTGAAAAGAATCTGACGGACGCGATATATTCGGCAAGAATAGCGGGAGTGGGGCTTGACGAGGTGCAGCAAACCCTCGAAACGCTGTGGAATATGGAAGAATGATAAGGAGAACGGACAATGAAAAAAGCAATTGAAATCAAAGGTATCACAAAGGAATATAAGGATTTTACGCTGGGTGAGGTACATGCGGAGATACCCTGCGGATTCGCAACGGCGTTGATAGGCGCGAACGGCGCAGGCAAGACCACGCTTATTGATATTCTGTGCGGCGTTACGGGAAAAACAAGCGGTGAAGCCGAATATTTCGGCAGCATGACCGATATAGACGACGATTCGCTCCGCAACAGGATAGGCTACTGTTCGTCCGCAAATTTTTTCCCAATGGATTGGACGCTCAAAACGATAGCAAATTCAATGGAGCTTGGTTTTGATAATTTTGACAGGGCGAGATTTGCGGAGCTTTGCAAGCGATTCAAGCTCGGCGACCCTGCCGCGAAGAAGCAGAAGAAGCTGATGAAGCTTTCGGACGGCAACAAGATGCGGACATACCTTGCGGCTGTACTTGCAAGAGATACGGAGCTTTTGGTGCTTGACGAACCTGCGTCCTCGCTCGACCCTCTTGCGCGCGACCTGCTGTGCGATATGTTCAGGGAGTACCTTTCGGAACGTGACGGCGAACGGTCGGTGCTGTTCTCCACGCATAATATCGCGGATATGGAATTTGCCACAGACCACGCGATATTTATGGCGCACGGACAGGTCATAGAGCAGGGATTCGTTGAGGACTTAAAGCAGAAATACATACTCGTTCACGGCGACGGAATGATCGCGGACAAAGCAAAGCCCCTTATGCTCTCGTTCACGGGAAACAAAACGAGCTTTGAGGGGATAGCTCTTGCGGAGAATGCCGAAATGCTCCGTACATACGATACAGCGATAGAAACGCCGACATTACAGCAGCTTAGCGTCGGCATACTCAGAAAGGCGGAGGAAAATGCAGAAAAATAAAACGTCGCTTACCATGTCGCAGGCAGTTAAAATATATATCGGTTCGGGTTTTTTTAAGCAGACCTTACAGTTTACGTGTATAATGACAGTAATATATGTAGTCACTATCGCTTTTTTCTTTTTAATGATATGCGCCGAAAGCGGCTTTGCGGCAGCCCGTAACGAGGTATGCGAATCGTTTATGAGCAATATGTTTTTGGCAATAGACGGCGGAATCGGAGTTGCATTGCTCTCCGTTCAGACCTTTGAAAAAAAGCTTCCGGGAGGTAAATTTTTTCGTTCGGTCAAGGGCGGATTTGATACGTATAAAAAGGCGAGAACGGCGTTAGTTTTGTCTGTCATTATCGGCATATGCCTGTATATAGGCATTATCGGCGCATTGAACGCTGTTATACCTTTCATGAGGTACGGCGCGGCTACTTGCGTTTCTGTTGCAGTATTTCTTCTGCTCGGAGTAGGCATTGTAAATCTTATAAGCGTTATCAAAAATGACCTTGCAAGAACGCTGTTAAGTTTCATGCAGATGTTTGGAATTAGCCTTGTCGGAGCGTTTACCGTTCATATCACTAAAGGGGAACTCGGTATCGTGCATATCACAGCGGCGATTCTTGCAATCTTGCTTATCCCCGTATCGCATAAGCTCATGCTTGCAAGCTACAGAAAACGTCGTTGGAATACCTAAGCAGCGTGTCGGCGTGTCGTATTTGCATTTCCCTGCGTATTGCGGCTACGGGGACACATATCACGTTCATAAGAATACGGTCGGCAATGGGTGCAGCGACACGCTTCTTTTGTTATTTGCCTTTCCCTGAGAATTGCGGCTACGGGGACACATATCCCGTTCATAAGAATACGGTCGGCAATGGGTGCAGCGACACGCTGCCGCAAGCTCACTAATATTTTTAAACTCAAATTTTTTCCGCGACTGTTGCAATTTTGAAACTTTAATGACATAAGAGGGCGAGCCGCCGCACTAAATTCATCTACCAATGGCTAACGGCTAATGGCTAACAGCTAAAGGCTATCATATAATAAAGGAGAGAAAAATGAATAAAAATATTTTTTTAAGAGCAATGAAGCTATATTTAAAAGCGGCAGCAAATCCGTTTATAATAGGCTTTACAATTCTATTTTCGGGAGCAATGCTGGCATTACTTATCATATCTCCCGAGCCTGTGGGAAGCAAGGATCATTCGTCCATGCTCGGCGCAATACAAATGGGAAAAATCGGATTTTTCTTAATGGCAATGATAGGCAATTTGAAGATATATCAGAATAAGTTTTATACGTCATGTAGCTGCGGAAAAGCTCTTTACACGGCTGCGCCCATAGTAACGGGACTTGCAATGACGCTGATATATGATATTGTTTTTGCCGCAGTCGCCGCAGTCAATTTAGGTGTCACGGGACTTTCATATGTGCTTATAATTGATTCTGTAGGCAGCTCTCTGTTGATTTTTTCAGCAGCGTTCTACGGAAAGAAAAAGCTGACATGGTGCTTTGCTATTCCCTATTTTGTTTTTTTGTTCATTCCGAAAGTTATTCAAAAATCGGGAATTATAGACGGAATATCGGAGCTGTCATTGGGAGCGTCCGCAGTAATAACGGTAGGCGTATATGCTGTCAGTGTAGGTATCTCTCTTGTTGTTGTAAACGCTTGGTGGAAGAAAAGCGACAGATTTACCATGCCGAATAGATTCGCAGCGAACGCCATAGGAGGACAGTAGAGCCGTTAGCTATTAGCCTTTAGCTGTTAGCTGTTAGCTTTTAGCTTTAAAAGACAGCGATTGCTAACGGCTCGGCTTAATAATTGCAACAGGCGCGGAGATAAATTTGAGTTTAAAAATATTAGCGAGCTTGCGGCAGCGTGTCGCTGCACCCATTGCCGACCGTATTCTTATGTACGGGATATGCGTCCCCGTAGCCGCAATTCACAGGAAACGGGACGTCGAGGGCGCCGTCCCCTACAAATATAACTGTTTATTTGTAATTCAGATTTTTAGCGAGACATTTCATTTGGCGAATGCCGTTTTCCTGAGAAACGATGATAGCGTTCAGAACAGGCTTTAAAACGGGGCATATCTCGAAGCTCAAAGCGTTGAGGGACATACTGACCGCGCCCTCGTGATGAGGTATCATTTCCCGAATAAAATCGCAGTTTACGCAGCAGTCGGAGCAAGCGTTACGCATTTTATAAAACATTGTTTTAGTTATGCAGCGGAACTTACTTTGATAGGAATTCACATCGCAAGGGCAGTTTGCGAGGGAACTGCAAGTTTCTAAAGCCGCCTGCATATTCTCGATGCTTTTTGTTTGTTCCGATACGATATTCTGCGCAATTGAAATAAGCTCGGCGTTATTGGTGTATTTCAGGATATTTTCGGACATCTCGACAGCCGCCCTGTGGTGAGGAATCATCTGAACGATAAAATTTCGGGAAATACTGTCTGTCAGTTCCGCGCTGCACATTTCTTCTGTCATTGTATTCAGTATCTCATTGTATCTGAGCAAATAGGCATCGGCGGAATTGTCGGGCAATCTGACTATACTTTCTGCGCATATCTGCGGCGGAATGCTGCGTGTCATGATTCCGTTGTACGTTATTTTAACTTTGTCGCCTTTGTTAAAGTTAAGGCAGCGCGTATTGACGGCGACCTCCTGCTGCGACGCTTTGTCAAGCACAATAAGTCTGTTATCTTCTGTTCCGATAACTTCGGCACATATTATCATTTAAATCACCTCTTGATTATTATATGTTTGAGAGCCTGTTTTGTATCTCCCCTTAACGGAGACTTCTTGAATTATGCAAAAAAACAGCAAGAAATGCACAAAATTTTTATTAAAAATCACTTGAATATTTAGAGGAATTATGATATAATTAAAAGAGCAAAACATACGATAAAAAAATTTTAAAAGGAGAAAAAAATATGGAGAACTTTCAGTTTTACAGTCCGACGGAATTTATATTTGGAAAGAGCAGCGAGAGCGAGTGCGGAAAATACGTAAAAAAGTACGGAGGAACAAAGGTACTCGTGCATTACGGTACAGGCTCGGCAGTACGTTCGGGACTTATCGAGCGAGTGAAAGCGTCCCTTGAAGCCGAGAACATAAGCTGCGTGCTTCTCGGAGGGGTACAGCCGAATCCGCGCGACACAAAGGTGTACGAGGGGATAGAGCTTTGCCGCAGAGAACAGGTGGACTTTATACTGTCGGTCGGCGGAGGTTCGTGTATAGATTCGGCAAAGGCAATTGCGGCAGGAGTTATGTACGACGGTGATTTTTGGGAGCTTTACAGCGGAAAAGCCGTAGTTGAAAAGGCGCTTCCGTTGGGAACAGTCCTGACTATTGCAGCGGCAGGCAGCGAGGGTTCGGGAGCGTCGGTAATTACCAAGGAAAACGGAATGCTGAAACGCGACACAAGCTCCGACCTCTTGCGTCCGAGGTTTTCAATTCTTGACCCCGAGCTGACCGAAACGCTCAGTCCGTATCAGACAGCCTGCGGAGCAACGGATATAATGGCGCATGTATTTGAACGCTATTTTACGAACACAACGGAGGTCGAGATAACTGACCGTTTGTGCGAAGCGGTTCTGCTAACAATGATAAAGGAAACGCCCCGTGTCATAGCAGACCCTCATAATTATCAGGCAAGAGCGAATATAATGTGGGCAGGAACAGTCGCCCATAACGATATTGTGGGAGTAGGCAGAAGTCAGGATTGGAACAGCCACGCTATCGAGCATGAGCTTTCGGGACTTTACGATTGCGCGCACGGCGCAGGACTTGCGGTAATAATGCCTGCGTGGATGGAATACGTTTACAAGCATAACGTAATGCGATTTGCGCAGACGGCGGTTCGCATATGGGGCTGCGAAATGAATTTTGAGAACCCCGAGGAAACGGCGTTAAAGGGTATCCGCAGATTCAGGAAGTTCCTTTCGGAGATAGGTATGCCGATAAACTTTGAGCAGCTTGGCGCAAGGGAGGAAGACATTCCCGAGCTTGTACGGAAATTCGGACTTGGCGACGGCAGAACAGGAGGCTTCGTATCGCTTTCGTCCGAGGATATTTCAAATATATATAAAATAGCGGCTAAAGCGGAAGTTTGAAAGGAATAAGGATATGAAAGCATTACTTATCGGCGGAACGGGAACTATCAGTATGGCTGTAACAAAGCTGCTTGCAGAAAAGGAATGGGAGGTTTATCTTCTTAACCGCGGAACGCAGAAAAGGGAACTTCCGCAGGGCGTTAATGTAATAAATGCGGATATTAACGATGAAGCTGCGGCGGCAAAAAAGCTTGACGGAATGAAATTTGACGCCGTATGCGAATTTATCGGATTTGTTCCCGAACAGTTGGAGCGTGATTACAGACTGTTTAACGGCAGAACGAAACAGTTTATGTATATCAGCTCGGCGTCCGCATATCATAAGCCCGTTTCCGACTATATAATAAGCGAGAGGACAACGCTTGCGAATCCTTACTGGGAGTATTCGAGAAACAAGATAGCCTGCGAAGAATTTCTTATGAAGATGTATCGTGAAAACGGTTTTCCGATAACGATAGTTCGACCCAGCCATACGTATGACGAGCGTTCCGTTCCGCTCGGAGTACACGGCAGAAACGGAAGTTGGCAGGTAATAAAGCGTATGATAGAGGGAAAGCCCGTAATTATCCACGGCGACGGCGCGTCCTTATGGACTATGACCCACAACAGCGATTTTGCAAAGGGCTTTGTCGGACTTATGGGAAATATCCATGCAATAGGCGAAGCGTACCAGATAACTTCGGACGAAACGCTAACATGGAATCAGATATATGGTTCTATCGCAAACGCATTGGGAGTTGAACTTGTCCCGTATCATGTTTCTTCCGATTTTCTGTGTTCGGTGAGCGACTATGACTTCAAAGGCAGTCTTATAGGCGACAAGGCGAACTCAGTCGTTTTTGACAACGAAAAGCTGAAAAGGGCAGTTCCCGATTTTAAGGCGGAGGTTCGATTTGACGAGGGAATAAGAAGAACTATAGAATACATTCTCAGACACCCCGAATATCAGATAAGCGACCCCGAATTTGACCTTTGGTGCGATAAGGTGATTGCCGCTATCGAGAAAACCAAAAAAGAGATTTTTAATTAGACTTTCTGAAAAACGCAAGTAACGTTCATATGACCCTTTTCGGTTTCCGCAAAAACATCGCCGTTCATTTTTCTCATAAGCTGACGGCAGATGTAAAGTCCAAGACCGCTGCCCTTTTGGTTATCGGCATTTGAACCGCGCCAAAAGCTCTCGAAAATGTGGATAACTTCCGAATCGGGGAGCGTATTTCCGCTGTTTTTCACGGTTATAAGCTGACACCAGTCCTCCTCGCTGAACATTATTTCTATCAGCTTTCCGTCGCCGTATTTTATAGCATTTTCAATGATGTTCTGGAGTACCTCAACGCTGCGTTCGATGTCGCCCTTGATAAGGCAGTTCCCGTATTTGCCAACGCTGAAACGAATATGTACGAGCCGTAATTTTTCGCTGTAATAAGCCGAAATGCGGTTTATAAGCTCCGAGAGATAAAATTCGCCGTTATTTACTTCAAGCCTTAAAAAATCCTCGCCTGACGCCTTGATGATCTGGGAGATATACCCCTCTATTTCGTCAGCCTTGTCGTTTATGCTTTCGGCAATTTCGAGCTGCTTCGCCTTATCGGGATACAGCCCCTTTGAAAGAGCCTTTGAGTACAGCTTTATGGCGGACAGCGGAGTTTTTATATCGTGAGACAAAGACAGCAGCAGGGTTTTCTTTTCCTTTTGAAGTTCAAGCTCGCGTTTTTTCTGCTCCTCAATATTTTCACGCAGGAGGTCAACGCCCCAAATAAATTTGCCGAAAAATCGGTTTTTGTTTTCCTTGACAGGCGTGGTGAGATTGCCCTTTGAGAGTTCGTAGGGAACGTTGGTAAGCCTTTCAAAAGGAGTAAGAACTTTCGCGCGGACATAGACCAGTATACCGACAATTACCGCCGACATGACGGTCAGAATCAAATTAACTATGATAACAACATCGCCGTTGTTTTTGCGTGACATGGTATAGTCGAACCGATAAAGCTCGCCGTTTATCTCACGTATTGCATAGTCGCTGTCGGCTTTATAAAAGCTGTCGGGACAGTCCGAAAGCTTTACGATCCCCGTTATATACTCGCAGTCTGAAAGAGCGGCGGCGGCTGTAGCAGCGTCCGTTTCGATAAGTCTTGAAAGCCGTTCTATCTCAACGCGATACGGTCTGCCGCTGCCGATATTATCAATATTCAGGAGCAGCAGATTTGCCCCTGCAAAAATTATAGCGATAAGCAGCAGCATACCGATAAAAATTCTGTTAAAAGCTTTCATACAAACTTATACCCCACGCCCCATACTGTTTGGATATGCTGCGGTTTCTTGGGGTCGTCCTCGATTTTCTGCCGCAGCCATTTTATATGCACCGTAAGAGTCTGAATTTCAGAGAAACTGTCGCTTCCCCATATCGTGTTGAAAATATATTCCTTGTTAAGGGTTTTCCCCTTATTTTCGATAAGCAGGCGGAGCAGCTCAAACTCCTTAGCCGTCATATTTATCGGAACGCCGTTTTTACAGGCGGTCTTGTTCGCTTTATTAAGCGTCAGATCGCCCTCGGTAATTTCATCGAGAGCGTATCGGCGTTTGAAAATACCTGCTATTTTAGCAAGGAGAATATCAATATCATAGGGTTTTTCTATGTAGTCGTCAGCTCCGAGAATAAGCCCGTTAAGCTTGTTATCCTTATCCGTTTTTGCGCTTACAATAAGTATCGGAGTATTGCTTTGTTCACGTATCTTACCGCACACGGAAAATCCGTCCACTCCCGGCAGCATAATATCCAGCACGATAAGCCTTGCCCCGTATTTTTCGTACAGGGACAAGGCTTTTTCGCCGCTTTCCGCAGTCGATACCGTGTAATTTTCGGCGCGAAGAAAATCACACAGCAGGTCTGCAAGCTCTTTATTATCTTCAACAATCAGAATATCGGTCATATTACCAACCCATTTCCATTAACCAGTTATTTAAAGCGCGTTCACGCTCCCGCATTTGGGAAGCATTTTTGTACTTACTTATATTATACTCTCCTTTTATGTTTCCGTCAACTATGTAAAGCACTCTTGTGCATTTTGCGGCGACTTTCACATCGTGAGTAACAAGCATTATCGTAGTACCCTCGTTGTTCAGCTTGGTAAGCTCCTCCATGACCTCGTTGGAGGAGGTGCGGTTCAGCGCGCCTGTAGGCTCGTCTGCAAAAATTATCTTCGGGTCGTTTATCATACTTCGGCAGATGCAGGCTCGCTGGAGCTGACCGCCCGAGACCTCGGTAATATCGTTATCCGCAATATCTATAATGCCGAGCTTACGCATAAGCGTTTCGCCCCTTTGTACGGTCTCTTTGCGAGTTTCCTTTCTTTTTTCGGACTGACATGCAGGAAGAATAATATTGTCAAGAACGGTGAGATTTTTCAGCATATACATCTGCTGGAAGATGAACCCCATTTCGTCAAGTCTGAGGTCGGCAAGCTCTTTTTCCTTTAATTCAGAGAGATTCCTGCCGCAGAACTGCACTTCGCCTGCGGTAATGCTGTCCATGCCCGAAACGGCGTACAGCAGGGTAGACTTGCCCGAACCCGACGGACCCATTACAGCGACCATTTCGCCCTCGTCGATGCTGAAATTCACATTTTTCAGCACGTTGTTCTGACGCTTGTTGACAATGTACGTTTTGCAGAGGTCGTTTGCTATTAATACTTTGTTCATATAAATTCTCCTTTATTCAATGTTAGCAGCTTCGGAAGTTTTTATCGTTTTGGTGTAAAGCGAGGTAAGCCACGCTGTCAGGACAGTTACGGCAAAAATAATCAGGGGATAGAGCAGGAATACCTTTAACGGGTCGATCATGAAGTCAATATCAACTGCGCCCATCATTCCGAAAATAGGCGAAATGCAAAGGTTAGTCATGGGTATGGAAGCTACCGCCGCAAGAATCGCCGCCGCAAGCGCAGCTATGCCGAAACGCAGCGTATGCCATTTGATTATTGCGCCGTTCTTGAAGCCGATAGCTTTCAGTAGAGCGATCTGACTGCGTTCATCGGAGATAAACGAGCGTTCCACCAAGACCGTAACAAGTATCACAACGATTATGGTTATTGCGAGGAGCATATACTGAACAGCCTCCATAGTGGGAACGACCGATATGCAGTCCATGCAGTATTCCGCAGCGTTCATTACATCGGCATTATCGAAAAGCTCCTTTATCTTTTCCTTGCGGTTTTCAATTTCTTTATCAGTTGGGGAATCGGTGAAATCGACCTGATACTGCCTGAAATTCGCAACAAAGCTCATATCGGTGGGGGCTTCATCGCTAAGACGGATAACCTCGCCCATTTGGTTCATCGTCTGAAAGTATGCGGTAATAATGCAGTCGATTTTTTCCGTGCCGAAGTCTATCGTTACCGTATCTCCGATCTCAGCGTCAAGCATTTCGGAAACCTGCGGAGTTATTGCAATTTCGTTTTTATTCTGCGGCGATGTACCCTCGTAATATTCGTACTTGTCCGCAGGAATATTGACGCTCTGGGAGCAGCTTAAAGAAAAGCTGTTTCCTTTGGAAATAATTTTATATTTATACTGAATATCAAGGCTTAATTCACAAGGCATACCTTTCTCCGAAATCGAATCGGCAATGTCATTCAGTTTATCCTCGACGCTTTCGCGGTCGCCCTCACTCATAAGCTTTGTTGCGCTGTCAATATCTGTTATGTAGATGTCGCTTTTCGTACCGAATGTGGTGATAAGATTGGAACTTTTCATGGTAGCGACCGTGTTTACCAGTATCAGCACAAACAGAGTGCAGATAAAGAATGAAACAATAACCGTCATAAAGCGTCTGGGCGCGCTTAAAATGTCGTTTACCGCCATATAGAACGCAGGCTTAGCGTTTGTTTTACCGATTCTGAAAAAGCTCTTTTTGCGGAAACGTTCGCCTGTCTGTCCCGAACGAATAGCGTCAATCGGAGTAAGCTTCTTCACCTTGCCCGTACAGCCGTAAGCGAACAGAAGAATTATAAATATTGTACCGACTGTGCTTGCAATATTTATAAGCAGACCTGCGTTATTGCCGAGAACCATATTTTCGCTTACTGATTTAAGCAGCATATTGCCAAAGGGAATACTTGCAAAAAAGCCGATAATTCCGCCGACTACCGCCATTATCAGATATTTGGCAATATAAAGTCCCCTGATCTTGCGGTTTTTCAGACCGATAGCTTTCATAACGCCGATCTCTCTGTATTCCTCGGAAATGGTAAAGTTGATAGAGAAACGAAGTACAACAAATGATACGACTATCAGGCACACGCTTAATATAAGCACGATAAACGCCACGAGCATATCCATGACATAGGCAGTTTGAAGCATACTTCTTGTACCGTCGAACAAAACTCCCGGTATATTTGCTATCACGGATTTTATTGCCGTTACATCATCGGTTTCGATATAAGCTATCTCTCCCTGATAGTGCGCTCTTATCATATCATCGGACAGGAATTTGTCATAGTCCCTTTGATTCAGCAAAAATCTTGTATTGCCCATTATATCGCCGCCTAAAAAAGCGTCTTTCACCTTGCCTGCAATTTTCAGCTCCATCTGAACATCGCCAAGCTTTATGAGGATATGATCGCCGACCTCAAAACCGTTTTTCTGTATGAACTTTCCTGCTATCATGACCTCGCCCTGCTTTACTTCTGTAACGGGAGCGTTTTCCACATCAAAGAAGTTCAGCTTTACGTCCGAAATTGATTGAAACAGGGCAACATTCCTTGTTTCCACGTCTGTTCCGTCAGTTCTTTTTACACTGTTCTGCGAACCGAAAATAGAGTTTTCGAGCTTGTAGCTTTTCACACATTCAGCCTTATCAAGAATGGGAGCGGCGTGTCCTGTGGAATCTTTGCCCATTGTGATGAGCGCATAGTCTCCCACGCCTGCTTTATCCATATAATAATCCGTGCCGTTCATTACAGTTAATACGTTGTTCAGACCGCTTGAAACGAACATTACCGCAAGGATAATAAACATAAGCAGTATCACGTTCATGGTTTTCTTGCGTTTCAGGTCTTTTTTGAGAATGTTTATGTACATTTTCCTACCGCCTTTCTTTGGTGTATTCACATTGTAGCACAGAAATTATTAAATAATCCTTAAATCCTGAAAATATCCGCTGATCAATATAAACAAACACCGCACAGAGAGCGTGCGGTGTTTATATTAGAGGTCTATTACAGCAAGCTGCGAATGATTTTTTTAGAAGCTGTTTTAGGAAATTCGGTATCCCTGATAACCAGTTTCGCAATACGCTTTGCAGGCGGAGAACCCGAATTTACATCGTCAATTTTCTGCTGAATCTCAGCCTCAATATTTTCAGACGCGTAATCGGGATTCGGATATACCTCCGCAGTTATCAGGTTGTCCTTTTCATAAACAACGATCTCCTTTATGGGCTTGCAGCAGGCAAACTGATTCTCAATTTCCTCCGGCGAAACATTTTCGCCATTGGATAGAATGATAAGATTCTTTTTTCTGCCCGTGATGTAGACGTATCCGTCGTCATCGACATAGCCGAGGTCGCCTGTTTTCAGCCAGCCGTCCTCGGTCAGCGTTTTGGCGGTCTCCTCGGGATTTTTGTAATATCCCTGCATAACGGAGCGGCTCTTTACGCAAATTTCGCCGTCCACAATGCGAATATCACAGCCGGGAACTCGTCTGCCCACGGACGAGGGCTTAGGGCAGCCCTTAACGCCTGTGCAGATACGCGGTGAACATTCCGTCATTCCGTAGCCTTGCGCAATGTCGATACCGAATTCCTCGTAGCCCTTGATTATCTCGGGACTCAGATACGCTCCGCCCGTATAGATAACGCTGAAATTCTCGCCGAACGTTTCTTTGCCTATCGCAATTTTATCGGGATTTTTCTCTGCGGCAAGCTGCATTTTCGACAGAATAGAAGCCGCTATCATCGGCACGAATGTAGTATCGTCAGGCTGAAATATTTTCAGATTCTTAGGGATACGCATGAGGGAATCGTTTACACAAAGTATCCTGCCGTACCACAATGCGCAGAGAACGTCGCATGTGAAGCAGAACACATGATGTATCGGCAGAACCGTCATACGCTTTTGACCTCGATAATTCCGATCGGGTTCACATGTAGCGTTATCTATAAGATTTCCGTTGCTTAGCATAACGCCCTTGCTTTGTCCCGTTGTTCCCGAGGTGAAAAGAATTGCCGCAAGGTCGTTTTCCTTTGGAGAGCTGTCGGGGACTTTTCCGCTGTATTCGCTGATTATATCGGCGAGACAGAGCATATTATCCTGCTTTTCATGAAGATGAATGAAATATTTCACCTGCGGACAGAGTTTTCTGAACTGCTCAATATCTCCCTCGTGACGCTTATCCACAATGACGATCTCACTGTCCGAGCGATTTACCTCGTCGGCTATCTTCTCCGCAGGATTTGCGTTGTCCAGCGGTACGGTCACATTTCCGCTGCACTGGATACCAAACCACGCCGTAAGATACTCGTAGCTTGTAGAGCCTATAACGGCAGCGTGTACGCCGTTCGGAAAATGCTCCTGAACCCACACAGCAAAGCAGTCGCAGTCCTGACGGAACGTGCGGAAGCTCTTGTCACGCAGTTCACGATGCAGATACTCCCGTACAAAAGGCTCGTCCCCGAATACCGCATCGGCGCGGTAGACGAGTTCTTTTAATGTTGCAATTTCAGCCATTATTTCAGTCCTCCGAGATATGCAAGCAATGCGCCGACAGTCTTGTTGCCTGCCGCTTCTGCCTCGTCAATCTCAACGTCAAAAGCGTCCTCGCAGTCGCCGAGCATACACATGAAGTCGTAGGAATTAAAGCCTATATCCTCCATAAAACGCGATCCTTCTTTTATCTCATCGGGTTCAATGTCTATATACTGTGTTATCAGTTCTATCAGTTTTTCAAGCATATTTCTTACCTCCATCAGGTCATATCAATTATCTCTTGAATAGTTTTATTCGGGTTTTCGATGCTGCGGAACAGAACTCGTCCCGTAAAGTAATACAGGAACTCGATTTCCTGCGGCGTAACAAGCTCGGACTGATACCCGAAGTGGAACGTCAGACCGCCGTCGCCGAAACGGTGCATAGCGGTTATATAAAGCGGCTGAGGCTGTCTGCCGCTGTTGTACCATCTGCTCTTGACGGGAATGTCTTTCAGATACGGTACAAGGCTTTTAAGCGTCGCATTCTGATATGTGAAGCTGACGCTCTGATAGCAGCCGCCCTGCGGATAACCGAATATCTGACGCTGCTGACCGTAGAATCCCAATGTGGGATAATCGGCATGCAGGAACAATTCCTGCTGAGCCTTATTGATGATCTCCATAGATTCCAGTACCGTTTTGTCGAGATCAATGATAGTCCGCAAATCAAAGCAGTGCATTCTGACGCCGCCGCTGCGTTTGTTTTGAAGCGTGGAACGTCGGCTTACGAAGTCTTTTATAGTGACATCTGTCTCATTGTTGTTGAACTTTGAAAGAACCGTTCTGATAGCATGGAGTATCACAACGCTTACGGGAATATTATATTCCTCGGAAAAACGCAGTATCTTGTTGGTGGAATCCACGCTCAGATCATAGGTCACGGTTTTTCCTGCTCCTGTTTTTGTGGAAAGCACGCCCCATCGCTGTTCGGGGTTCTCCTTACGCCACTGTATCATTCTTCCAAAGCCTGTATAATCGGTATACATCGGTTCAGGCTGATTCAGGATATTCTGCCAGAACTGAGCGTCACGAAGCTGCTTTTTGCTGCCGTTGTATTCAAGGTCTTTCTTTACCGATTCTATATAGGACGCCATCGGCTTAGGATACGGCAGATCGTACATGAGATGACAGTAAATGTCCATTACGTCTTTTGTGAAAGTAATAACGGAGCATGAATCCATACAGCAGTGGTGAACGTTGAAATAATAGCCGTTGTAGCCGTCGGGCATTGACACGATAACGATTCGCGAAAGTTCACCGCCAAAGGTATCGAACGGCTGAGAAGTCCAGCGGTCAAGAATTGCATGGGCTTTTTCCTCTGTCAGCGCAGAGAAGTCGTAATACTCAAAATACTTGTTTTCATAGGGCATGACATACTGCAAAAGCTCGCCCGTATCGGGGTCCTTCCAGATACGCATACGCATAGATTCGCAGCGTTCCACAGCGCGATTCAAAGCCTCACGAAGAACCGAAATGTTAAGTTCCGTTTTCAGGTATTGTCCTGTGCCGATATTCACGATCTCGTGGGTCGGACTTAAAGAAAGCGTGTAGATATGCACCATTTGCGCTGCTGTGAGAGGATAGCATTCACGCTTGATGCCGCCGATGATTTTTTCCATAGATACACCTCCGGTTGCTCGGAACTCTTTCATATGAGAAAAGCTCCGAATGATAAAATTGAACTGATGTTATGTAAAATTGCTGTTTATACTTGACTCTATTGCAAATCGCATATAACCGCAGATTATGTCCTTCGTTTCTTGAAGTATATGTTTCAATTTTATAATAACATAAATTTGTCAAAATGTCAATGCTTTATTGCACAAAAGCACTTTTGGAACAAGAAAATAAAATGTGGATCGGTATTGAACTTCTTAGTTATTTATGTTATCATTATCATATGGCAGGGGAGAGGGGGGAAAATATTTTATTATCATGTAACACTTTTCAATTCTGCTGCGATAGTATATAGTGAAAGGAAAAATTTTTCCCGTTTGGAAAACGGACTGTAAGTTTTAAAACGAGGTGAAGCCGTTATGACCGAGGAGAAGCTGCGCGCGCTTATTGCAGAATCACAAAGGGACGGTTTCAAAGTACTTTTCAAGCAATATCAGAATTATGTATATACAATAGTATGGGGGAGAATAAGAAAGATCGGTTCGGCAGAGGACGCAGAGGAAGCTGTCAGCGATACTTTTGCCGAGGTTTTTCTTAATTTTTCAACGATAAATAGTGGTTCTTTGCAGGCATACATCGGAACTGTAGCCAAAAGAAAGGCAATAGATAAATACCGTAAGCTGAGTTCGGAGAAAACCGTATTAGCAGATGACGGGGAACTGCTGAATCTGCCCGATGATACGGATATAGCTGCCGACTCGGAAACTCTGGAACGCAACAGGCTTATTTACGAAAAAATACGTTCCCTTGGCGAACCCGATGCCTCTTTGATAATACAAAAATACTATTATGACCGCAAGTCAAAGGACATAGCAAGGGATCTCAATATGACTCCCGGAGCTGTAAGAGTACGTTTGAACCGTGCCTTGAAAAAATTAAGAGAACTCTTAAAAGACATTTCATTGAAGTGAGGCGATATTCTGTGAAGCTGAGAAAATCATTTCTGAAAGACATTGATAATGTGTCAGCCGATAAAATTTCGGAAAATTATCCTGCCGAATGGAATATGGATAAGGTATTTGAAGCAAGCTGTAGGAAATACCTTGAGCTAAAAAAAAATACCGTATCCGAGGCTGACCTCGAAACGACAGTGGAAGGGGATATACTTGAATTTACCGAAACCGAAAGGGCGCGGAAACAGTCTGTATTCCGTATTTTCACAATGAATAAAATTATAGCGGCAGTATGCGCGGCGGCAGTCATTCTGCTTATAAAAATGACGTTTATCCCCTCAAAAAATATTGAGCAGCCGCCCGATATTATTGAACAGAATCCCATATCGTCACAAGAAAAACGGACTACGTCCGCTAAGGAGAAAGACGTTCCGATCTCTGCCGTATCGTATTCCGACGTTACTTCTGCCGATAATACTGTCCTTACAACTGCGGCGTTGGAAACGGACGTTCCTGATATAACCGCATCAGACGTTGAAGTATCTGAAACATATGATGAGGAGGAATATTCCGAACAGACGGAAGCTCCGATACAGACAGACGTTATTGAAACGACAGAAGCCGAATCATCACAGACAACAGTATCAACGGAAATTGAATCGCAGCAGACAACAGAAATTCCTACCACTACGGTATCGCCTGATAAAGGAGGATATTTTCAGATCAACAAGGGCAGTTATCATAACGACATTACGGACATTTATGAAAACTACGATGAATTGATTTATGTTCCGCCGCACGACGCTCCCGAGGAGAAAAAGATACACGGCATGGATAGCGAGAAATTTTCTATATATGCTGACAATTCGGATTATAATCATTCTATGAAGATAAAGTCGGAGGAAAGCGGTCGTACATACCTTGTTTATACCTATGATTATGAGGAGCTTTCGATAGGCTGGACTCCTAAATTCAAGCATTATTTTGAATATTTTGAAATCAACGGCAGACCCGCTCTTTATGAAAACGACAGATTACAGCCCGACGAACAATACGATTATATAATGTTGATGTGGGACGACGGCTGCCATGTATCTTTCATGTTCGACTTACAAATGTATTATGATGAAATGTTGGAACTGGCTGAATGCTTTTGATAACAAAATACCGCTTATTTTGGCTGAATGCCTGAAATAAAAAAGACCTGTTCATAACCTTCAAAACGCAGCCTGACTTGTCTTTTTTGCGCTGTGCTTTGCCGGCTTTCCTTGAAATACATACAGTATTCCTGCGGAAACCCGACTTTGCACAGCACAAAAAATCCTACGTCATTCGGCATTTTTCAGGTTACTGAACAGGTCTAAGAAAACGGAGGAAATCGCAATGAACAAAAAAATCATATCGCTGCTTACGGCTGCCGGAATATTCGGCGCGTTTGGAGGAAGTACCGTAATTTCCACAAGCTTTGCGGAATCCGAAAGCATTTCGGCAGAGACTGAAACCGAAAGCTTAACGGAAGAAAAGCTTCGTGAAATGTTGCCTGAGACCATGACGGAATTCAACGAATTTACCGAGAAAAACGGAATGGTCTCAATTCACGGAAAATACATAGTTTACTGTGACGAAATAAACTACAGTACAGGCGCAGAGGTCGTTATGGAACAGCTCGGAACGGCTGAGGTAAAGAAAGCGTTCGAGTATAATATCAAACCTGACGAACCGCTGCCACCGGGAGCAAAAAGCCACACGATCATTGTTTATGAAGCTGTTTCTTCGGGAACTGTAGAGATAACAATTTCTCAGGGTATGCCTTGGGAGTGGGAACAAAGCCATGTACTCAAAGATCACGGCTATTATATGGTAAACGAAGAAATGAACGTTTCAGAAATAAGCGAGGAAGAATTCACTCCTCCCGTCAGAGGCGATGCGAACGGCGACGGCGATTTTACCGTAGCTGACCTCGTTATGCTGGAAAAATGGCTTCTCGGCGAGGATAAGCTTACCTGTTGGAAAAACGCCGACCTTTGCGAAGATCAGGTGATAGACGTATACGACCTATGCGTTATGAGAAAGGAATTTTCGGAAAGCAAGCCCGATCATACCGTTATGAGCGTTGAAGCAATGAGAGGAAACAACGGCATGGAAAAGATTAAGAACGGCGTTTATACGGCGGCTTCAATGTCCGAGCTTCATACGCTGCTCAAAACTGCGGAATTGTGCGAATATGACGGATGCAAATGCGATTTTCATGACGTACAGTCGCTCGTTCCGAACGGAATTGACGAAAGCTTCTTTGAAAATAATGTTCTTATTGCAGTTTACAACAGCGTGGGAGCAGGAAATAAAGTTCTGACGATAGATAAGATCGAAAAGACAAACGATCTGCTCACGGTGTACACAACTACGGAGAATCCGAAAATTGCAACTCCCGATATGGCATACTACAGAGGATTTATAGCTGTAAGCAAAACTTATTTTGAGGGCGTTTCAAAAGTCGAAAGAAACGATACGGAAAAAATCAATTAAGGTCATATCCGCAGAATGCTGCACTCATTCTGCGGTTTGATAAAGGGACAAATCAGAAAATCTGCACACTACAGAAATTGCTGTGAGGTGCAGATTTTTTGTTTAATTATATATACTCACCGCTATTGAAAAATATACAGTATTCACGCTAAAAAATATTAAATGAAAAATTTTTCCGCGCCTATTGCATTTTTTCGGCAAATATGATATAATAAGTTTTGAATAGATTTTAGTAAAGGAATGATTTTTTGAAGATAAGTTTTTCAACTCTTGCATGTCCCAGCTGGTCATGGCAGGATATTTACGGAGCTGCCAAAGATCTGGGCTTCAACGGCATTGAGATAAGAGGTCTCGGGGACGAGATCTTTTCTGTGAAAGCGCAGCCGTTTACCGAGGCGCAGCTTCCAAAGACAATTGAAAAGCTGGATTCTCTCGGACTTGAAATTTCCTGCCTTTCCTCGGGAGCATGCCTGAAAGACAAGGAAAAATTTGCGGAGGCTGAGGCTGAGATCACTGCCTATGCGCAGCTTGCCAATAAACTCGGCACTTCCTATATAAGAATTTTAGCGGACTTTGAGCCTGCCCCGAATGGCGAAGTCGATGACGATTATATTGCCGAGGCTCTGTTGAAGCTTGTTCCTGCCGCTGAGAAATACAATGTCACGCTTTTAGTCGAAACAAACGGCGTATACTGCGATACCGCACGTCTTGCAAGACTTCTCGATAAGGTCGGCAGCCGCAAGGTAGCCGCTCTTTGGGATATGCACCACCCTTACCGCTACAACAACGAATCTCCCGAAACGACTGTTGCCAATCTCGGACAGTACATCAAGTACATACAGGTCAAGGACAGCGTTATGAAAGACGACGGTACTGTTGAATACCGATTAATGGGCAGCGGTGATATTCCCGTCAGAAAAATGATAGATGCCCTTGACACTATAAACTATGACGGATATATTTCTCTCGAATGGGTAAAAAGATGGTCGTCCGACCTCAGCGACGCAGGTATCGTTATTCCGCAGTTTGCCGAGTATATGTCGCCATACAAGAAGAAACACAAACACCCTCTCCAGACAAGTATTAAGGGAACAGGGCATTATCCGTGGCCAAAGGAAAGAATCATCAACTATACATTCCCCGATGTTCTTGACCGCATGTGCGATGCATTTCCGAATCAGTACGCTTTCAGATATACCGAGCTTGACTATAACCGCACGTATCCCGAATTCAGGGACGATGTGGATACGTTCGCACGCTCGCTCCTTGCAATGGGCGTAAAGAAAGGCGACCACGTTGCGATATGGGCGACAAATGTTCCGCAATGGTATATCACGTTCTGGGCAACAACAAAAATCGGCGCTGTTCTTGTTACGGTAAACACAGAATACAAGATACACGAAGCCGAGTACCTGCTGAGACAGTCGGATACAAACACCCTTGTTATGATCGACGGTATCAAGGACATAAGCTACGTTGATATAATCAGGGAGCTTTGTCCCGAGCTTGAAAACTGCGAACCCGGTAAATTAAATTCCGCCAAGCTTCCGTATCTTAAAAATGTTATAACAATTGATTCAAAAAATAAGGGCTGCTTCACATGGGACGAGGCTGTAGCTCTTTCAAAGGACGTTCCCTACAGCGAAGTTGAACGTATCAGAAAAACGATAAACGTTCATGACGTCTGCAACATGCAGTATACTTCGGGTACTACAGGCTTTCCAAAGGGCGTTATGCTCACTCACTACAACGTTGTAAACAACGGAAAAGCTATCGGTGACTGCATGGATCTTTCCACAGCCGACCGCATGATGATACAAGTCCCGATGTTCCATTGCTTCGGCATGGTTCTTGCTATGACAGCTTCTATGACCCACGGTACTACAATGTCTCCGATCACAAGATTTTCACCGAGAAAGGGTCTTGCGTGTATCAATAAAGAAAAGATAACCTGTTTCCACGGCGTACCTACGATGTTTATTGCAATGCTGGGTCATCCTGATTTTGAAAAAACGGACTTTTCTCATATGAGAACGGGTATTATGGCAGGTTCTCCGTGTCCCATAAAGACTATGGAAGAAGTTCTGGAAAAGATGAACATGACTGAAATATGTATCACATACGGTCAGACCGAGGCTTCTCCTGCAACCACCATGAGCAAGACTACCGATACCATAGAACAGCGCGTTAATACTGTCGGAGGTCCTATATTCGGCGTAGAGTGCCGTATCGTTGACCCTGAAACGAACGAGGAAGTTCCCGACGATGTGGACGGCGAATTTGTAGCAAGAGGTTACAATATCATGAAGGGCTACTACAAAATGCCCGAAGCTACGGCGGCAGCCATTGACTCCGAGGGTTGGCTGCATACAGGCGACCTTGCAAGAAGACGTTCCGTTGACGGCTACTACAAGATCACAGGACGTATCAAGGATATGATAATCCGCGGTGGCGAAAACATCTATCCCAAAGAGATAGAGGACTTCCTGTATACTAATCCGAAGGTCAAGGACGTACAGGTTATCGGCGTTCCCGACGCTGATTACGGCGAGGAAATAATGGCGTGTATCGTTCTCAAGGAGGGCGAAACGTCATCGCAGGAGGAGATCAGAAATTTCTGCCTTGAAAAAATGGCAAAGCACAAATGTCCGAGATACGTTGACTTTGTGGACGGTTTCCCGATGAACGCCGCAGGCAAGATATTGAAATATAAAATGAGAGAACAGGCTGTCGAGAAGCTCGGACTCCATAAAGCAAACGACATAATTACTGCATAAGCGCAGTTTTAGAGCCTGTTCACAATCTCGGCGTGTGCGGATTTTCGAGCATAATTTTGTCGAAGTCAAGGAAAAAATTCGTAGGAATACTTTGTGTATGGCAAGGATTTTTGACGCAGGATTCGGCAAAATTTGCCGAAAAGACGTGCGCGGAGAGATTCTGAACAGGCTCTTAGTAAAGCTCTGTCTGTTAGCGAAATACGCCAATACAGACAGAGCTTAAAAACGTAACTGTTTAGTTCTTATAATTGTGATTATACGAACTATTATATCAATACTTCCCCGAATATGTTTCTTCAATTTAATTGACATTTTGATGTAAATGAGTTATAATTATTATATCATTATTACGGCGGACACCATAAAGCTAATGGCTATCAATTATTATAAAAGGAGTTTTCTTATGGATCTGAACAAAAAAATATTTTCACTTTTACTTGCTTCAACAATAACCTCGGGCGCGGTATGTTTCCCGATATATGCCGAAGGATCTGATTTAAAGGACAGCGGCATAAACTATACCGAATCAATTGAAACTATTGGTAATCCCGGAGTTGGCTACAGCTCAACTGTATGGGCTAACTGCAAACCCGAGAAAACGCCCGTTTATAATCCGACAGGTAATCTTATGCTGTTTTTCATTGATATAGGCGCATTTTCATGCGGCGTCAACGGCACGAAAAACGAGGACGGAACTTATACAGAGGGTGTTGACTATGACTTCGACGATGCTTTTTTCAAAGCATGGGACGAAACGCTCCAAAACTGCCGCAACAACGGCTGTATGGTTGCACTTCGTTTCCGTTATGACGATGAGGGCAAGGATAATCCCGAGCCTGCGTCCTTTGAGCAGGTTCTCCGTCATATAGAGCAACTGAAAAACAGCGGACTTTTCGAGAAGTACTCCGATATTATCGCCTTTGTGGAATGCGGTTTCGTTGGAAAATGGGGCGAAATGCACGGCGGAAAATATACGTCTGTTCAGCACAAGGCTCAGGTGTTGGAGGCTCTGCTTCAGGCAGTTCCAGCACCGATACCCGTAACTGTCAGAACTCCCGATATATTCGCTGAATGGGCAGGAATAACCCGTGCCGAACTCGCTGACAGAGAGCTTATTGACAGTCTTACCGAAAGTAAATATACCTCTGACATTCAGAAAAACAAGGACAGAATAGGTCTTTTTGACGATGGCTACATGGGCAGTAATTCAGACCTTGGTACATATGCGAACCGTGAGATCGAAACGGACTGGCTGTCTCATCAGACTCTTACTTCTTACTTTGGCGGCGAATTTTCGGGAAATATCGAATTTGCAAAGAAGTACGATACCTATCTTCCTGAAAATGCAATACCCGAAATGTACAAAACTCATCTGAGTTATATAAACAGCAACATTTTTAATCTTTACAAAGATTATACATTTTCGGAAGCATATGATACAAGTGGTGCAGATAATTCTGCATATTACGGACAAACTGTCTTTAAATTCATGCGTGACCACATCGGCTATCGTTTTGTGCTTCGTGACTCAAAGCTTACGGGAGCTGTTGAACAAGGCGGAGACATACAGGTAAATTTCAAAATAGAAAACACAGGATTTGCCAATGTTATTCCGTCGGTTCAGTCGTATGTACTGCTCGAAAAAGACGGAGTTTTCACCTATGCCGAGGCTGATACGAATTGCCGCCAATGGCTTTCATGCACTGAAACCGAGAATCAGCTTAATATCAAGCTCCCCGATTGTCTTCCCGAGGGCGACTGGAATGTATATTTAAAGCTGAGCATGGGAACTCCCCTTGAAATTGCCAACATGAGCAGCCGAAGCATACGATTTGCCAACGAGGGTGTATGGAATCCGTCGTTGGGAGCAAATCGACTTGGAACGGTCAAGGTAACGGAAAGCAGCATCAAAGGTACGAACAACACGCTTAAAGCCTCCGAAAATACGGACAATACGCCTTCTCAGTTTTATTCGGCTGAGGGAAAGACGGTGGTTGACGGAGTGCAGTCGTCCCCCCGTGAATGGACTAACGATATGATCGTCGGCGAATATGAATCGGGTGTAAAGCTCTATGCAAAGTCTGATGATAAGTACCTTTACGTTATGAGCAATATTGAGAACAACGCTGCTGCTCCCGTATATAACTTGCAGCTTAAAAACCCTGTCAATTCGGAAAATTATTGGCTCTATTATGCGTCAAACGGCTTTATTTACTTTAATCACGGAGACTACAACGGCTGTCAATGCAAGTGGAGCGATAATATGACAGAGTTCCGTATACCTTTTGAGGTCATGGCTCTTGAACCCGGCATGAAGCTTGACAATCTGCGTATTTTTATGCAGGACAGCGGAAATGATTGGAAACTTATGAGCGACATCAGAACGGCAGAATGCACTATCCCCTCTGATTTTGTCGTATTATCGGCTCTTACGGAGGTTCGCCTTAATGAGGGCGAAAACTATGAATACACAGCTATCACGGAGCTTGACGATTCTTCGCAATACGAATGGATGCGAAACGGTGAAATTATTCCCGAAGCGACTTCAAATAAACTGATACTTCAAGATATTTCCACCAATGACGAGGGCGAATACTCTGTGAAGATCACTTCTTCGTCAGGTATTGAAAAAACTGTCAGCGCTTTTAAATTGAACGTTATTTCCGACAGCTCAGAATATCTTGCAGGCGATGCAAATTGCGACGGAAAGGTCACCATTGCCGACTCAACTGCAATTTTACAGCATCTTGGCAATCAGGATAAATACGGTCTTTCTGAACAGGGTCTCAAAAATGGAGACGTTGACGGCATAAACGGAATTACGACCTCGGATTCCCTCACTTTGCAGAAAGTTGACGCCGGACTTCTTGATGTTTCGCAGCTTCCTCTGACCGCTGATGATAAGTAAATTTTATAGACACTTATAAAGAAGTTTACGCCCCAAAGCAGTTATCATTAATTGCTTCGGGGCGTATTGTTAATATTTGATTACCATATTGTGATGAAATGAATTTGAAATCATCAGACTTGTCAATAGCATCCATGAGGAAGTCCGTTTAAGAAATTCTTTTGCCCTTTCCCCTCTTTCGCTTTTCGATGGGTTTTTCCTTTCCGCCCATATCCTCAAAAAGAGTTTCTTCTTCAATGTCGTCCGTACCGTCCGTAAGCTCGGGGTTAATTTCGCCGATACTCTCGTAATACGGGTTAATAACATATTTCTGAATTACGGGATAACTGTTAAAGCACACAATAAACCATACCAAAGCAGCCGGGAAAAACGGCAGTATCAATAGGAAAAGCGGCGGCGTGTAGGCGAACAGCAGGAACTCCAACACTCCGAAAATAATTATAAAAAACGTTGTAATAACGTTCTGCTTTAAAGAGACAAACGCAAGAGCAAACGAATTTTTTATCAGATTTTTCAGAGAAAGATCGGTAGCCGCCATCATAAGGAAAATGTAATAGTTCATCATAAATACTACAAGCCCTACGCTGAGCGTTATTACCAAAGGAATATAGAACAGCTTGTTATGATAAAATTCCGCCCAGTCAGGATAGAGGTTATATCCCGAGAATACCGATAAGGCAGCCACAACATCAAGTATTCCGACAACTAAGCCTTTTTTGAAATTCTCACGATACCCGCGGAAAAAATCACGAACAATATAAACGTGCTTTTCAATAAGGAATGCTCTGATTACCTTTGTCATTGCTGCCATAGCAGGTCCTATATTTATCGTAAAAACAATAAACAAGGCAATCAACAGTATAAGCATAAGCTCATAATTTTTCATAAAGCTTACGATAAACAAAGCCGCCACAAGAGGAGTGCAAAAAATGAAAAACAGCATATTCAGTTCTGCTATCTTCCATATTTTTCTGAAAAACAAATCAAAAAAAAGAGCAAGCCCCTTTTTCTTGGGAGCATATTTCGGAATGCCCGGACCGGAATTTTCATAGCTGCTGAATAAACCCAATTTAAACTTCCTCCAATTAATTTATAATACAAATCTCCCGAAGAAAAAAATCAACAGAGAATCGACCGCAGAAATTATCAATGCGGCAGCGAAAAGTACGGCATACCTTATGCAGAAGCTTTTAAAACTCGGCGGATCTGCCGTGCCGAGCATACTCCTCAATAAAGAAGATGAATTTCTGAGAACTTCCCTTGCCGCAAGAATCGCTACAGCAGATACTGCCGCAGTTTTCGGCAGATACAGCGCAAGTACGGCAGGTATGGCGGCGATCCCCTTTTCGGAATACAGCATAGCCGCAGAACATCCGAGTTCAGCTCCCATACCCATTAAAAGCGCGATCCCGAAAGGCTGTCCCAAAGCAAATAAGCCCAAAAGAAACGCCGTCCCGAGAAATATTGTCAATGTCAAAAGCGAGAATCCAAATATCTCCAAAGCCGTTCCGCCGTAAAGTTCGGCGCAAAAGTATTTACGCAGCAATTCGCTGTTCTCAGAATTAACCGCAAAATAAGAACCAACTGCAATACCGATAAGCTCGGCAGTACAAAGGAGCAGCAGTTTAACGCCGCCGCCTTCGCCCGATGTATAAATAGTCCGCTTCAGACCGCATCATCCTTTCAATAAACATATTCAAGGATATGCGGTTCGGACAGGTTTTATGCTTAATTATTTTGAAAGCTCGTATGCTCGCTTGGTGCAACTTTCGCAGCAGCTTCTTACCGTGTCTTCAAGCTTGCCGTCGTAAAGCTTGTCAAGACCTGCAAGAGTCGTACCGCCGGGAGAGGACACCATTTTTATCAGTTCGTCAATTGTATATCCCGAATCGCTTATCATTTTTGCCGAACCGATAAGGCTTTGACTGAAAAGCTCGGCGGCTGATTCGGACGGTATCCCTACAGCCTCCGCATAATCAATGAAGCTTTTGGCAAAAAGGTAAATAAACGCAGGACTGCTGCCGTTTATCGCAATAATTTCCTTCATTTTATCCTTTGGGATAACGGCAGCCTTTCCGCATGAACGGAAAACGTTAAGAATAACGTCAAATTCCTCGTCGCTGACACGATCGTTTCTTGAAAGCGCAGACGCGCCCTCGCCAAGGAGCAGAGGCGTGTTCGGCATAACAAGTATTACCTTAGCTTCGGGAATAGTCTTTGAAGCAATAAATTCATCGGAAATTCCTGCCGCTATGGAAATTATTACCTTTTCGGAAGTTACAGCAGGCGCAGCCGCTTCTATTACCGTTTCAATGATCTGTGGCTTTACGGCAAGAAAAATATACTCGCACATTTCGGTAAGCTCCGCTTCGCTTTTACAAGCGGATACGCCGAACTTTGAAAGCGCGCTGACCTTAGCCGAATCCGGATCAAAAGCAAAAAGCTCCGTGTTTTCTCCGACACTGCTTGAAGCGATGCCTTTCATTATAGCCGTACCCATATTTCCTGCGCCGATAAATCCAATTTTAATTTTATCCATAAAAATCACCTAATATTAATAAAATGTAGCAACTTCCTGCTCGGGAGCGTCCGCCGCTTCAAGCGACTGTACATAAAGCACAGGACCTGCGCCCTTGTAGACCTTATGCTTCTGGACCTTTATAACAGCCGTAATTTTCTGCCATTTTTTCGGATCAAAGTCAACAGGCTTATCCCAGACAGCCGCCGCCCAGCAATATTGAATATCCTCAACACAGCAGGTCATTATGTGTCTGCCGAAAGCAAAGGAATTCTCGGGGAACTTCCTGTTTTTCGCCGTAAGTCCTTTGAAGGTCACTGTCTTGCCGTCGTATTTTTCGGGTTCGTCCATGATGTCTCTGTACCAAAGGGCATAATCACGGTCTTCTATGACGATGTGATCGGCTTCAATATCGAACGGCAGAGGGTCTTCAATATCGTCATAAGCGACCTGACCGTCGGTATACTCATAGCATATTTCACTTCTTCGGCTTACTCCCCTGACTATCTTGTGGAACTCCTTAACGTCCATGCTTTTTTCAAAGCGGTTGAACACGGTAAGCTCAGCGATATTGAGCTTATCGACCACAAGACTTCTCATGTTTGCATTGTAAGCCATAAAAGTTGATGCGTCCGCAAAGAACATGACCTGATAAACGCCCCAGTTATCGGGCATATTGGAGAAAAGCTCGCTCACCTGCCACATTCCGTTATACTCGATAATGATTTTTTCCGCTCTTGTTTCGTAAGCGATTCGGGCAAGGTTCGGCACGTTCATCTCGGATTTGTCTTCGATCATCTTCATAGTGAGATTTTTTCCCTTGTTCGGGAATTTCGTGAAATCAAGCTCCTCGATACCCTCCTCAAAAGAAAGTATCAGAGTTTTCTCGCCCGAGTTAAAACGCCTGTCTTCAAGAGTTTCCTGCAAAAAACGGGTCTTGCCGGCTTCAAGAAAACCGAGAAAAAGAAATACGGGGATAGGTTCCTGATTAAAATTAGGCATATTCTTTCTCCTTATTCAATGCAAAAAAGCTTTGCGACAGCTTCCTCGTTAAGCTTTGAGCCGATAACGCAAAGTCTGCCGGTAGTTTCTGCGCTGCCGTAGCGAACATCGGGAGTTCCGGGGATATAGTCAAAGTGAATCCACTTGCCGTCCTCCCCTGCTACGATGCCCTTAGCTCGAAGAACAACGCCGAATTTTTCTTCGTCCGAAAGAGCTTCAAGAGCCGCTGTTACAGCTTCAACGGTATAGGGTCTGGGAGTTTCCGCGCCCCAGCTCGTAAATACTTCGTCTGCATGGTGGTGATGATGATGCTCATGGTCGTGATCGTGACAGCAGCAATGCTCGTCATCGTCGTCATGGTGATGATGCTCGTGGTCGTGGCAGCAGCAATGCTCGTCATCATCATCGTGGTGGTGGTGATGCTCGTGGTCATGGTCGTGACAGCAGCAATGCTCATCGTCCTCATCATGGTGGTGGTGATGCTCGTGATCGTGACAGCAGCAATGCTCATCGTCATCATGGTGGTGGTGATGATGCTCATGCTCGAGCATTTCTTTAAGCTCGCCCTCAAGAGTATTTTTTCTTGTCATGGCTGCTATTATCTGAGAACCGTCAAGCTCGTCCCAATCTGTCGTAACGATAGGAGCGTCTGCATTGAATTTTCTGAGAAGCTCTATTGCTTCGGCGATCTTTTCCTGTGAAAGTCCTGCGGTATGGCTGAGAATGATACAGCTTGCATACTCGATCTGATTATCGAAAAATTCGCCGAAATTCTTCTGATACATCTTACATTTTTTAGCGTCCACAACTGTTGTGAAGCCGTCAAGCTCAACATCGTGAACATCTATATTGCGAACGGCGTTAATAACATCGCTGAGTTTGCCGACGCCCGAAGGTTCGATAAGAATACGGTCGGGCTTGTATTCGTCAAGCACCTTGACAAGAGCCTTTCCGAAGTCGCCCACAAGACTACAGCAAATGCAGCCGGAGTTCATTTCGGTTATCTCGATACCTGCGTCTTTGAGAAAACCGCCGTCAATACCGATCTGTCCGAATTCATTTTCAATAAGAACAAGCTTTTCACCGTTGTAGCCTTCCTTTATGAGCTTCTTTATGAGCGTAGTTTTACCTGCTCCGAGGAAGCCGGAGAAAATTGTAATCTTAGTCATTTGATCCACTTCTTTCAAATTAATAGTGCCGATTTTACGGTATACAATATTTATTATAGCATTTTTTTTGAATAAATGCAATAGCATTTAATTATTTTCTTCAAATTTTCACAAATAACTTCAAGAGATTTTTTATCGAATACCGCAAAGACAAATCAGAGAAAGTAAAATAACGATATCAATAAAAACTTGAAAAAAAGTTAAGCTTATGATATAATAAAAAAAATGCCAAAAGAAAGGTCAATATAGCATGATACCTGATAAGAAAGAACGACTTCTCGACGCTAATGAGCGAAAAATGCTGCCTGTAATACTTACCCTTGCATTGCCTACAATGATAGAACAACTGCTCCAGACAGCGGTGCAGTACATAGATACGGCTATGGTAGGCTCCCTCGGAACTCGCGCGACCGCCGCTGTCGGAGCTACAACTACGGTCAACTGGCTTATCGGAAGTACCGTTTCAGCTCTCGGAGTAGGTCTGCTCGCCGTAATATCACAGGCGATAGGCGCAGGAAAGCCAGACAAAGCAAGAAAAGCGGCAGGTCAGGCAGTAACCCTTGTGCTTATTGCAGGTCTGCTTTTCACGGCTGTCACGGTTTCTCTAAGCGGCGTTATACCTGTGTGGATGAACGTTGCTCCCGAGATCCGCAAGCTTGCTTCGAGGTACTTTCTTATTCTCTACTCCCCTATGCTTTTCAGAACGGCAAGCATAATTTTCGGAACGGTACTTCGCGCTTCGGGCGATACCAAAACTCCCATGCTGGTAGGGATGGGCGTTAATCTGATAAATATTATTCTCAATTTTTTCCTTATTTATTCTACTCGCATTGTCGATGTGTTCGGTAAACAAATAACCGTATACGGAGCAGGCTTCGGTATCGAGGGCGCGGCGGCGGCAAGCGCAGTTTCCTTTGTTTTCGGCGGAATAACCATAACCTGCGTACTTTGGCGGCATAAGAAAATTTCTCCGAAAGGACAGCGGCTTCGTCCCGATATGTCGATACTCAGACCATGCTTCCGAGTTGCGTTTCCGAATATGCTTCAGCGTTTCGCAACGTCGTTGGGATATGTCGCTTTCGCTTCAATGATAAATTCCTTGGGCGAAATATCTACTGCTGCTCATACTATTGCAAACACCGTAGAATTGGCTTTTTACATTCCCGGATACGGTATGCAGACTGCGGCTGCAACTCTCTCGGGCAACGCATGGGGCGAGGGAAATAAGTTGAAGCTCCGTAAACTTTCAAAAACCGTAATACCTCTTGAACTGATTCTTATGGCAGTATCGGGAGGAATGCTCTTTATATTCGCTCCTCAGCTTATGAAAATATTTTCCGACGATAATGAAGTCATTTCACTTGGCGTTACAGTGCTGAGAATGGTTGCAGTCTCAGAACCCTTTTACGGCGTTCCTATAGTTATAGAGGGTATGATGCAGGGAATGGGAAAAACTGCCGCTCCTTTTGTATACAATATAGTCGGAATGTGGGCTGTAAGGATCGTCGGAACATTTATATGCACCCGTTTCATAGGTCTTGGTCTTGTATCCGCATGGGGCTGTATGATAGCTCATAATATGGTACTTTTTGTGCTGTTCACCGTTCACTTCGCTCACCTGAACAAAAAGCAGCTTTCGCCGACCCGTCTGTAACGAAGCGTTCAATATAATCTTTTAAATAACGCAAAAATAATATTATATTACACATTAATGTGTAATATCGTGTATCTACATATTTGTATAAAAGCACAATAATGAATTGACATTTTGAATAAAATATGATAGAATAAAACAAATTAATAATTTATTTTTCATCTGTGCGGAATTATCAAGGAGGAATTTTATGAATATAAGGAAAACTATTTCGGGGATACTCGCTGCGGCTGTTGTGATGACGGGACAGACTTGTTCTCCGATACATTCCAATTCGTTTGCGGCGGCTAATAAAGCCCGCGTATCAGTTCACGACCCGTCAATTTTCAAGGACGAAAGCGGCGAATACTTCATTTTCGGCTCTCATATCGAAGCCGCAAGATCGTCCGATCTGCAAAGCTGGTACAGATTTTCAAACGGCTACGCAGCGACCGATAACGCTCTTTTCGGAAATCTCTCTCAAAATCTTGCAGGCGCGTTCTCATGGGCAGGCGAAAATCTTGAGGACTGCGAAGGCGGCTTCTCCGTATGGGCGCCCGATGTGGTCTACAATCCCGATTACATAAATAAAGACGGTTCAAAAGGCGCATACATGATGTACTTCTGCACAACGTCAACCTATATTCGTTCCGTTATCGCATTCGGAGTATCGCAAAAGCCCGAAGGACCTTACGAGTTTGTAGACACACTGATCTACTCGGGGTTTACGAAAAACGACAGCTACGCCACAAGCTCCACTAAAAATGTCAACAGAAAATATACCTCGACAAACGTTGACGAGCTTATTGCAGGCGGACAGATCACATGGAACGATAGTTGGTTCAGAGGCGACGCATTCAACAATCAGCAATTCCCCAATGCGATCGACCCGACTATTTATTACAGTCCCGACGGAAAAATGTATATGACCTACGGCTCTTGGTCGGGCGGAATTTTTACTCTTGAGATCGACAAAGCTACAGGCAGGGTCATTCACCCGAAAACAGGTAAGACTTCCGACGAACGGCTTGTTGACAGCTATTTCGGAACTAAAATCTCGGGCGGCTACGGCAAATCGGGCGAAGGTCCGTTTATTGAGTATAACGATGAAACAGGCTACTATTATTTATGGGTGACCTACGGCGGACTTACGTCAGAAGGCGGCTATAATATGCGTGTTTTCCGCTCGAAAGCTCCCGAAGGTCCGTATCTCGATGCAGCCGGAAATCCTGCGGTACTCGGCTCAAATTCAAATTTAGACAGCATCGGACTTAAAGTCATGGGAAACTACAAATTCAGCTCGCTCAGCAAAGCGTATATGGCTCCCGGTCACAACTCAGTTCTGAAAGATGATGACGGAAAATGGTATCTTATCAATCACACACGTTTTGACGATGGTTATGAATTTCATGAGGTTCGTGTGCGTTCAATGTACTTCAACAGCGAGGGCTGGCCTGTTGTCGCTCCTTATGAGTACAGCGGCGATGAAATATCCGAAAGCGGCTATAACGTTACCGATATTGTCGGCGATTACGAATTTATCAACCACGGCAGCGATACAAGCAAGACCATTCACAACTACGTCAATATCAAGCTGAATGAGGACGGCACTGTCAGCGGAGATGCATCAGGTACATGGGAGCAGTCAGAGGATTCGGCGCAGGCAAGCTTTGTGATAGGCGGACAGCGGTATGACGGCGTTTTCCTTGCCGCTCAGGACGAAACGGGCAAGGAAAAGAAAGTCATGTCTTTTACCGCAGTCGGCAGCAACAACCAAACGGTCTGGGGCGTTCAGACAAAGGAGTATACGGGAACAGACCGTGACGGACTTGCCGACCATACAAACGCCGACAGCCGCCTTGTTTATAACTCCGACTCCGTATCGGACGGCAGCAGCGTGAAGAATATCGGCGATACGGAGCTTCTCAGCGGCGTATCATACTTTATATCCAACAAAAACAGCGGACTTCTTCTTGAAGTTGAAAACGGACTTACAGCCGACGGAACGAACGTTCAGCAATGGGAGAAAAACGTTGGTCCTCATCACGAATGGCGAATCACAGACCTCGGAAACGGCTACTGCAAGATAGCTCTTATGTCGGACGAATCAATGGCTATTACTGTTGACGGAAACGGTTCTGATGACGGACTTAATATCCTGCTGAAAAAGTATTCGGGAGCAGACAATCAGCAGTTCAAGCTTATCAAAAACGGTTCATACTACGGCATTGTTTCAAAGTGTTCCGATGATACTGCCGGACTTGACGTATATGAATGGAGCGTCAAAAACGGCGGAAATGTCAATCAGTGGAACTACTGGGGCGGAGATTGTCAGCTTTGGAAGATCGCTCCAGTTTATCCTGCGGTAAACGACGGTACATACACGCTCCGCAACGTAAATTCAAGCAAATATGTTTCTGTGTCGGACGGCAATGTTATTCAGGACAGCCGCGCCGATATATGGACATTTAAAAACCTCGGGGACGGTACATACTCGATTACCGATCAAAACGGAAATGCCCTTACGGTTGAAAACGAAAACGGCGATGACGGAAATAATATCTCTGTTTCCGCATATACGGGAGTTGCCGCGCAGAAGTTCTCTATACAATGTAACGAGGACGGGTCGTATTCGGTTCTTTCTGCTGTTTCGGACGGTAGATCATGCCTTGATGTTTATGAAATAAGCTCCGAGGACGGCGCTAATATCTGCCAATGGAATTTCTGGGGCGGCGACGGTCAGAAATTCGTTATCGAACCTGCAAAAATTCCCGAAAAAATCATCGGAGATGTCAATGCAGACGGAAAATTTTCTGTGGCAGACCTCGTTATGGCGGAGAAGTTCCTCCTCGGAAGCAGCAGCGAGCTTACCGATTGGGAAGCCGGCGATCTCTGCAAGGACGGCGTATTCGATACCTTTGACCTCATTGCAATGAGAAAGCTTGTTAAATAAGCGTAATTATTAAAAAAATTATAAAATTGTTCTCATACGGCTTTAAACTCCTATTTAAAGCCTGTGAGAACGATTTCTTGTATAATTATGTAAAATGTTATACATTCAGTTTATATATATTGACGAAAAATATATGGTTTTTTTGTTCACTATTGACTTTTTTTAAAGACTGTGATATAATTTGAAAGTGAACTATACTATTCAATGAAAGGGATTATTTAAATGAATGAAACGGTCTCAATAAAAAAATTGCTTGAGCTGATAATTTCCAAAATATGGCTCGTAATACTGGCAGCTGTTATAGGTGCGGCGGCAGCTTTCGGCGTGTCTAAGTTTATGATGCCTCTGCAATACCAATCGTACACCTCGCTGTTTGTCAAAAGTACCGAAAAGCAGAATATGGCTCCGAATATCAACTCTTATGACATCAATACGGCAAGAAACCTTGCGTCAACTTATATTGTTGTCATGCGTGACGACGCTGTTATGAACGAGCTTTCCTCCGCTCTTATCAAAAAATACGGTATCACGGAAATTTCCAAGTATTTCAATGTAAAAGAAAATAACAGCGGTTCAATGACTATTTCCGCTTCACAGCTCCTTGACTGTATCGTTATGAACGCTGTCGAAGAAACCGAGGTAATAAAAATTACGGCTACAACAAAATCGCCTGAGCTTTCAGCCGATATATGCAATCTTTTGGCAGATATAGCTCCCGAATTTCTTATCAGAGTCGTTGGAGCAGGTTCTGTTGAGGAAATCGGTTCAGCCGATGTGAATCCAAATCCTGTTTCACCTAATATAATGAAAAATACTGCTATCGGACTTCTTCTCGGCATCGTTCTTGCAGTAGCTGTTATATTCCTTATTGACTTTTTCGATAATACAGTCAAAGACAATGATGAACTCTCCAACAGATTCGATAAGCCTATTTTAGGCGAAGTCCAGTTTTTCTCCCATGACAGAAAACACAAAAGAAGAAAAAAGAACGTTTCTTGTGAAGATTATCCCCGCAATACTTTGTTAAATGACGATGTCCCCTTTTATATAACCGAAAGCTACAAGGCAATACGTACAAATCTGACGTTTTCTCTTTCCACATCAGATAAAAAAATAATAGCGGTATCAAGCTCGATGCCCGGCGAGGGTAAGTCCACCACAGCCGCAAACCTCGCTATAGCTCTTGCGCAGACAGACAGCAAGGTACTTCTTATAGACGGAGATCTCAGACGTCCCGTACAGCATAAAACATTTGAAGTAAACAATAAAAACGGTTTGTCAAACATACTCGGAAAAATGAAAAAGATCGAGGATTGTATACAGAAAACTTCTCTCGATAATCTCGATATAATCACATCAGGTCCGAAGCCGCCTAATCCCTCGGAGCTTCTTGCCTCCGCGCAGACTGAAAAGCTTCTTGAAGAAGTCAGCGAAAAGTACGACTACATCATAATAGATACCCCCCCGATAAATGTCGTAAGCGATACCCTCGGCTTGAACAAATATATTGCAGGAGTAATTCTCGTGCTGAGATACGGCGTAACGACATTTGACGAAGTAACCGAATCCATGAAGAATACAGAGCTTTCAGATACGAATATCATGGGCTTTGTGCTTAATGACATAACAAAGAAAAACGGCTCTGCCCACAGCTACAAGTACCATGATAAGTACGCCTATAAATCGGGATACGGCTACGCCTCAATAGTAAGCGACTATGATGCTGAAAAGGAAAAGGCAGAAATGGAAGAATCTGCCGAATCAAGCGATGACGAAAAAGATACGGAAAAGGAGTAATGGTAAATGCTGACAGACTATCATTGCCATATACTTCCGGGAATTGATGACGGCTCGGAAAATACGGAAATGTCTGTTAAAATGCTCGGTCTTCAAAGGCAGCAGGGAGTTGAACGAATCATTGCAACACCCCACTTTTACGCCCACCGAGAAAAAAGTGTAGATAATTTCTTGAAAAAAAGAGATAATTCATATAAAAAACTGATCGGCTCGGAAGTCGATCTGACAAATGTTTTCCTTGGGGCGGAAATTTCTATCGAAAAGGGAATTTCGGAGCTTGACGGCATTGAAAAGCTTGCTGTCGAGGGAACTGATCTTATTCTTCTGGAATTTCCATATACGGGGTTTAAAGACTGGATGCCGGAGGAAGTGCATAATATCGCCTGCGAATTCAGACTTGTTCCCATAATAGCTCATTTGCACCGATATGTCTCGATCTTCAGCAAAGAGGAAATGGAAGCAGTGCTTCGAATGAAAGCGATATTTCAGATAAACAATGAAGCTTTTGCAGGATTCAGGGAGAAAAAATTTGCTGCAAAGCTCATAAAAAACGGTGTCAGGTACGTTTTCGGCAGCGATTGCCACAATATCGCAGTCAGAAGTCCGAATTTTGATATTCTGAAAAAGGAATTCAGAAAGAAGCCTGAAATTATCGAAGCGTCTGACAATATTTATGAAAAGCATATATTATAGTAACCCTGCTTGAAAACCAAACAAGTTCACTGATAAAAATTTCCCATAGCAGCGTTGTCGTCGTCACCGTGCGACAGCACGCTTTCCTCCTCCGCCTTGCTATGAAAAATTTTTATTCAGTTCCTTTTGTCTGCTTTCCAAGTAGGCTT
>JAGAQC010000068.1 GCA_017622925.1 Ruminococcus sp.
ATCTCAAACTCGGATTGAATTATCATCTTCTCACTGGAATCATGTACATTTACTTATCAACTACCCTTGTCTGCTATGCTGAATGCTTATCTGAATTTTAAATTGGATTGAATCATCACCTTATCATTGGCATCATGTACATTGACTTATCAACTCACCTTGTCTGCTATGCTCTATGCTATACTGTGTGCTTATCTGAATCACAAACTCGGATTGAATTATCATCTTCTCACTGGAATTATATACATTGACTTAGCAACTATCCTTGTCTGCTATGCTTAAATGAATGTCTGAATCGTAAACTTGGATTGAATCAATCACCTCACTGCCAAAATGTAAGCGGTGACACATCAGCTACCATTGTCTTTTTTATGATTGAATGCTTATTTGAATTCTAAACTCGGATTGAATAATTTATCTCACCACAAAAATGCAAGCGGTGACATATCAACTTTTATATCTGCTATGATGTGTGTTGTCTGAACATTTAACATGAAAAAAGAATTATCTCATCACTGAATGCTATAATGTGACTTATCAACTACCCATATCATCTATACTGATGCCTGTCTGAATATTAAACATGAATCGTCCGCTATATATACAAACAAACTCATGAATGTTTCTATGCTCTCGCACAATGTATTTCTATATTTGATACTAAAATAATATAACTCAAAATTTCATCTATAAATCTTGCGCAATTTAGGCTACAATTAAAGTGGAGTACTCAGAAAGGAACTAAAAAGCGTATGGAAAACTATGTTATAAATAGAATGAATGAACTGCTAAAAGAGCGCAACTGGACAATATACAGGTTGGCTAAGGAGTCAGATATCGCCTACTCGTCACTGAACAACATCTTTGTCAGGAGAACTATACCCAGTGTTCTCACTCTTGAAAAGATATGTAACGGCTTTCAGATAACCTTATCAGAATTCTTTGAGACAACTACCCCTATTCTCCAGACCGAAGATATGCTCACATCAGACGAACGTGAGATCATCGGAATATACCGGACGCTCTGCAAGTCTGATAAGAAATTATTCCATGCGTATCTGCAAGGTCTTGCTAAACTCACACCCTGAACTCCTGCAATTATAAACAGCAAAAGCACATTGAAACGACTGCTCGAATCAATGTGCTTTGCTTATGGCACTATTAACATAGAAGATTGCATAACCTATCCTACTTCAATCCTTGACCTTTTCCCTCTCGTCCATTCATTTATTGTTCTATTAATGATGAATAATCTTGATGCAAAACTTAATTAGAAGTAAAGGTCAGTTTATTAGCTTCTTCTTATATACTGTTCTCTATTACTGATACTAAAACTCAAACAAAAACTTAATCAGAAAAATATCTTAGATTTACATAACCAATAAAACCGTATCTGAACAGATAAACGTTACAACTCATTAAGAAAAAGATAAATCCGCTGTATATCCGCCATAAATCCAGCAACAGATCAAGAAATTAAGCCGATTTACCGCATATATAACGCTGATGAAAGTATGCTTCGGACGCTTTTTAAGTTTTGTTCAATCCCCCAATTATCATCTTATTCCTTAAATGAAATAACAAATTATAGGAGCTGTTTGTGGGTTCGGTCTTAGATTTGAACTATCTGTCAATCACCCAATTATTAAGTTGAATAATAAAACAAATGAGGGGATTGCAGATTGAATCTTTGATTCAAACTATTTGTCAATCCCCCAATTATCATCTTATTTATGAAATGAAATAACAAATTGTTAAAGTTGTTTTTGAGTTTGGTCTTAGATTTGAACTATCTGTCAATCACCCAATTATTAAGTAAAACAATCAAACTAATAAAAAAATTGCAGCTCGAAACTGCAATTTTAACTATTCGTCAATCACCCAATTATTAAGTAATATAATCAAACAAATGAGGGATTTACAGATTAAATCTTTGATTCAAACTATTTGTCAATCCCCCAATCATGATCTGACAATCTATTTTTCTATTTTTACTTTTGCAAATTTTGCATGAAAGTGTTTATGAAAATCTTCCTTGATAAATTTCGGTATCTTATTACTTTTTGAAAGCGAACTATTCAGGAGCGAAACCACTGATTCTGGAAAATCAAAATTTGTTATAAGAATCTCAGCATTTTTTTCATCTTCAAGTTTGTATACATAAAGATTGTGGTTCTTCACACGTTCCTTTCGATACCTTAGATAGTATGTATTATTACTATCTATTTCAAATGTAACATCATCTGAAAAACCCCGAAGATATTCTTCAAAAGACATAATAATTGCACCCTTTTTGTCTTTACCCTTGCGATATTCTGAGACTTTCTTGGATTTACTCTTGGATTCAATCTTGGTTTCACTTTTATTCGTTATTTCATCTTTACAGGAAAATACCCATTTGCCCCCCTTTGGCTGATATTTCTTTCAGAATATTTATTAAATCAACGTGCTGCTCGTCGGAGAAAGTATTTTTATACTGGGCGGTCAAGAAATACGGTGGATCGAAATACCATATTATTTTTTCAATGTCAACTTTACTTGAAACATAATCGTAAAAATCACGATAATCTTTCTTTGTCATTTCAATGTCTTTTAAAGAGTCACTCCATCTGTATATTTCAGATTCGCTTGTTTTCCTGTCGTATGAAATAGTTATATCCTCAAACTTTCGTTTTATATATTGATGAGAATACCAGTCACTAACATCACACTTTAACTTTTCCAAAAAAAGACAAAATTTAAATTCGTTTACACCTGATATATCGGCTTTGCTGACACCCCTATTAATTTTAAAGCTAAAAACAAAATATGTATATGCAGCGATCAAAAGCTCCTGCTCTATTTTCTTTTCATCTGAAATATTCTCATTTTCTAATCGCTCTAACCAATGGTAAAATGTGTTTTGAGTACTTTCTGAGTATTTGTCCGGAATAACATTTTTGTATGCCCCTTGATAAATGCCATATAACGGCGGAAGAAAATCTTCATTGATAAAACTGAAGACATTTTTATCATGACGTTCTTCACCATAGTACCACATTGGATTATCCTCGTCTTTAAATTTGGAAATATCTTCAAATATTCCACGACATCTTTTCAACAATGCCTTTTTATCAACTTGAATATAATGCAGCATATTGAATATTACGCTATCAAGTTCATTAAAAAAAGATGGACGTTTAAAGTAACTGATAACATTGGATGTAACAATACCCATGCCACCAAAAACATCTGCGAAGTATTCAGCCTCCTGCGAAGTAAGCAGCAGCCGAATCAAACGACACAATTTTACTCTCTTTGCACCTTTTCTTACTAACGAGGGGTTAAAGATTCTCTTGCCATATAAGGCTGCATCTTTTTGAGGATATAAATTCCACTTCTGAAACATATTCTTAGATAAATTCAACTTTTTTAATAAATCATCCTGTCGAAAAGTATTATCATCATTATTTAGACTTTTGATGTATTCCGTATAAGCTATATAGTATATCCCCAGCCTTATATATTGTGGAATAGTTGCTATTTCACCATCAGGCTTTCTTGGTAATTTACCTAACTCGTTTTTTATATACTCACATTTAAGATCGTAACTATTAACGCTATTATCATATTTATTGAGTTCACTTATTATATTTTCAACGCAATCATCAAATGTCTTACTGTCCTGATGTTCACCATTAACGAATCTCGATTTTTCACTTCCCAAAAAATAGCTCATTTTATATCGCTCCTTAGTGCTTTATAAAATAAGCATACAACGATATAAAAATGAGCGCAAGATGTAAATTATGGAAGTAAATCTCAGACAAAATAGTAACTCATATTATCATCATTTGATTTCAGACGATCAGCAACATAACAAAAAATACGTAATGCAGACGACGTGCAGATATATCAATACATAATAATTTAAGTGAGCAATTTTGAAACCGATATACCTATATCGGTAAGCAGTCCCTTGACCTCGGAATAAGGCATGACATAGCGCTGATTCAGGTATCTCAGGGAAGCGGAGAGTTCGCCGTCGGGACCGCCGAGCTGAGAAATAATAACCTTAGCGAGCTTAGCGTTGGGCGTTTTGATTTTGACTGGATATTGGAGTTTTTTTTCATATTGCCACATAGATCACACCTCCCATGGGAACGGAGCATCGACCCATTGCCAGCGTTGAGCGTTGATATTCTGCTCGGGAGTAATGGGGCCGAACTTTTCGTTGTACTCTCTGACAGCGTCCTCGCGAAGTTTTCTGAATTTCTGAAACATAGCGAGAGCGCGTCTGCAATTGGGGTGGGTATCGAGGTATAGGTTAAGCTCTTTGAGGGTAAAGTCGTACTGCATGATTTTTTTCATGAGGAGAGATTGAGGATTCATCGTCTCGCACCTCCTTCTTGGAAGGGGAAAACGAGGTCTGAAAAGAGCGTGCCGCAGTCGAGAGCCTCCTCGGGGGACATAGTGTCGCCCCAGCTCTGGAACGGCACATACGCCATAGCGAGCGGAGTTGAAGCGGGGAACGGTGACATTTCGCCGTTATATTCGGGACGGCTGTCCGTGGGACGCCGCAGATTGTTCTCCCGTTCTCGGAGAACAAGTCCGTCTATATTATCGAACATATTAAGGTTCATAAAGAACATCTCCTTTCGAGGATAGCAGGGAATACCTGCAATTTATATTATTCATAAAAGGAGAATTTTGTTACTTGCGAATATGTAATATTTAGGGCATTTTTGGGGAGAATGCAAGAAAAATCGCAGAAAGCAGCAAATATAACTGCTCTCTGCGAAAGGTAGTAGGAAATACTAATTGGTTTTTGTCATAAATTCTTCAAGGGAATCTGTTCCGCCTGTTGAAACATAGCTGTAGTAGGCGAGAATGAATGAAGCGTCAGAAGCGTCAACACAGTTATCGCCGTCTATATCTCCGAATACACGTCCTTCGGCAGCAGGCGTTGTTGTTGTCGGCGGAACTGCGGCTGTGGTCGTTGACGTTGTAGTTGTGACTATGGGAACTACTGCTGTAGTTACGGGCGGCGGCGGAGTACCTTCAAGGGCAGTAAAGCTGTAGCCGTAGCTTGTAGCATATGTCTCGGCAGTAGAGTCGGGATAGCCATAGATCATTGTATCTTTGTTTACAATATTCCAATCAGGATAAAATTCACAATTGGGATTTAGTATTTTTATACTATTCAATCCCACTTCGGATTTTCCTGATTCTGTTTTTCTACCTGTTGAGGAATAAAATGCTTCTTTTCCAATTTTAACAACATTTTTCGGTAAAGTGATTTCTGTCAATTGAGCACAAGAACGAAAAGCATAATCACCTATTTTAGTTATATTGTCAGAGAAAGTTACAGATTTTAGTTTATAACTATTTGAAAAGGCATAACTGCCTACTTCTGTAACAGGTAATCCGTTGATCTCTTCGGGAATAACAATATCGCCGTCAAAGGTTTTATCACTTCCGATTATTGTAACATGGGTGTCATATTGAGCATATTGGAGAACTGAATTATATACACCTATTGAAGTTGTGGCTTTAGCTGTGGTTGCTTTACGTGTGGTTGTCGAAGTAGTTGTAGAAGTAGTTGTAGATGTAGTAGTTGTGGTCGTGGTAGTAGTAGTTGTTGTTGAGGTTGTTGTAGTCGTTGCAGTTGTTGTCGTTGTTGTTTCAGGAGCAGCCTCAACAGCTATATAACCGTCACAGGCTGAACCATTCGGCAGATATTCATCGCCCTCGTAGGGATTAATTTCGCTGTATATACCCTTAGTAAATACATAGGCGTTCATGAGCTTGCTTTGGTAATCCTTAGCGTAGTTTTCAAACTGGGAAGTAAGGTCATAATAAGAGATATCAATAGGATAAACATCTCCTGCCTTTGCATCATCGGGAAGTACAAAATCAATAGTCCACAGCAAGCCGTCTCTGCCATTATCCTCCGAACTGGTTGTAGAAAGTACTAAGAATGGCGTTCCGTCATCTGTCTCTCCGGTATATACACTCGGAGTCAACAGCCTTTGCTGGCATTCTGCTGATGGATTTCCGAACCTATCCTCCGCAGTCGTCAATCTCTCATCATAGTATACGCGAAAATCTGCGTAGCAGTATTTTCGATCAGCGCCCTCGACGCTTATCTCTACAGTCTGGACATTTTGCTTTTCAGATTCCTTAATAACAATTTTACTTGCAGTAAGCTTAGGCTTTACTTCAGCGCTTTCCAGTTCTGAATCTGAATAGATAAAGTCAGGGTAGCTTGTTTTGGTATTGTTAAAGGTATTGTTGAAATTTGCAGTCGGAACGGCAGCTATGGACTGTGCCGCCAAAACAAATGTTGTTGCTGCTGTCAATATTTTGTTCATTACGAAATCCTCCTTTTTCGTGCATATTAACTGCACATTTAATTTGATATATTGATTATACCACATCTTGTCTCGAAAGTCAATATTTATGTCCTACAGAATATTGCGGACATTTTTGGTAATATTGCACAATAGAACAGATGTGAGTACAAATACAAAATGTTGATTATGTTCTTGTATCTGTAATTATTATATCACAGAGCTGCTTTTTTGTCCTATGCTGAAAGCATAATAACGGATATTACAGAAAAATTTTAAAGATTTTCTAAAATCTCATCAGCCGAAGAAAATCTCTCACGAGGGTCAATACTTGTACAAGTTCTGATAATTTTACCCAAACGTCCCTTTGTGAACATATGCACAGAGGGGTGTTTTCCTGTAAGGAGAAGATTTGCGACAACTCCCACAGCGAATATATCGGAACGCTCGTCGGTTTTATTGAGTCCGAGCTGTTCAAAGGGAGCGAAACCGACAGTACCCATAGTATCGCTGTCAACGGTGTCTGCGGCGGTGTAAAGCTTTGCTATGTCAAAATCAATAATTTTAACAGTACCGCTGTCGGTGAGCATTATGTTGTTCAGCGTAATATCCCGATGAACGATTCCGAGAGAATGCAGGGCAGAAAGTCCGCTGCAAAGCTGAATTATGATGCGTTTTACACCAAGCGGCGACATTGTATCGGTAAGCTCCGAAAGCGTGATACCGTTTATGTATTCTTCGACAACGACCGTTTTACCGTCGATCTCAAAAGCGTCGTAGACCTCTGCTATATTATCATGCCTGATACGTTTCAGAACAGAATAAACGTCAACATGAGCGTTATTCAGCTTGTGTACAACGATGCTTTTATTCAGTTTTTTATGACGATACAGAACGCATTCTGCCTTGTCGCTTTTGTGGATAAGCTTTACAAATTGAAATTCGCTTTTCAATATCTCGTTAAAATGATTTTTCATTGCAAATCTCCTTAAAGTATGTTATAAGCGGCGAGTCGCCGCCGACAAGTTCGCGTCCAAAAAAATGTTTATCAAAATTTACTTCCGCGACCGTTGCAATTTTCCTGATTATATGTTACAATTAAAGAAAACATAAAAAATGAGGAGCTTTTATTATGAAAAAAACAGACGATCTGCTAAAGGAGCTTTCAACTGCCGACAACATCAATGATTTTCTGAACGGCAACGAGAATAATTTCATTGACATTTCTATTTCGGCGTATCTTAATAAGCTGCTGACCGAAAAAAATCTGAAAAAATCAGATGTTATAAAAAAGTCCGAGCTAAGCGAAATTTATGCGTATCAGGTGTTTTCGGGGACGAAAATCAATCCCAACCGTGATAAGCTGATATGCCTTGCTTTCGGTATGGGATTGAATGTCGCTGAAACTCAGCAGATGTTGAAAAGCTGCGGACTGCCGTTTCTTTATGCAAAGCACAAGCGTGACAGTATAATTTTATTCTCGCTTGGCAGGGGACTTTCCGTTGTTGAAGCAAACGAGCTGCTTTATAATTCCGACGAGGCTACTCTCGGTTAATTGACGCAGCAGTTCACGGTAACAGGGTAGCTGCCGTTGTTATGCGCCTGAGTTGAAATATTGCAGTTCAGCTCATTTTCGGCAAAGCTGCCCTCCGATTCAAAGTTTTCAAACATAAGAGCAATATCTGTCCGCATACTGCTGCTCATTCTGTAGTCCAGAACAAAATATGTAATTTCATTAACAATATCGGGGATATATATTGACGTTGAATAATTTGTGTATTCAGACGTCGGCTCGATAGTCAGCGTAAAGTCGGTCATATCGGAATTTGCAGTCACAGCGCAGTTCACCTCGTCAGTTCCGACATTTGATGTGAATGTGCAGCCGTTTTCGCTGAAAGAAAGCGTATCGGTCAGAACGTGGGAAGCTCCCCAGCTATTGAGCCGCTGTGTGAAAACCTCTTGAAAATCGACTGCAACTATATTTTCTTCCGACGTTTGTTCCGCAGCAGGTTCGTTGACCGTTGTTTCCTGCGGAACAGGAGACTGCTCCTCGGACTGTTCGCTTTCGGGCGGAGCATCTTCGCGCGGTTCTTCCGATTCGTGGGATTCCTCCGCTGATTCGTGGTTTTGAACGGTATCTTTTTTATTTGTCGGAGTATTTGCGGAAACAGAATCAGTTTCCGCTTTTTTAGATGTGGTCGGAGGTTCAGCCGCCGTGCTGACATATCCCGTGGGTTCGGCAGATACAGCGTTTTCCTCGTCGGAGGTGTTATATGCGCTGTCCGCAGATGTTTCGGCAGCTTCGGTATTTACCGCAGTATCGGAACTTTCGGTATTGTTTTTTCTGTTGATAGACAAAATAAGAAGAACTATGATCGCCGTCATGATCGCAAATGCTATCATGACGGTTATTATGTATTTTCGGCTTGGCACAACTTTTTTTCTTATTTCAAGCACGCCGTCTGTACGTTCCATACAGTGCAGACAGAAGCTCATTTCAACGGGTATCTCCGCTCCGCATTTGGGGCATTTTTTTGTTTCCATGTTTATCACCAATACTATTATACAGCATTTTGGGGGAGAATGCAAGAAAAAAAACACCGCATTTTATAAATGCGGCGATTATAAATTATTTAGTTTCCTCTTTTTTCTATCTGGCGTGATGAGTTATCGATCAATTACTATTACTTAGGGAATATAACAACCATTGTGCCAATGAGGTCTGAGGATCCAATAGTATATTTAGCTTTACCATCATCACCATCATACATAACACTATCAGTAGATGAATTTTCTGACGGCTCTGTGGTCGAAATGAACGACAAAATGTCAGTTAATTTGCTGCCTTTGTTGATCACAATGTAAGGACTTAATACCATTTCAAAAATTGCCAGAACAGTGTTAGTATCATTTTGAGATGTGATTGAAACATTAGAACCTACCATAATATTTTCAACGTATTCATCAGTATTACACGTTAAAGTTATTACCAGTCCGTCTGAACGGTAAGAAAAGTATTTTGTATCTTTGGTATCCTCAGCGGTACTTTCGGTTGGTGAAAGAGTCATTGCATCACTGCCAAAAACAATTGGAACGTTTGCATTGTATTCTTCTACGAATTCTTCGGCTGTAAAATCAAAGGTTTTATTTGTTGAAGAAGTTTTCTTTGTTGTTTCTTCGGCAGTCGGCTCATTTGATACAGATTCCTCAACCGTATCTGAAATATCGGAATTTGAATCTTCGTCAGCCGGTTCTTCTGTTGTAGGTTCTTCAACAATCTCAGGAATATTATTTTTTATGTCTTCCAGTGTGCCGCTTGCATCAAGATCAGCGGGGTAAGTGCCTATTTTATCGCTGTCCATACTATCGGCAACATAAGCTTTAGTTGCAGTGCCGCTTTCAATATATACAACATATGAAAATTTACTCATATCTTCACAGAAGCCCTGCGCATCAGATATGATAAAATCATATGCTTCGGCGTTGTTTTCAAGAAACGTATGACTTCCGTCAGACGCTATATAGCCTGCTTGTCCTATGTCATAGCCTTTTTCATCGGCATCTGAAAGTGCGGAGTTAAAAGCGTTGCAAATATTTTTAGCGGAATAATTAAGGTCCTCTTGGGACGTGCCGCAGCCCACGAATGTTCCCATAGTAATAACGCATGAAGCGATTAACGCTAAAGCTTTTTTCATAAAAATTCTCCTTTTTATAGATGATTTACGCCGATATTACGCCTAAAATAATTCCGCCTAAGATCGGGAGTAATATGTACGCAAGAAATGCGATAACAGATACCAGATTCAGTGTTTTTGCGGCAGTAGGCTTATCTTTTTTGTAGACGTAGTACAGGATAGCTCCTATTATCGGGAAAAGAATGGCGATAATGATCTCGCCTGCATTAGCTTTTCTGTCGTTCGGCTTAATATCGCTGAATGCGTGACCGCAGCCAACGCAGATCGCAGCCATATCATCAAGGTCTTTTCCGCAGCTTGGACATTTTTTCATATGAGTTACCTCCGTTTTCATTTGATAAATTGATTATACCACAACTTGTCCTAAAAGTCAATATTTATGTCCTACAGAATATTGCGAACATTTTTGGTAATATTGTACAATAGAATAGAGGTGAGTACAAATGCAAAATGTTGATTATGTTCTTGTAGGGCAGAAGATAAAGGAAAAGCGAAACAAGCTTAGACTTACGCAGGAAAAGCTTGCGGAGAAATGCAATCTTTCCGTTGGATATATAGCTCATATAGAAAGAGGCTCGAAAAGTCTGTCGCTGGAAACAGCCGTTAAGATCTCCCACGTTCTCAACGTCAGCATAGATTACCTGCTTATGGACGAAATACAGGAGCAGGACAGAGTTCTGAACTCTCTCGAGACCGAGCTTAATTCTCTTGACCCAAAGCAGAAAGACAAGTTTATCCGTTTTGCAAGAGTGGTTATAAACAATATTGATGAACTTTAATAAAATAAGCTCTGTGATCATTATATCACAGAGTTTATTTTTTGTCCTATGCCGACAGCATAATAAACGAATATTTCAGATAAAAAAATCTCTTGATTCCGATAGGTAAAGTCTATCGGGATCAAGAGGTTTGCTTAGAGCCTGTTCAGAATCTCCTCGCGCACGTCTTTTCGGCAAATTATGCCGATTACTGCGTTGAAAAAGCTCACCATACGACAGTATGCTTTCACTTTTTCGCCTTGCACTCGACAAAATTATGCTCGAAAATCCGCACACGCCGAGATTCTGAACAGGCTCTTATGCCGCAGTGATGTGGGCGTATCTTTCCGAGGAAAGCGTCTTGTCCATGACGGTCTCGGGGGAGCATTCGCCGCCCATGACCATATCGAATACAGCAGGGGAGTAGCCGGACACCAACGCCGCACCAGTCTCGGAGCGAGTCACGGGCATTGCGTCGCAGCGGCTGTTGACGTTCCAGAAGATCACCTCGGGGAGCTTATATTTGTGCTGACTGTAGAGCTTTTTCATCTTACGGAACAGAACGTCGTTGTTTCCGCCTGTTACGCACCAGTCGAACTGCATATCGGAAATTATGTAGAGCTTTGCAGGCAGCTCCGATTGAGGAACATGGTTCTTTATAGCAGTCTTGAGTATCAGTTTGAAAACCGCCTCCAGATCGGTGTTTGCTACCTCGTCAAAGGTGCGGCAGTATCGGGACTTTTCAACAATGTCTCTGCCCTTTATCTCCACCAGTTGGGGAGTTTCAGAGAAAGTGATGAAGTGGTTTGCAAATGCGCCTGTGTTATGCTCAGCGAAGTAGATTCCCAGTGACAGCGCCGCGTCAATGGGACGTATACCCATACCCCAAGTCATTGAGCCTGAGCCGTCAATGACAGCAATGGCGTTCTCAGACTTTGCGGCGGACAGATCGGGCAGGGACTTCCATGCAGCGTCAAGGGACAGCTTTTCTTCGGGGGAAATATTACCCTCGATAGCCGCGCGAACAATGTCGTAGGGGAACAGGCGGTCGGCGTGGAGCTTTGCCTCTCCGCTGTGAACCTTGTTCAGGTAGGCTGTGTAACGCTCGTTATCGTTTCGGATAAACGCATTGCGGTACTTGAACATAGCGCATGAGGGCTGTGTCTCATAATTAAACGAGTAGTCACGCTCACGCAGGCGGTTTTCGATTATGTCGGTATATCTGCGGAGCGCGGAGAGAGTTCTGCGGTACTCAGGCTCGGACATACCCAGCAGGGCGGCTATACGTCTGCCCATATTTCTTGTAGCCTTGGAGGACGCATTTACGGAGGGCAGCCACTTTGCAAGGAGAGATGCCTTTTCGCCGGTAGCCATAGCAGCCTTGTCAAGGCGAAGCTGAGCGTCAATCATCTCAACCACTTCCTTTTCAAGGGAAGTTCCGAGAAGTACGCACAGGTCGTCAAATCTGCCGTACTCGGCAAACAGAGGGATATTCTTTTTAACAGCCTCGGGAGCTGTCTTAACAAGCGCAGCCATAGCGATACGGAAGAACCGTCTTTCGCCAAGACCGCCCCTTGCGTCACGGGCAAAAAAGACTATCTTCATAGTCTTGTCGGGGTCTTCGGCATAAGCGCGTGTTACTGTGTCAGCTATTTCCTCGGCTGTGGAGTTTCGCATAGCTCCTGCCTTGAAGAACATATCGAGACAGTAAGATTCTGTTGAACGGTAAGCGGTATCGCCGTTCTCGGTGTATGTAAGATTAGATTCCTTCTTCAAAAAGTTAAGCATGATAATTCTCCTTTCATGTCACAGCCGTATAGCATGAGGTATTGTGTTTCGACTTTCAAGTCAGCATTTACCATACGTTTCCGCAGGGCAGGATTTGAACCTGCGTAAGACCACTAATGAATGCTGTTGCTGACTTATTAACGCTCGGCTCGTCTTTAACAGCCCCCACTTAAAGCGAGGATACTGTGCCTCATGCAATTATTGCTGTGAGAGCCGAATTTTTTCTGGTGATACAAGACGCCTTTTTCAACCATATGAAATACAGACCTCTGCTGTGCGCGTCTTAACAAGGCACTTATTTATCGTGAAAGGATAAAAATGATTGCTGTTTGTGCCTTAAACTCGTCACAATGGGAGTTGAACCCGTTCAAATACCGAACTGCCATAATTTGCTGTAAGTGACGAAAAATATTCTTTAAAGCTCGTCGCCGATAGTTGCTACGAGGATTTTCAGTTCTCTGCACATAGTTGCTGTAAGCGACGAATATAGTAAGCCTACTTGAAAATCTGACAAAAGGAACTGAATAAAAATTTTTCATAGCAAGGCGGAGGAGGAAAGCGTGCTGTCGCACGGTGACGACGACAACGCAGCTATGGAGAATTTTTATCAGTGAACTTGTTCGGTTTTCAAATAGGGTTACTACATTAACCCTTTATAACGCCGACCGTGAACAGCCTTTTCACAGGCTCGGTGAGGTCGTTTTGATTAGTCATGACGTCGTTTATGTCTTTGTATGCGAAACGTGATTCCTCCGCAACATCGGATTTCTTGTTTTTTGCAAGAACTACGTTCTGCTGCTTTAAGTCCACCATTACGGATTCAACGGAGAATTTTTCCAAAGCCGCTGTACGTGAGTAGGCTCTGCCTGCGCCGTGGGACGAGGACATGAAGCTGTCGGAACAGCCCTTTCCGCGGACTATATAGCTGTAGCTTCCCATAGCTCCGGGGATAATTCCAATATCGCCCTCAGCAGCGCGGATAGCTCCCTTGCGGTGGACCCATACGTTCTTGCCGAAGTGGTTTTCCAACGCAGCGTAATTGTGGTGACAATTTATCTCACCCGAAAATTCGGGGACTATGCCCGTATGCTTCTCAACGTGTTTAGCGAACAGCTCTTTTACCTTGCGGAGCATGATCGCGCGATTTTCATATGCGAAGTCCATGCAGAGCTGCATCCACGCAAGGTATCTCTGTCCCTCGTCGGTGTCAACGGGGAGGAAAGGCAGATTCCATTCGCTTGGTACTTGTGAAAACCACCTGTCGTTCAGCTCGTGAGCGATCTTATTAAAATACTGTCCGACGATGTTTCCGAAATGGCGGCTGCCCGAATGGAGCATTATACCGCACATGCCCTCGTCGTCCTGCTGGAGTTCGATAAAGTGATTTCCGCCGCCGAGAGTACCTGCCTGATAGTAGCCCTCCTCTATCTGAGGGATAAGTTCCTTGTCGGCTTCGTAGCGGCTCATCTCCGCCTTGGCGCGGTCAAGGACTTCGGAAGCCTGAGCCGTCTTGTAATGCGCAAATCCTGTCGGGATATTCCTCAAAATATCGCCGCATATGGTCTGTACAAGACTTCCGCTTCCCGTTATAGTCTCACGGAGAAGCGATACGGGGATATTGGTCTGGACGTAAGCCATTCCGCAGCCGATGTCAACTCCCACGGCGTTCGGAATGACGACATTTTCACAGGCGATAACTCCGCCTATGGGCATACCCTTTCCTGCGTGGGTGTCGGGCATGAGAGCTATCCATTTGTGCGCGAACGGGAGCTTCGCAAGATGCTCCGCCTGTTGTATACATTTTTCACCGACTGCGTCAAGGTCGGTCTGCCAGATCTTAATGGGGAGCATATTTTCATTTTTATCGTAATGCACGAACATTTTCTTCACTTCTTTCCTTTAGCTTGACTTTAGTATATCACAGTTTTTTCCAAAAATCATATAAATTTTTCTGCACACACTCAAAACGTATTGCAAATGGGAAAGCTTTCTGTTAAAATATAATGTAGAAAGGGTGGAATAATATGGCAGGATTTTCAGAGCTTATCAAGAATTTCGACAAGACCCGCGACTACGTAAGGGACTTCTTTATATACGGCTGTAAGGTTCGCAGCGACTTCGACCGCAAGAGTATCCGCACATACGGCGATGAAAAACGCCGTGTTGAAAGCTGGATAGGCGACTATATGCGCTATGACGATTCAGTACGCGGCAGGAGCGTTTCTATTTCCGTTGACAGCGGACATATTCCCGAAAATCCGCTGTATAACGCCTATTACTCCAAAAGCTTTACGGACAACGACATTCGCCTGCACTTTCTTATTACCGATATTTTGCAGGACGGTAAGAGCCGTACTCTTAAAGAGATCGTTGACGTTTTAAACACCGACTATGGACAGCTTTTCGATGAGCAGACTGTACGAAATAAGCTGAGGGAGTACGTTGACGAGGGAATAATTATTTCCGAAAAACAGGGAAAAACTCTTTATTACTCCCTCATCTCCGATAATGCGGACAGCTTTCTGCAAGACTTCAAGGGACTTGACGACGCGCTGAAATTCTTCTCGGAAACTCAGCAATTCGGCATTGTCGGCAACAGCATATCAAAAATGCTCGGACTTAAAAACGACCTGTTTTTCATAAAGCACAACTACATTATCCACACGCTTGAAGATATTCTTTTACCCGAAATACTGTCAGCTATGGACGAGGAACGCTATGTTTCGTTCCGCACTTTTTCGGAAAAAAAGCGTAAGAAAGGCAGCGTTCCCGAAACAGAAAATCAGGTAATTCCAATGAAACTGCTTGTGTCGGTGCAGACGGGACGGCGTTATCTTGCGGCGTATATTCCGACATTGAAAAGGTTCTCGGCGTTTCGTCTGGATTATATGAAAACTGTAAAAAAGGGCAAAATATGCGAGAATTATGAAGCTCTGAAAGCTAAATTTGACCGCAATATTTCCCGCTGTTTCGGCGTTTCATTCGGTATGCGCCGAGAGCTTGGGACTGTAACTCCGATGAAGATAACTTTTTTTGTTGACGAGGAAAAAGAGCAATATATCCTCGACCGTTTAGAGCGTGAGAAGCGGTGCTGCACGCTTGAAAAGTCCGACGAGCATCTCTACACTCTTACGGCGGACGTTTTCGACCCCAATGAGCTTATGCACTGGGCAAAGACGTTCATCGGGCGCATAGTCCGTATCGAGGGCGGCGCAGACAGCGTTCGGGAACGGTTTTACAGCGATATTGCAAGAATGAACATAATGTACGGTGGTGACGAAGATGAACATATTCAGTGAAATATACGGTACATATTTCCGTATTGCGGCGAAACTTCTCGAAAACGAAGTTACTGACGAAAAAACGGTGAGTGAAACTGTTCGGCGTGAGGGCTTTCGGGATTCAGTGTTGTTCCTGCCACGGAAGCTCATACCCAACGGCGAGGACTGGGGACTTTTCAGCCGTACTCCCGACGGTGATCTTAAACGCATTACAAAAAATGCGCCTGTAAAGACGCTTACGAAATTGCAAAAAATGTGGTTGAAGTCAAAGCTTTCAGACCCGAGAATAAGGCTGTTTATGGACGATGAGACCCTCTCCGCGCTGGAAAAAAGGCTTGCGGATACGCCGCCGCTTTACCGCAGAGAGCAGTTCAGGATAACAGACCGTTTTACGGACAGCGACGACTTTTTCAATGAGCAGTACATAACAAATTTCCGTACTGCGCTTGAAGCGGTCAAACACAGAAAGATAGTGTACATAGAGTTTGTCTCGGGGCACGGCAAGCGTGTGAACGGAAAGTTTGTTCTGCTGAAAATGGAGTATTCGCCCAAGAACGGCAAATTTCGCGCATATTGCTATTTATTGCGGAATGACAGGGTAAAAAGCAGCGGTATCATCAATATCGGACGTATTACAAGCATCGCAGATACAGGCAGGATCTTCAGAACGCCCGTGTCGATCGACGATTACTTTTCAAGCCGTAAATGCAGTTCGCCTGCGGTCATAAGAGTTACAACCGCAAGGAACGGCGTTGAACGGTTTATGCTGGAATTTGCTTCATATGAAAAGCACACCGTCCGCGATCTTGAAACAGGGGAGTACACTGTCGAGCTGTGGTACGATCGGCAGGACGAAACAGAACTTCTGATACGTCTGCTGAGCTTTGGTCCTGTTATAGAGATACTCGCTCCTCAGCATTTACGCCGTCAGGCTAAACAGCGCATAAAGCGGCAGGCTGAACTGCTTCAACAGCTCCGTTGAAGCCGCCGCAATAATTTATAATAATTCTAAATCAACCGATTGAAGATATTAATAGCAAGTCTCGGAGTTTTTTCGGGACTTGTTTTTTTCATCAGTTAAGGGACACAAATGAGAATTTGGTTAAAAAACATTTGTGAAAATATAACAAAATTCAGCGATGTTTTTTGGCGATAAAGCAGAATTTCAAAAGAATTTTTTAATAATCAACTGTTTTACGTTGAAAAAAACGCCGTTCCGACCCTTATATGAAAGCACTATCCACAACTTAAGTGGGGGACAGTGCATATGAAAGGGGTGAGAAAAATAAGCAGTACGATAATAGTGGCGTTGATCTCGCTTATAGGGACTTTGGCAGGCTCTCTCGGCGGAATACTTGTAAGCTCGAAGCTGACGAATTACCGAATTGAGCAGCTTGAAAAAAAGGTCGATAAGCACAACAATTTCGCCGAAAGGATACCGCTTATCAACGAGCGTATAGACGAGATAATCCGCAGACTTGAAGCGGTCGAACGTGAGCGATGAGCCGTCGGACGAAAAATTTGCAGGGAGGTGTTTAAATGAGGGAAAAACTGAAAAAGCTGATAGACGTAAAGTCGATAGTGACGCTTAGTCTGACGGCAGTTTTCGGCGTACTTGCGCTAAAAGGAGAGCTGTCTGCCGAGCAGTTCCAGAGCGTTTTTACAACAGTCATAGCGTTTTATTTCGGCGTTCAGTATCAAAAGGGGAACGATAGTCTGCGTTTGTAACAAAAACGCTCCTTTGGTTCGATGAAATAAGTTTAAGCCCCGAAGCAATATTGATAACTGCTTCGGGGCTTATTTTTATATCAATTTATAAAAGATGTTAAATAAAGCAAAAATCAGCATATGCCTTTCATAAGAATACGGTCGGCTTTGGCTCAGTGATACGCCGTGTCCCTACATTAGGGAAATTGCAACAGTCGCGGAAGAAAATTTGAGTTTAAAAATATTAGCGAGTTTGCGAGCGGTAACGTGACACAGGGTGCAGCGACACGCTGCCTACGGGGACGTATATCACTTTCATAAGAATACGGTCGGCTTTGGCTCAGCGACGCGCTGAGAGATATTCTTCGAGTTCTTTTATCCATTCAGGCGTTTTGCCGCCTTTGATGATCAGAGAGCCGTTTTTATATTCGGCTTTTTCGGTAAATCCGTTTTCATTATCGAAGAAACGAACCTCATTGCAATAGGGCAGGATCTTAGCCAGATCCTCAAATCGTTTATTGTATCTGCGTTCTACATCCGCGGAGGGAATATCGTGACCGCCCTTTTCCACACGGTTCTTAATGCGTTTGATACTTTCGTCGGAGGAGCTTACTCCCACATAGTAGAGCCGTATAAAATAGTCGAGTTCACGGGCTTTACGGATCGTTTTAAGTGTGCGGACCCCTGAGAGAGTTGTCTCCTGAGTGAAATTCACGCCTTTACGCAGGCAATCCTCAATTCGCTCAATAGCGAGCTTACCGCCCTTTATGCGGTCTCCGTTTAATTCAGAGGTGATTTTATCGGTATCTATTATAATTCCAAGATCGCTGCTTTCAGCCGAAAGTACCCCCGACAAGCTGCTTTTTCCCACACCGTTGACGCCGCCTATTATTGTGTATATTTTCATTCCTGCTCCTCCTTGGATTCTATTATGCCGTCCGACTGACAGGGGAGAAGCTTGCGTTTAATCCAATTCCAATTTATCGAGATTATCCCAGTCGATTTCGTCCGAATCAATATAACCACTGTTTTCAGCTTCTGCAAGCTCATCAGCTTCTTTTGGTGTTAGCTTGGTATAATCGCTGTCCCATGCAAGAACGATACGCTTTAAGAGTTCTACAGCTAAATTCTGTTCCTGTTCAGGCAGCATATCAAGCATTGCTGTAATTTCCTGTACCTGTGCGCTCATAACAAATACCTCCCATTATTTATAAATATCCCCACGATTGCCTATTTCATCAATAAACAATATTTCAAGTCCGTTTTCTTCCGTATACGAATATATTATGCGAAAAGAGCCAACTCTCATTCGCATTTTACCTTTTTTAGTTCCCTGCATTTCCTTTATGTCGCATTCGGACGGTGTATCGGCTAATTTTTGAATAGCTGTTCTTATTCGGTTGACAGTCGATTTTTCTTGCTTTGCAAGGAATTTAAGCGATTTCTTACTGTATCTTATCTTCATTGTTCCTGCTCCTCCACGGTTGCCTTTAGAGATTGCCTTAATCAAGAGCTTTGACAAGGGACTGAAAAACGTCGCCGCGTTCCTCAAAATTTTTAAATATGCCGTAGCTTGCCGAAGCAGGGGACATAACGCAGCTTTTACCGCAGGGAGTTATCTCGGCGGCAAGCTTAACGGCGTCCTCCAAATGCGGAACATAGCGGATTTTTTCGCTCGGCTCGAACATATCGAAAATACGCTTGCCTGAAGCCTCCATGCAGATAACGTTGACGTCCGATTTTTGGAGATAGTCGGCAAGGGGCGTGTAATCAATACCTCTGTCCATGCCGCCGATAAGGATAGTAGCCGCGTTCGGAACGCTTTTAAGAGCTTCAATAGCAGTCGCGCAGGCAGTTGAAATTGAATCGTCATACCAGCGTATACCCTTTACCTCGGCGACAAATTCAAGTCGGTGGGCGAGCGGATCGAAGCTGCAAAGAGCCGTTTCAAACTGCTTACGGTCTACAAACGGCGCAGTAATGAAATACGCCGCCGCAATGTTGTAATGGTTGTGAACGCCGAGAAGCTTTATTTTGTCCACGGGAATGATATACGTATCGCCGTTGGTGTTATTATCGACAATTCCGCTGCTGACGTAAATATCGGCTTTGGAGTCCTCCGCTGAGATAGTGTGAATAAAGGCGTTTGAAAGCTTTGGAGCGATAGAGCTGTTTATCAGCAGACAGTCGCCGTCCTCCTGATGAGTGAAAATATTTTTTTTGGCTTTATGGTAACGCTCCATTGTGCCGTAGTGGTCAAGATGCTCCTCAAAGAGATTGAGAAAGACCGCGCAGGCAGGGGAAACCGTCATATACTCCAGTTGGTGGCACGAAAGCTCGCATACAACTATCGTGTTTTCGGTCATTTCTTCGGCGATATTGAACACGGGAATGCCGATATTTCCTGCAAGACGGCAGTCCTTGCCGCTTTCCTTCAATATGTGATAGATAAGCGAGCTTACGGTACTTTTTCCCTTTGTTCCCGTGATGCCGATTATCTGCTCCCGATAGACCTCGAAAAACACCTGCGTTTCCGAGGTTATTTTGCATTTAAGCTCCGATGGCTGTTTTTCGAGGACGATACCGGGACTTTTGAAAACCATGTCGTAATCGTCCAGACATTTCTGATAGTTTTCGCCGCAGATAAGCTCCGTATCTTCGGGAATCCCGTTTGCGGCGCGGTCGATGATGTTCAGGTCGGCTATCGCTGTTTTTGAGGGCGAGCAATATCGTGCTAAAATATCATAGGTCGCCCTGCCCTCACGTCCGAATCCGAGTATGCAGACGGACTTTCCCTCAGTGTACTTTTGTATATATTCGGTGAATTTATTTTTTACAATGTTCAAAGCAACCGCTCCATTTCGCTTTTTAATATGTTTCTGAACTCCTCGGGCAGCAGGTTATTTTCGCTCCAACCTGCGCAGTACGCCTTGTTTCTTTCGTCGATAGTCTCAGGGCAATATAGTCCGAGTTCGACGTATTTTTTGAAAAGGTAGGGGAGTTCCGAACCGCTTTCAAGCATATTTCTGACCGCAAGTGAAACGGACAAATTTACCTCGTCGATACTTCCGACGCATTCAAATGGCTTATGCTCCGACTGACCTGTCAATTCGAGAAAATAATTTTCCATTGCGGGGTCGTCGAGCATATCCCTGCCGAAAATCGAAAAAAGCTCCTCCCTGCTGAGAAAGGGCGAAAGGATAAGGCTCACAAACAGGCACTTCGGGCATTCTCCGCACCATATATCGGGCGAGACCTTGCTTCCTAAATTGCAGCTTCTGAAAACGGGGAGATATTTCTTGTGGCTGACGAACATTTTTGCTATCTGAAACTCCGAAAGAGGTCTGAGAAAGCTGAAATAATAAGCGTTCGTGCCGAGATAGGTTTTCTCGTAATTATGAAAATCCTGCTCAAATTCAAAGCTTTTTGAATACTGGTGATTGACCGCCTGACCTGCAACGGTGCTTTCGTTTGCGCTGTCCTCGTTGGAGAGAACGATGTACTTTAAGCCGTTGAGATACGCCGTAATTTCCGCAGAAAACGCCACGATTGACGAAAACGGCGTATGACCGTTGAGGTAGCCGCGGTTGTTAAGCTCCACAAGAGAGCGGTCGAACCTGCGTTTTGCCGTGATAAGCGAATCAGCGGTCAGACCTGCCGCCTTGACCGTTTCAATAGTGGAATTTCGGTTATTTATGGCGTAACAGCGGCATTCCATACCTGCGCCGACAAGCGTTTCAAGGGTAAGAGCCGAATCCTTGCCGCCGCCTATGGGAACAAGGCAGCCTTTGGGTTCACGGCGTTGGGCTTCGGCGGAATTTACGAACCTGCCCGAAGCTTCGATATTCACGAAGCTGTCAATATCGGTTTTTATGCCGTTGACGTAGAAAAACTCGCCAAGTCCCGAAAAATAGAGCTTCTTCCACCATTTCACCTGTTCTGCGGAAAGTTCGCCGCATTCAACGCGCATGAGGGGAGAGCAGACGGCTTTCCAGTAGCTGACAGCCTCCGCCATTCCCAGAGAAAAGGCAAGTCGTTCAAAGATAAGGTCGTTTTTCACGCTGACGTCCGAGGGCTTTGGAAAGCTCCAGCTCGGGCGGAACTCGGCAAGTCCCGTAATGTCGAAAAAATAGCCTATTTCTACGGTGTTTTCGGTTTCCTCAATCGTGAAATTTTTGTATACGAATTCGGGAGCTTCCCTGCGGAAGGTATCAAATTTATCCATTTTTCCTCCGAGATCATGCTTCTTCGGCAAGCTTCAAATAGTGCTGCTTGAGAAGGGAATATGTTTCGTCCGAGAGATCGTGTTCGATTTTGCAGGCGTCCTCGAGAGCCTGATCTTTTTTAACGCCGAGCAGAATGAAGAAAGCCGACAGCGTGTTGTGGCGGTCGTATATTCGTTCGGCGACCTCTTTTCCCTCAGCCGACAATGTGATGTGGTTATCGCTGTTCACGAAAACAAGACCCTCGTCCTTCATTTTTTTGAGAATGATAGACACGGTAGGTCGGGAATATCCCAGATACGAGCATATATCTATTGCGTGAACATCGGGCTGTGCTTTTGACAGGATCAATATAGTTTCAAGATAGTTTTCAACTGCTTCTGTAATAGCCATGTTGATTCTCCTTTGCGCAGATCGGCTTTTCGACCGATAATTATTTGTAAGTATATTATAACATGGTTTCCAAGAAAATACAAGGGTTTTATCAAGAATTATTTTTCATATAATCGTAAAATATTTTGAAAATATCAGGGTGCGCTTTTTTTATACGTATGGGGGTCAGGTTTTCGTCCGTAAAGCAGTGTGAGGACTTCCCCTCGGCGCAAATCTCCCCCGTGAGTTTGGAGGTGACCGTATAGGAGACATACAGGGTCACTCCGTTGAATTTGGTGATAGTCAGTCTGACCGAGAAAGCGTCCTCAAATCTCAGCGGACGTTTGTAGCTGCATTCCACCGACAGCACGGGCATGAGTATTCCTCTCGCTTCTATCTCCGAAAACGGCATTCCCGATTTTTCCAGAAAGTCTACACGGCTCTCCTCAAATATTCTTATGTAGTTTGAATGGTGCATTATTCCCATTTTGTCTGTTTCGTAATAATAAACCTTGCGTTCATACGGAGTTATCATTTTTTTATTCCTTTCAGATATGTGCAGTCCCATGGGAATCAATTTTAATATTTACAGTAAACTTATACAGACTTTTACTTTCTGTTAAAGAGGTAACTCTTGGTGTCCATTCTCGTGAATTAGACTGTGAAAATCATGGAGACTGACAGTGTTGAGATGATTTGAGGATTTTCACAGTCTAATTCACGACAACAGAGATTCCAAAGGGGTCACCCCTTTGGCAGGGGGTCAGGGGTGACTCCCCATATGCACTAACCTAACATAAAAACAGACATTTGCATTCTAATGCCATCTGAACGTTTTTCAACACAACAATTAGCGGAAATACGAGAAAAATCTCGTTTAAAATCAAACGCCTGAAGGTTCAAAAAG
>JAGAQC010000069.1 GCA_017622925.1 Ruminococcus sp.
AACCAAACAAGTTCACTGATAAAAATTTCCCATAGCAGCGTTGTCGTCGTCACCGTGCGACAGCACGCTTTCCTCCTCCGCCTTGCTATGAAAAATTTTTATTCAGTTCCTTTTGTCTGCTTTCCAAGTAGGCTTACTATAAAAAAAGTTTGAACTCAACTTAATTAAAGATACGGAGGTTTACCATGAGCGAGCTTAATAACGGCAATATCCCCGAGGAGGAAAACGAAAACTATGTCACACTTGTTGACGAAAACGGGCAGGACGTTTCTTTCGAGATAATCGGTACTCTTGAATACAAAGAACGCTGGTTTGCCGTTCTTCTCCCCTTTGACGAGGAGGACGACGGCGTTGTCATTCTTGAAATGATCCCTACTGACGATCCCGATTATGACGAGTTCGTCGGAATTGACGATGAAGTTCTTCTTAATGAGGTCTATGAGGAATTCAAGAAAAATTATGACGGCGAATATGAGTTTGAATGATAAAAATCCCATAACAGGAAAACCCGAAGGTATACGAAAAATGCCTTCGGGTTTTTTATTGTGGGTTCTATTTATTTCGATATTCTTTGTCATATTTGCCTATAACTACTTGTCGATATTTACCGTCGTCTGTACATGATATGACGGTCAGTCGATCGTCCCCGAAGTCGTCAAGAACTCCTACGTCATTGGGGTCAACTATTTTGTACTCCGTAACAATGTATTTATATCTCGTGCGATTTTCGTCTGTGTCTACAAGATACATTTCATCGCCTATTTTTATTTTGTCGAGATCGTTGAAGATCTCTGCATAGATCGTACTGTTGTGACCTGCAATGCAGTAATTTCCGCCGCCAAGCTCCCCTGTTCCGAGAAAATGTCCTGCGGAAACAGCAAGCTTTTTGTTGTCGGTTCCCTCAAGTACGGGTACTTTTATATCAAGGCATGGTATCTCAAAATTAATATTGTCCTCCAGTAAGGATCGGAGATATATTTCTCGGCTGATTTTCCTGTAAGCAAACAAACTGAGTACGGAAATTCCGCAGATCATCATAATAATTCCGATGATCCGCAAAATCCGCTTTTTCTTTTCTGTTTTTATCATATCGTCAGGTAAAGTTATGACTCTGATTAAGCACCATGTCCTTGACTTTCATCAAAGAAGTCGTAGTGCTTCGTTCGTTTTCCGAAAGCTTCATTGTAATATACTTGATAGTTTCCTGATAATCGGGAATCATGATATGCTCCAGAGCGTTGACACGCCGACGTGTCTTTTCTATCTCGTCCGCCATGAGCTGACAAGCCTTTTCTATCTCGGCAAGCCGTATCATCTTAGGAAAAATTTCGCTGAGAGCCAGAATAGCTCCGTCCAGATCAACGGAAGTAAACGCCGTGCCGTAGGAATAAATATCGTCTGCGTCGCCTGTGCGGTACTTTGGACTGAACACGGGAATGTAAACGCTCATTACGTTTTTCTCCGAAACTTCAAGCTCCACCTCCTGCTTTGGCAGCATAAGGGCTGTTTCAAGCGTTTCCCTCTGCATTACCGAGCCTGCTACCGCCATATAACGGTTAGCCTCGGTAATTCCTGCCTCCACCTCGCTTCTGAGCTGCTTGTTTTCTTTTATAAGGTTCATAAACTGTCTCATAAGCTCGTCACGCTTGTCTTTAAGCAGCTTATGTCCCCGCTGAGCCGAGGCAAGCTTTTTTTTCAGGCTGCTCAGCTCCATTCGTGTGGGATTAACGTTAAGTCTCGCCAATGCGGCTCACCTCAGTTCTTGTCGTAATATTGGTTAAGATACTCCTCGCGGATACGTCTAAGCTCGCTTCGGGGAAGCAGTCTTAGAAGTTCCCAGCCGATAGACAGCGTTTCCTCAATACTTCTGTTATTGTCAAAGCCTTGAGAAACGTACTTTTTCTCAAATTCATCGGCAAATTTCGCATACAGCAGATCGGTCGGCGTAAGAGCCGCTTCACCGAGAACGACCATAAGCTCCTTGGCGTCCTTTCCACGGGCGTATGCCGAGAAAAGCTGATTCATTGTGTCTGAATGATCTTCACGGGTCTTGCCCTTGCCTATACCCTTATCCTTTAATCTTGAAAGGGACGGAAGTACGTCAACAGGCGGCTCAATGCCTTTTCGGAAAAGCTCACGGGAAAGAATTATCTGTCCCTCTGTAATATAACCCGTAAGATCGGGTATCGGGTGAGTTTTATCGTCCTCGGGCATTGTGAGTATCGGTATCATGGTGATACTGCCCTCTTTGCCGTCCTGACGGCCTGCACGTTCATAAAGAGATGCAAGATCAGTGTACATATATCCGGGATAACCTCTGCGTCCCGGCACTTCCTTACGCGCTGCCGATACCTCACGGAGCGCATCGGCATAATTGGTTATATCGGTCAGAATGACAAGTACGTGCATTCCCTTTTCAAACGCAAGATATTCGGCGGCTGTAAGCGCCATTTTCGGCGTTGCAAGTCGCTCGATAGCGGAATCGTTTGCAAGATTTACGAAAAGCACCGTTCTGTCCAGCGCGCCTGTTTCACGGAAACTGCGGATAAAGTATTCCGATTCCTCAAACGTTATTCCCATAGCTGCAAAAACAACGGCAAACTGCTCGTTATCGCCAAGCACCTTAGCCTGACGCGCTATCTGAGCCGCAAGCTGTGCATGCGGCAGACCGCTTGCCGAGAAAATCGGGAGCTTCTGACCTCTTACAAGCGTATTAAGTCCGTCGATAGCCGAAACGCCTGTCTGTATGAACTCCTGCGGATATTTTCTTGCAACAGGGTTCATGGGAAGTCCGTTTACGTCCATACGCATTTCGGGGATTATTTCAGGACCGTCGTCGATTGGATTGCCCATGCCGTCGAAAACGCGTCCCAGCATATCCTCGGAAACGCCGAGTTCCATCTGACGTCCCGTGAAAACAACAGCGCTGTCCTGCAAGTTTATACCTGCCGCATTTTCAAAAAGCTGAACAAGAGCGTTGCTCCCGTTTATTTCAAGTACCCGACAGCGGCGTATCTCGCCGTTTGTAAGGTGTATATCGGCAAGCTCGCCGTAGGTGCAGCTTTCAACGCCCTTTACAAGCAGCAGAGGACCTGCGGCTTCTTCGATAGTTCTGTATTCTCTTGGCATCAGTATTCCTCCGTTCTCAGTTCGTCAAGACCTGCGGAAATTTCTACGGACAGACGGCTGAACTCCGCGTCTGTGTTTTCTTCGGCGATATACTTGAATCGTCCGATCTTCTCACGCACGGGCAGCTCCGCCACCTGTTCAACGTCAGCTCCCTTTGCAATAGCCGCTTCCGCTTCGTCATGGAAATTAAGAATAAGCTTCATCATGTAAAGCTGTTTTTTCAGACTTGTATAGGTGTCCACCTCATGAAACGCAAGCTGATGCAGGAAATCCTCACGAATCGAACGGGCAGTTTCCATTTTAAGGCGGTCGGCTGCGGACAAAGCGTCCATTCCGATAAGCTTGACAATTTCTTTAAGCTCCGCTTCATCGTTCAGAATGGACATAAAACGGCTTCTCAGCTTCATCCAATCGGCGGAAACATTGTTGTTGTACCAGTCGGACAGAGAATCGGCATAAAGAGAATAGCTCGTGAGCCAATTTATAGCAGGGAAGTGTCTCTGATACGCAAGATTTGCGTCCAGTCCCCAGAAAACCTTAACGATACGGAGCGTAGCCTGAGATACAGGCTCGGATATATCGCCTCCGGGAGGAGATACCGCGCCTATTACCGACAGCGCGCCCTCGCGTCCCTCCGTACCTGTGGATATAACACGTCCGGCACGCTCGTAGAACTGAGCAAGACGGCTTCCGAGATATGCAGGATAGCCCTCGTCACCGGGCATTTCTTCAAGACGACCCGACATCTCACGCAGAGCCTCCGCCCACCGTGAAGTCGAATCCGCCATAAGAGCAACGGAATATCCCATGTCACGATAGTATTCGGCGATTGTAATACCCGTATAAACTGACGCTTCACGAGCCGCAACAGGCATATCGGAGGTGTTCGCAATAAGAACTGTACGCTCCATAAGCGATTTTCCTGTTTTGGGGTCGATAAGCTCGGGGAACTCGTTAAGAACGTCCGTCATTTCGTTTCCACGTTCTCCGCAGCCGATATATACGATTATATCAGCCTCCGCCCATTTTGCAAGCTGATGCTGAGTAACTGTCTTTCCGCTGCCGAAAGGTCCGGGAATTGCCGCTACGCCGCCCTTTGCTATCGGGAACAAACAGTCTATAACTCGCTGTCCCGTTACAAGAGGCATGGTCGGTGAAAGCTTTTTCAAATAAGGTCTGCCTTTTCTTACCGCCCATTTTTGGAACATGTTAAGTTCACGGTCGCCGTTTTCGGTTTCGATAACGCAGACCGTCTCGGCTACGGTAAATTCGCCTTCCTTAATTGATTTAACTTTTCCTTTTACGCCGTTGGGTATCATAACTTTATGGAGAACTATATCTGTCTCGGGAACTGTTCCGAAAACGTCGCCGCCCTGAACTGTATCTCCGACCTTTACAGTCGGCGTAAATTTCCACTTTTTGTCTCGTTTAAGCGGACTTACCTCCACTCCCCTTGCAAGATTGTTTCCGCAGAGCTTGCGTATATCGTCAAGAGGACGCTGGATTCCGTCATATATACTTCCGATAAGTCCCGGACCAAGCTCGGCGGACATTGGTTCGCCTGTGGATTCAACAGATTCGCCCGTACCAAGACCCGCAGTTTCTTCGTAAACCTGAATAGACGCCCTGTCGCCGTGCATTTCGATAATTTCGCCGATAAGACGCTTTTTGCTGACACGCACAACGTCAAACATATTTGCATCTCTCATTCCCTCCGCAACAACGAGAGGACCTGAAATTTTAACTATATTTCCAATGCTGCTCAAAATCGCATCTCCTTTGCTTTAATTTAAGATGTCCGAGCCGACAGCCTTTTCGACCGCCTTATGAAGTCCCCTCATGCCTTCGCCCGTATTGCCGTCTATAGCCGGAATAAGGACAATTGCCGGAAGCTTTCTGCTCCTGTATTTTTTTATCGCTTCATCTGCTAAAGCCGCCGCAGGCTCGGTTATATAAATAACTCCGAATCCGTTAGCCGCAAGACGGTGTATAAGCTTTGAGATTTTTTCAGCTTCGGTCTCACGGAAAACCGAAAGTCCGAGAGCCGCAAAACCCGAAACGCTTGCAGAATCGCCGATAACGGCTGTTTTGCACATTTCAGACATAAAGCATTCTCATCCTTTCATTGATAGTTTCCCTGTCTGCGCCGAATTCACGACAGACCGAAATTATCCGCAGATTCTTCTGCTCCGCCTCAGCCGCAAGATAGTACGCCGCCAAAGGCTCAGCTCCGAAGGACTTCATTCGAGCTGTCTGCGCAAGCTCCATTATAACGTCGTCGCACCACTTTTCAAACTGCGCCGCAGATTCATTCAGAAGCCTTGCCGCCTCGCTGTAGCCCGAGCCTTCAAGCAGCGTCATGAGACTTTCAGTACCCTCGAGAGCCGCATTGACAAGAACGTCCTTGCCAAGCTCTTTACTGCCGCATACTGCCGTTTCGAGGAACACACGGCTTTTTTTCATTTTACTGCACCGATATGCCGTTTTAATGTCGGCGCATACCGCAGTAAGCTGCGCATATCTCTGCATGAACTCCCCTCCGAAGTCCTCGGAATCTTTCTGAATGATTCTCAGCGTTTCCGCATCTATAAAAGAATCGCCGAGCTGTCCGTCGGAAGTTCTAACAAGCATTTCATAGGCTTCACGAGCTGTCTCACGAATATGCACGGGGAGACTTCCGTAATCCTTTTCCGCCAAAATTCCCGACAAATGCTCCAAGTCAAGATTAGTCGGACGGACATAATAATGACTTGCTTCTCTTCCCGAGATCATGGATTTTAAAGCCGCTTTCAGATTATGAAAATCATTTTTATAAAGCAGTATTTCCAGCTCGCGGCTTTCGGGAGCATAGCTTTGTATCATTTTCCATACAGTTTCAGCGGATTCAGTCTCGGACGCGCCTTTTTTTGCGGAAAGAAGCGCTTCTATCTCCGATTTTCCCGAAGCTCCTATAAGCTGTTCCATATCGTTTCGTGTAAGAAGCGTATTTTCCATTGCCTTTATCGCTGCGACTGCATTTGCATATTTTGTCGTACTCATTAAGTCACCTGCCCAAACAATGCCTTTGCCGCCGTATCTCTTACAGCGTCGCGTTCTGCTCCTATTATATCCCTGAAACTGCAATTTTCAGAAATAAGACCGTATGTGAGAACGAATCCGTTTTCAATATCGGCGGCTTTTTCGGAAATTTTAACAGTCCCTCCGACCTTTTTTGCAATGTCAGAAACAGATTTTTTGAAGTCCTCAGTTATCCTGCCAAGGTCGCGTTTACACAGGTAAAGCACACCGTCGCCCTTTTGCACTCTGCGTTCGAGCAGCTTTTCCAGAATCGCAAAATACTCGTCAGTCGGAAGACTGTCAAGCTTTTTCAAGGTCTTTTCTATGACGTTTTCCACCTCTTTGACCTTGCACGCAAGCTGCTTACGCTTCATATCGCTGTCTACAGACGCTTTGGAGTTTATAAGCTCCTGTTCAAGTCGAAAGCGAGCCTTTTTAATATATTCGTCATACTCTTTCTGAGCGGCGGAATTTCCCTCAGCCGCTATTGTCTCAGCTTTGCGCCGAGCTGCCGAAATAACGGCAGACTCAGCCTCCTGCTGACGGACGGAGATCAACTCCAGAATATTATCAAGTCCTGCCATTTCAGCACCTCTGTTAAATTGCGATATTATATATCAGAAGAATAGATACAAGGAGAGCGAGGATAGCATATGTTTCAACCATCGCCGCCATAATAATACCTTTGCCGTTATGCTCGGGTTTCTTCGCCGTAATACCAACGCCCGCAACTGCGGCACGTCCCTGAGCCATAGCGGAGAAATAGCCTACGATCGCCATAGGAAGCGACGCTGCAAGGAACATAAGTCCCTGAGCTGTAGTAAGGTCAGCCGCTTCACCGCCGAGAACGCCGACTCTGCTGAGAAGAAGAATAGCAATAAGAAGTCCGTAAAGTCCCTGAGTACCGGGAAGAAGCTGTAGAATAAGGACTTTGCTGAATTTCGACGGGTCAACGGAAACCACGCCGGCAGCCGCTTCACCCACAAGTCCTACTGCTCTTGCCGAGCCTATTCCTGCAAAAAGCGCGGCGCATACCGCACCTGCGATCGCTAAAGTAATTCCCAAACTATTCATTTTGATTTTCCTCCTTGAATTTTATATACTTTGTGTTTACACCGAAAGGTGCAAATTCCCTTCCGCCGCCTGTGTAGAATTTTCCGAACAGCTCAACGAACTGTAGTCTGTCGGTATGAACGTAAGCGCCGAGAAGATTTATAGCAAGATTCGCCGTATGTCCGACAACAAAGACAACTATGAGCAGAATCAGCTTAACGATTTTATTTTCGGGCATAGTACCGATAAGGTTGATAACGCTTGCGATACTTCCCGTGGCAAGTCCGAGCGCAAGAAGTCTCGAATATGACAGTATATCGCCCAAATAGCCTGTCGCTGTGTTGTAGAGGGCGTAAAGTCCTCCGAAAAGCTTTCCGAATATTGATTTCGAGCTGCGTCCTGCTGTCAATATCAGAAGAACGATGCCGACTATCATCATGTACATTCCGACTTTTTTTAAAGTCTGCGGAACTTCCGTAAGAATGCTTGCCGCCAGCGGCGCAACGCCCGTTATTGTCAGATATATTGGGACGGTATCAAGAAACGCCCCGACCTTGTGTCCCTCGTCCCACGACATTTTAAAGGATACGCCAACGCCGAGAAACAGGTGAAGAATGCCGAGTCCGAACGAGAAAAGAAGCAGCTTTATAGGGTCGTCCAACGGCTGAAACCATAATGCGATACTGCCGATCTCTTTCCCGAAGAACTCACGCCCGACTATCTGAACAATGTCTCCGAACCAGCTTCCGAACATCGCGCCCCAAAAGACAGTGGATATACCGCAGTTTCGGAACATTATCATTGTTTTTCTCATATTTTCTTCAAGCCTGAATTTCTTCAAGACTATCATCGTTCCTATAACCATAAGAACGCCGTAGCCTGCGTCCGAAAGCATAATTCCGAAGAACAGGTAGTAGAAGAACGCCATAACGGGAGTCGGGTCAACATCTCCTTTTGAGGGCATAGCGTACATACGGGTTATACCCTCAACGGGAGCGGAAAATCTGCCGTTTTCAAGCAGTACCGGCACATCGTCATCATCGGCAGGGTCGGTAAAGGTGATCACCGCCGTGTACTTTTTATCTATTTCCTTTTTCAGAGACTCGCAGTATTTTTCGGGAATATAGCCGTTCAGTACAAAGGTAGTTCCCGTAATGCCGAGCTTGCTCAGAGCGGCGTATTTTTCAGTCCTCATCGAAAGAAAATCTACCGCAAATTCAAGCTGCTGCCTGAAACTGCTCATTGAAACTATATTCTTTTCCGCTTCCTCAGACTGCTTTGCCAACTGAGCGATTCGGCGGCTGTTTTTCTGCATAAGTTCGGCTGCCGTTACAGGTGGATTCTCTGAAACAGGCACAAATGACATCTTACGAAGCGTTTCTTCCGTATCAGCGGACGATTCCTTGCTGCATAAAATGAAAAGATTTGTCTGTTCCTTAGAACTTGAAACTACCTCGACAGCACAAGCGTTCGGCGGACTTTCTTCTTCTGCGGCTGAGGGTGACGGATATTTAAGCTGCGCCTCTATTTCCTCTGCCGTATACTGACCCGAAAGCGAACCGATAAACGCCGCCGTTTTTGAAGTTCCCTTGAAATTCAGCGGAACATCAAGGCTGCTCCAAGGTTTTAACAGGTCGTTTTTTAAGGTCAGCTGAACCGTTTCCGCCTGCGCATCGGCTATCAGCCTGCTGTTGCGGATAATGTCCGCTGCGCCGTTCATAATTTTTTCAAGCTGAGCCGCCTTATCGCCGAAATCATGTTTCTCGATCTCATCACGTGCGCCGAACATATCCGTGAGCGGCTTCTTTTCGGGAGCATACCTATTCAGAATATCGAGTGCATTTGAAGCTGTGGAACGAAAACGTTCAAATTCTCCGATAACAGCGGTCACATTGGCAGTTTCAAGTTCTTCATCGCTGTTTTCGTACAGTTCAACAACACCTCTGCGCTGTATAAGCTCGATGATTTTTTTACTGTCGGTAAGCGGCGCTATCAGCTCGAGTTTTTTCATTCTGAGCTTTGCCATATATTATATCATGCTCCTTTCAGCCGAAAAAGCCGTTGATGATCGCCGACACTGCCTTGTCGGAATTTTTTTCCGCCGTACTTTTAAGCGTTTCGATCGCCCTTGAACATTCTTTTTGCGCCTTATCGGCGTATTCTTTAAGACTTGCGGCATTATTACGCCTTATCTTATCGGTCTCGGTTTTAGCTTCGGCAAGCTTTTTTTGCAGTGTAACGGTTGACTGCCGCTGAGCTTCGGTAACGATGTCATCGGCTTTTTTTCGTGCTTCTGCCGTAAGACGGTCAGCCTCCGCTTCTGCTTCGAGGATCTTTTTTACTGTTTCAGATGCCATATTTACCTCCTTTAAAATTCACTGTCTGCAACTTTGGCAGGGGACGCTGTCCCCCGCACCCCCTGCCAAAGGGGTGACCCCTTTGGAATCTCTGTTGTCGTAAATTTTCCTGCATAAAGCTTGCTATATACATAGACTCCATATATTTATGGCTTTATGCAGGGAAATTTACGATATAGGCTCCAAGAGATTACCTATTGACAAAAGATACAGGAAACAATATCCGCTAAGGTTGTGGATAGTGCCTTGAAAATAGTAAACTTGTCCCGATTCTTCGGGAAATATTCCCGAATACAGAAAGAGAGCCGACTCTACAGACAGCTCCCCAATGGATTTGCATTCCATGTATATGATTATATCAGATTAAACTAAAAATGTCAATAGGCAAAATAAATTTTTTGTATGAAAAGACTCCGAAATTTATTTTTTGGGCGCAATAACTCCGCCTGTTTTCCAAATGCTGTTGGCAGGAACAACTCCCCTGACGCAGCTTGTCGGATAAATATTAGAGCCTCTGCCGACAATAGTTCCGGGATTCAAAACGCTGTTGCAGCCGACCTCCACATTATCACCGAGCATAGCGCCGATTTTTTTTATGCCTGTTTCAAGCTCCTCGCCTGCGGACTTTATTACAACGTTGGTCTTATCGGATTTTACGTTTGAAGTTATCGAGCCTGCCCCCATATGAGACTTGTAACCCAAAATACTATCGCCCACATAATTATAATGCGGCGTCTGAACGTTATCGAATATAATAACGTTTTTCAATTCAACTGAATTTCCGATAACGCAATTTTCGCCTACAAGCGCGCTGCCTCTGATAAACGCACAGTGACGTACCTCCGTATTTGCGCCTATGATACACGGCGCGCCGAGGTATGCGCTCGGAAATACTTTCGCTGTCTTATGAACCCACACGTTTTCCGCAGGGTTATCGTATTCATCGGGACTGAGCGATTTTCCGAGAGAAATAATTAATTCGCTTATTCCTTTCAACGCTTCCCACGGATATACAAAGCTTTTAAGATAGTCTGCCGCTATGGTATGGCTAAGGTCGTAAAGCTCGGAAATCTTGATGTTATCCATTATTTTCCTCCATATATAAACATTATCACTACTATTATAATACAAACTCACAAAAAAGTCAATAATATTTTTTGATTTTCAAGTAGGTTTACTATGGCATTTTATCTCATGAAAATATACACCGTATATCCTGCGTACATTGCAAGCATAAGAACTCCGTGAAGTCGGCTGAGCTGTTTTTTCTTCATGCAAAACGCCATTACGATCGCGCTCATTATGATAAGTACCGCTGTATCAATAATATTATTAAAAGAAAACGCTATTGGCGAAATAGCCGAAGCAACGCCGAGAACAAAAAGAATATTGAAGATATTGGAACCGACAACATTTCCTACAGCCATATCTATCTCATTCTTGCGTGCGGCGACAACGGAAGTTACAAGCTCCGGCAGACTTGTTCCGAATGCAACGATAGTCATGCCTATAAGGTTATCCGACATTCCGAAAGTACGGGCTATATCGGACGCTCCCTCAACTACCATTTTTCCGCCGACTGCAATAGCCGCAATGCCTCCGATGATAAAAAGCAGCAGCTTCCATACAGGCATTGCTTTGTAATCCTCGTCTGTCTCCTGTCTCGCCTTGCGTGCGGATAAAACCATGACAAACAGAAACGCCGCAAACAGAAGAAGCATAAAAATTCCGTCGATATGCCCAAGGAACGTTCCCCATGCGCCCAGACCCATAAGCAATCCGGCTGCTGCAATTGAAATAGGAAAATCCCTTTTCAAAGTTTCCTTGCTGATAGCAAGCGGACACAGCACAGCGCAAATTCCGCATACTACCATAAGATTAAATATATTTGAACCTACAGCATTGCTGACCGCGAGTTCGTTTTTTCCCGACAGCGACGCGCTTACGCTGACAGAAGTCTCGGGAAGGCTCGTCCCCATGGAAACCACGGTCATACCGATGATAAGCGACGGTACTTTAAGTATTTTTGCAGCCGCCGAACTTCCGTCCACAAAAAAGTCCGCGCCCTTGATCAGAAGCACAAACCCTACGATAAGCAATACATACATCATATGTCCTAACCTCGTTTTTCAAAAAAATGTATTTATGTCATTATATCATACCGCAAAAAAAATATCAACCCCCGAATTTATAATAATTTCGTAACAAAACAAATTTACGGTGAAAATCGTGTGTACGCTTCGTGACAAAACGAACAAATATTTTTATAGTATATTTGAATATCCGAAAAAATAAACAGTTTTTTTCTAAATTGACAATTAAATAAATATAATTCGTAGAAAATAAAAAAAAACTTTTTTTTCCTTGAATTCGTTAGAAATTTGTGCTATAATCTCATTTGGCAAAACATATTTATAAGGAGGTTTTTATTATGTTGGCTGCACAGATCTTCGCCGTAATAATTTTTGTGACGATGTTTATAATGATCGTGCTTGATAAAATCGAACGCCATTACGTTACTCTCGGCTGCGGAATACTTACGCTTGTTGTAGTATTCGGAATCTGCATGAGAAACGGAACGGCTATATGGCAAACTATAGCGATACGCGACTTTGTAAAACCCGAGTTCTGGTATCAGGTCACGGAAAGCGAAAGCAAAGGAATCAACTGGGCAACTATCGTATTTATTGCCGGTATGATGGTAATGGTCGAGGGTATGGCAAAAGCAGGCTTCTTCCGCTGGCTCTGCATGAAGATCGCATTTCTTGTAAAATGCCGTACTATCCCTGTTTTCATTACCTTTATGATAATGGCTGCCGTACTTTCAATGTTCATTGACAGTATCACGGTTATCATGTTCTTGGCTGCCGTTACGATCGAACTTGCACAACTGTTGAAATTCAACCCGATCCCAATGATACTGGCTGAAATTTTCTGCGCAAACTTAGGAGGCTCTGCAACGATGTGCGGCGATCCGCCTAACATCATAGTCGGAACTTCTCTCGGCTTCTCATTCTTTGATTTTCTTGCAAACACAGGCTTGTGCGCAGGCATCTGCCTTATATTCACTATCATATTCTTCTATCTTGTTTTCAAAAAAGAGCTTACGTCAAATAAGGGTGAGGCTGTTGATATATCAAAGCTCCCTGCTCCGTCAACGGCTATAACAAATAAAAAGGATTTCATTGTCAGCACTGTTATTTTCGGACTTGCTGTTGTTCTCCTTGTTTCACACTCTGCTACACATCTTACCGTAGCGACTATCGGAACGGTAATTGCTGTTATAACTCTCATTACTGCCGGAAAGGACGCTGTCTCACTCCTCAAAAAGGTTGACTACAAGACGCTCGTTTTCTTTGTGGGTCTGTTTATGGTAGTAGGCGGACTTGAAGAAACAGGCATTCTTGAATATATTGCGGACTTTATCGGCGACATAAGCGGCGGAAACGCATATATCATGGCTGCTATCATTCTTTGGGTCTCAGCAGTCGCAAGTGCGTTTGTAGACAATATTCCGTTTGCGGCAACAATGGTTCCCGTTATTCAGAGCCTTGCAGCGTCTACGGGAGTTCCCATAAACACTCTCGCATGGACTCTTTCGATCGGAACAGACATAGGGGGAAGCGCAACGCCTATCGGTGCTTCCGCAAACGTAGTGGGAACTTCCGTTGCGGCAAAGAACGGATACCCTGTAAGCTGGAAACGCTACTGTTCAAAGCTTGCTCCGGCTACAATCATTGTGCTTATTATCTCAACCGTGTACATATTTGCAAGATATTTATAATAAGGGGGATCTGCAATGTCACAGATAATCATTTCAGTAGGACGAGAATTCGGCAGCGGCGGACGCGTTATCGCCGAGGAGCTTGCAAAGCGTTTTGACCTGCCGATCTACGACAGGCATCTTATCACAGAAATAGCCGAAAAAACAGGTATGACCGCATCGGACGTTGAAAAGCTCGATGAAGCGCCTAAATCCCGTCTTACTTCAAGACGTGTAAGAGGTTTCAGCAATTCAATTGAGGACAATATTGCCGAAATGCAGTTTGATTTTATTCGTAAAAAGGCTGAAAGCGGCGAATCCTTCGTTGTTGTCGGACGATGCTCAGAATCAAAGCTGCGTGATTTTGACTGCCTCTGTTCTCTGTTTATCATAGGAGACAGCGAAGCCAAGATCAAGCGTGTTATGGAGGTTTACGAGATGTCAGAGTCTGAAGCCAAGAGCTTTATTGACAAAAAAGACAAGAAGCGTAAACGTTACCATAACTATCACGTAGGTCTTCATTGGGGTGATTCGCGTCTTTACGACCTGACTGTAAACAGCAGCCGTCTCGGAATTAAAAAGACTGTTGATTTTCTCGAGAGTTACATCAAAGCAAGACAAGATGCAGCCGCAAATAAAAAGTAATAAAACGCAGCTTCAGTGCAGAAACGCTGAAGCTGCATTTTTATCTGAAATTATTTGAGTTTTATATACTCACCATCCGAGCTGACAGTAGTATTTGAAAAAATACTGCGCACACTCTCGGTATAATCGGAAGGTCTTGTCAGCGCGGGGCTGTAATGCGTGAGCCATAACGCTTTTGAATCAGAAGCTTTTGCAAGCTTTGCGCTCTGTGAGAAAACCATATGACCTTTTTCGTTCATTTTCTCGATATACTCGTCGTCGCCGTACATTCCCTCGGAAACGAGCAGGTCGGAATTTTTTGCAAATGAGATCATGCCGTCAAAATATCTGCTGTCTGTCATGTATGTTACTTTGATCGGCTGACGTGTACCATATGTCACCATTTCGGGAGTTATTGTTTCTCCGGCGACCGTAACGCTTTTTCCTGCATGAAGCTCTCTCCATAGCTTAACGTCAACGCCGAGCGTTCTCGCCTTTTCGGGAGCAAAAATCGGCTTGCGGTTCAGTACAAAGGAATAACCGAGACAATCAATTCCGTGACGAAGCGGCAGCGACGATACGTTTATATCATTCCATACAAATTCAGATCCTCTGTCACTTTGAAGCTCGCATATTTCAACATCAAAAGGCAGTAACGGACAAATACACATAAGCTGACGAATGGTATTTGAAATTCCCTTGTGACCGTAAATTTTCAATGTATCCGTTTTTCCGCAATTTCCCAATGAAAGCAAAAGTCCCGGAAGTCCCGAAATATGGTCTGCATGAACATGGGTCATAAGTATTATATCAAGCTTGCTGAGCTTCAAACGATGCTTGTTTATAGCGATCTGCGTTCCCTCGCCGCAGTCCACAAGACAAGCCTTTCCGTTGTATTCAAGCCACATACTTGTAAGCCACCTGTCCGGCAGAGGAAGCATTCCACCCGTACCTATAAGCGTAACGTCTATCATGATCTCACTCCTTTTTATAGAGTCTTAATTATTATATCATATTAAATACAAAATTGCAACAGATAAAGAAAATTTTTAGTTAATAATATTTTTTACGTGAATTGGGTGCGGCGGCTCGCCGCTTATATAACAAAATTCGGCGAACGTAAAGGGGATTTTGTTTTTTCATAAATAATAACAGGCAGCCGACTAAATGCCGACTGCCGTATAAATTTTATAAATTAACGATTTGATTTATCACCGGGTCTATCCAATCGCCCTCAAACAGCTCGATCGTACCCTGATCGCAGTGCCTTGCAAGCTCGAGTGCAATTGGTATCCGAGCAAGCACGGGAATGCCATATTCCTTTGCAATGTCCTCGATGTGGCTGTCGCCGTATATCTTGTGCTTCTTTCCACAGTCGGGACACTCGAAATAGCTCATATTCTCAACGATACCAACGATCGGAATGTTCATGAGCTTCGCCATTTTTACGGCTTTCTCAACTATCATGGAAACAAGCTCCTGCGGCGAAGTCACTATAACTATACCGTCCACAGGAATTGACTGGAATACAGTCAGCGGCACATCGCCTGTTCCCGGAGGCATATCGACAAACAGATAATCAATATCTTTCCAGATAACGTCTGTCCAAAACTGCTTAACTACGCCCGCAATAACAGGACCTCTCCAAACAACGGGATCGGACTCGTTTTCAAGCAGAAGATTGATCGACATTATATCTATTCCCATTTTGCTTTTGCGCGGAATAATGCCAAACTCGCAGGCGTCAGCCTTTTCGTGAATACCAAAAGCCTTCGGTACGGAAGGTCCTGTAATGTCCGCATCGAGCAGACCGACGTTTTTACCCATTCTCTGCGCTGCAACGGCAAGCATAGAAGAGATCATGGTTTTTCCGACTCCGCCTTTTCCGCTGACAACGCCTATAACCTTGCCTATCTTGCTAAGCTGATTCGGCTTTTCGATAAAGCTCTGCGGCTCGGTTCTGCTTGCGCAGTCGCTTCCGCAGGAAGAACAGTCGTGTGTACATTCGCTCATTTTTAAATTCTCCTTTTTAATGTGATAATTAATATTATACCCTATTATGGGAAATTAGTCAAGTGAACGGCAAGTAATTTCATAAGAAGTACTTTTCGATCAGATCGTTGTTATATCGACCAGTTCGACTTCATTGATCGTCCTGCCCGATTCAAGAACTTTTACAAGGGATTTTGCCGTATCTATCGCAGTAAGACTGCATATGGAGCGTTCTATGGATTTACGTCTCATCTTAACGCTGTCCCTCTCAGGCAGTCTGCCCTTTGCGGACGTCGATATTACATAATTCACCTTGCCGCTTTCGAGCAGAGAAACCACATTAGGCTCGCCGTCTGAAATTTTCCGCACAAGATGCGAAGCTATCATATTCCTCGTCAGTACGCTCTGAGTACCCGAAGTCGCATAAAGCTCAAAGCCCATACGCTCGAATTTATCGGCAATGGGAAGTATTTCCTGCTTATCTGAATCTCGGACGGAAATAAGAACTCCGCCTTGCTTTTTCAGTTCAAAACCTGCCGCAATAAGTCCCTTTAACAGAGCGTCCTCAAGATTTCTGCCGATACCGAGACATTCGCCCGTGGACTTCATCTCAGGTCCAAGCATTGTATCAACATCGGTCAGCTTTTCAAACGAGAACACAGGTACTTTGACCGCAACATAGTCTCCGGCAGGATAAAGACCGCTTTCATATCCCATATCTTTAAGCTTTGCGCCGAACATTATTTTTGTGGCAATATCGACCATTGGGATTCCCGTAACCTTGCTTATATACGGAACTGTTCTGGACGAACGCGGATTTACCTCTATAACGTAAACCTCATGATTGTACACAACATACTGAATGTTTACAAGACCTATTACATTAAGCTCCTTTGCAAGCTTGCGTGTATACTCAACGATTATGCGTTTTATCCGCTCCGAAAGGTGCTGTGCAGGATAGATCGAGATAGAATCGCCCGAGTGAACTCCCGCTCTTTCGATATGCTCCATGATACCGGGGATAAGAAAATCCTCACCGTCGCAAATAGCGTCTACTTCAACCTCAGTACCCATCATATATTTGTCGATAAGTACGGGATTTTCTATCATATGGCTTGTAATAATTCCCATGTATTCCACAACGTCAGCTCTTGAATGAGCTATTATCATATTCTGACCGCCCAGTACATACGAGGGACGAAGCAGCACGGGGTATCCCAGATCTTCTGCCGCCGCGATAGCTTCCTCCGTAGTCATGACCGTATGTCCCTGCGGACGAGGTATCTCGCATTTTTCGAGAATTTCGTCAAAACGCTCCCTGTCCTCGGCTGCGTCTATCATATCGGCGGACGTTCCGAGAATTTTAACGCCCATATCGGAAAGATGACGAGTAAGCTTGATAGCCGTCTGTCCGCCGAACTGAACCACAACTCCGTACGGCTTTTCAGTTTCAATGATAGCCTCTACGTCCTCTTTAGTAAGCGGATCAAAGTACAGACGGTCGCCTGTGTCAAAATCCGTAGAAACAGTCTCAGGGTTATTGTTGCATATAACAGCTTCGTATCCCAGTTCTTTCAACGTCCATACGCAGTGAACGGAGCAGTAGTCGAACTCGATTCCCTGACCGATACGAATAGGTCCTGAACCGAAAACTATAACCTTTTTCTTATCGGAATTCTGACGTTCTATAAACTGCTTAGCCTCGTTTTCATCGTCAAAGGTCGAATAGAAATAAGGCGTTTCCGCTTTAAATTCTCCGGCACATGTATCGACCATTTTAAACACGGCTGACTTGTGCTTCGGACATTTCTGTCCGCTAAGACGTTCAATAGTGCTGTCGAGATAGCCGTACTGCTTTGCCGTATCATATTTTTCTTCTGTTAATTCGCCGTCTGCAAGCCACTTTTCAAGCTCCGCCAAATTGAGAAGCTTGTAAAGAAACCAGTTGTCGATCATCGTTATTTCGTGTATCTCCTCGGGAGAGATGCCCTTTTTCAACGCTTCAAATACTACGAAAGAACGCTCGTCGTCAATATCATGAAGCTTAACTCGCAGCTCGTCCACCGTCATATTAGCAAACTTTTTCATGCTCATGGTATCAAGTCCCAATTCGATCGAGCGAACCGCTTTCATCATAGCCTGTTCAAACGATGTTCCGATAGCCATGACCTCGCCTGTCGCTTTCATCTGCGTACCGAGAGTACGCTTTGCATAAACAAACTTATCAAAAGCCCATTTAGGGAATTTTATTACAACATAGTCCAAAGCAGGCTCAAAGCACGCGTATGTCTTGCCAGTTACCTGATTTATTATCTCATCAAGAGTATAACCAATGGCAATTTTAGCCGCCGTCTTTGCTATAGGGTAACCCGTTGCCTTTGAAGCAAGCGCAGAAGAACGGGAAACTCTGGGATTTACTTCGATAACAGCATACTCAAAACTTGTCGGGTGAAGCGCAAACTGACAGTTGCAGCCGCCCTCGACTTTAAGCTCTTTGATAATATTGATAGCCGCTGTTCTGAGCATCTGATACTCTCGGTCGGTCAATGTTACGGCAGGTGCGATTACGATACTATCGCCTGTGTGAACGCCTACAGGGTCGAAATTTTCCATTGAGCAGACAGTAATAACGTTACCCTTGCTGTCACGGATAACCTCAAACTCTATCTCTTTCCAGCCGCTTATACACTTTTCAACAAGTATCTGCGTAATGGGCGACAGTCTAAGACCGTTGGTGGCTATTTCGTGAAGCTCCGCTTCAGTATTCGCAATACCGCCGCCTGTTCCACCGAGGGTAAACGCTGGACGAACGATAACGGGATAGCCGATATATTGCGCGAAATCCATAGCGTCCTCTACAGTCTCAACGACCTTTGAGGGAATACACGGTTCTCCGATTTTTTCCATCGTGTCCTTAAACGCCTGCCTGTCCTCAGCCTTATGGATAGTCTCAGGGTCTGCGCCCAAAAGCTTCACATTGTTTTTTTCGAGGAATCCCTCCGCTGCAAGCTGCATTGACAAAGTAAGACCCGTCTGTCCTCCGAGCGTGGACAATAAGCTGTCAGGCTTTTCAAGCTTGATAATTCGCTTTACTACGTCAAGTGTCAGCGGTTCAATGTATACCTTGTCCGCCATAGCCTTATCCGTCATTATCGTAGCAGGGTTGGAGTTTATCAGGACGACCTCAAGTCCCTCCTGCTTCAAGGCACGGCATGCCTGAGTGCCTGCATAATCGAATTCAGCCGCCTGTCCGATAACTATAGGTCCCGAACCGATTACCAATACTTTTTTTATATCACTTCTCAGCGGCATATCATTCACCTGCCCTTTCTTTGTTTTCTGCCATTGTTTCTACAAACTCATCGAATAAATAAGAAGTATCATACGGACCGCCGTGAGCTTCGGGGTGAAACTGCACCGTTCGTGCATTTGAAGCTGTGTAGCGTATTCCCTCGCACGTCTTGTCGTTTGCGTTTATATGTGAAACATGTCCTACGGCAGGGTCGATGCTGTCTCCGATAACGGCGTAACCGTGATTCTGGCTTGTTACATAAGTAAGACCGCTTTCGAGGTCGATAACGGGCTGATTTGCCCCTCTGTGACCGTATTTCAGCTTCTCGGTCTTACCGCCGTTTGCCAAAGCCATAAGCTGATGTCCGAGACAAATGCCGAAGATCGGTATTCCAAGCTTCTGAATCTCCTTGATATTTTTGATAATAGCAGTATTTTCAGCAGGGTCTCCCGGTCCGTTGGAAAACATTATCCCGTCAGGCGAAAGAGCCTTTACCTCGTCGGCAGTTGTCCACGCAGGAACTACAATTACCTCGCAGCCCCTTTTCACAAGCTCCTGCCTGATATTACGTTTGTAGCCGAAATCAAAAAGTACGACACGATACTTGCTTTCATTCGGCGAATAAGTTCTCGGCTCGGGAGCTGTTACGGACTTTACGGCGTCCTTAACGGAAAAGTCCCGTATCTTCCGCAAAAGCTCGTCCTTGTCCGCATAAACGTCCTCCGTTGTTATGATACCGTTCATTACGCCTGCTTCGCGGATAGTTCTTGTCAGGCGTCGAGTGTCGATATTGCAGATACCTATTATATTATTCTTCACAAGAAAATCGTTGATATTGCCCACGGAACGGAAATTTGACGGAGCTGTACACCACTCGCGTACAATATAACCGCTTACATACGACTGAGCCGACTCATTATCTTCACTGTTCACGCCGTAATTTCCGATAAGCGGAAAGGTCTGAGTGACGATCTGACCGTAATAACTCGGGTCGGTAAGCGTCTCCTGATAGCCTGTAAGACCTGTTGTAAAAACTACCTCTCCTATGACAGAGCCTTCTTTACCGAAGCTTCTGCCCTCAAAGACCTGCCCGTCCGCAAGCATAAGATATGCTTTTTTCGATTGATCAAATATAGACATTTCTGATTGATCCTTTCAACAAAATTGAAGCTTTATAAGTGCGGCTGCGCCATTGAAGCCGCACCTTTTAACTATATTAAAGATTTATGTACCGAGTGATGTCGTCCCTCATGCGGATAACTTCACGGCGAGCAGCCTTTGCATAGTCACGCTCATCACAGCCTTCCTTTTTGTATGCGCACATTACTGCGCGGCTGGAGTTTACAATAGCTCCGAGTCCCGACTCGTCAAAGCCGCCCTTTAAGCCCTCAGCTCCGCCTCCCTGCGCGCCGTAGCCGGGTACGAGAAACATGGTGTGGGGAAGTCTCTTTCTCAGTTCTGAAAGCATTTCTGGATATGTAGCTCCCACGACAGCTCCAACTGCGGAATATCCGTACTTTCCTATCGTATCCGCTCCCCACTTTTCACAAAGGTCGCCCATTTTTGCATAGATCGGCGTTCCGTCCTCAAGCTTGAGATCCTGCAATTCGCCGCTTGACGGATTCGAGGTCTTGACAAGAACGTAAATTCCCTTATCCATTTCCTTGCATACCTTTAAAAGGGGCGCAATACCGTCTGTTCCGAGATAACCGTTTACCGTAAGCGCGTCAGCTCCGAAAGCTTCGGAAACGTTTTCACCTACCGCCGTACAGCCGAGGTGCGCATTAGTGTATGCTTCCATAGTTGCGCCGATGTCGTTGCGCTTTCCGTCCGTTATAACGAACATTCCGTTGAGTTTTGCATAGCGTATCGTTTTTTCCAAAGCCCTGATGCCATAGTGACCGTACATCTCGTAATAAGCCGCCTGCGGCTTGATCGCAGGGACAATATCGTGAATTTCATCAATGATCGACTGATTGAAGTCGTAAATCGCTTTTGCCGCAGCTTTAAGCGTAAGTCCGTCCTTTTCAAGGTAACGCCGCTGAATGTACGTCGGAACGTACTCCAGCTTCGGGTCAAGACCTACCACCGTAGGATTTTTAAGCTCAATGATCTTTTCAATAAGTCTGTCGAATGACATTTTCTTTCCTCCATTCTATTAATTCCTATCATCATAGCGTATGATGCCTTTTGATATTGTTACCAACGGTTTGCCTGTAAGGGTCATGCCCTTGAATACCGTATTATGGGATTTTGAATGCAGCTTATCGGGTTCGACCGTCCACACTCTGTTCAGGTCGGCTATCATAAGGTCGGCTGTTTTTCCGGGCTGAATTGCGGGAATTTCAAGTCCCAAAATTCTCCTCGGATTTACGCACATAAGCTGAACAAGCATTTTAAGCGTTATTTCGCCCGTATGGTACAGTGCTGTCAAAGCCGCCGCAAATGACGTTTCAAGACCAACTACGCCGTTCGGAGCTGTTTCAAAATTCTTTTTTTCTTCCGAGGTGTGAGGGGCGTGGTCGGTAATAATGCAGTCGATAGTACCGTCCTTGATGCCCTCGATTATCGCTTTCACGTCCTCTGACGTCCTCAAAGGAGGATTCATTCGGTAATCGGCGTCACGCTTTTCGAGAAGCTTATCGGTCAGCATGAAATAATGCGGAGCGGTTTCGCACGTGACCTTAACTCCCTTTGATTTGGCAAAGCGTATCATTTCAACGCTGCCCTTTGTTGAAACGTGGCAGATATGTATTCTTGCGTCAACGGAATGGGCTAAAATCATTTCCCGAGCGGTAATATAGTCCTCCGAAGCCCTGTCCATGCCCTTTACGCCGAGCTTTTCGGAAATCTCGCTCTTATTCATAATACCGCCGTTTATTATGCTCAGATCCTCACAGTGCGACGCCACAAGAAGTCCGTTTTCCTTTGAAAGCTCCAACGCCTTTCGCATCATTTCCGCATTCTCAACAGGTCTGCCGTCGTCTGAAATGCAGATACAACCTGCTTCTTTCAACGCATTATAATCACATAAGCCGCTGCCGTTCATTCCGCTCGTAATGCAGCCCACAGGATAAACGTCAACTCCCGTATCATGTGATTTTTCAATTATATAGCGTATAATTTCAGGATCGTCGCAGGGCGGCTTCGTATTCGGCATTGCAAGAACGCCCGTAACTCCTCCGGCAAGAGCGGCGCTACAGCCTGTAAGCACATCTTCCTTATGTGTAAAACCCGGGTCACGGAAATGAACGTGCATATCGAACAGAGAGGGCATGAGAACAAGATCTGTTCCGTCAATGACTTCGTCCGCGCCAAGACGGATATTCTGTCCTACCTCCGCAATTTTGCCGTCGCTGATAAAAACGTCTGTATATACATCGTTTTTCGCATCGACGGCACGAATATTTTTTATTAATATTGTTGACATATAATGCTCCATTTCAGTCGATCAGGTCTTTATACGAAAAAATAGCCCGTCTGAGGTTTCAGACAGGCATATTATCCGTAACTTGCAAACCTCGAACTGATCAACAGGGGTTTTTTATATTATACCACATTGTAATCAAATTGTAAAGGGTTTTTTTCAAATTTTTATCGGCGTGATTTTCTTTTGGATTTTTTATTCTTCTTTTTGCCCGTTTTAAGCCTCAGCAATGTTACTCCGACCACCGCTGCCGCGCTTAACGCAAGTTCGGCAAGCTCCTGCTTCTGAGATTTTTGCGGCTTGTCCGCAGAAACTATATCCTTGAGCTTGCTCTTTTCCACGCCGAAGCCGTATGAAAATTTTTCGGTCTCTTTACTGTATTCCATTTCATCGTCCCCCCTTCTCAGGCTCTGCTATGAGAAATTTAATTTTTTTGCCCTCGTCCGTAAACATTTTTTCATGCTCAGTAACAAAATTTTCTATGCCGCTTTCGCTGTGCAGATCGTATGTACTGAATTTGATTTTGTATCCTGCCTCGGCAAAATACTCAAACGATTCTTCAAACAGCTCGTCGTCGTCCGTTTTGAACCACAGCTCCCCTTTCAGAAACTTTTTATAGTTCATCAACTGTCTCGTATGTGTAAGACGGCGTTTTTTGTGCTTCTTTTTCGGCCACGGATTGCAGAAATTTATGTATATCCTGTCCGCGCGGTCATTTTCGTCCCATGCAAGCTCCAGCCGCTCGATATTCTGAATGGCGATCCTGACGTTTTCGGGAGTCCGCCCTGCCTCACTATAAGCCGCTTCAAGCTTTCTTTTGGCAAGAACAAGCATTTCGTTCTTTATATCCATTGCTATGAAATTTATCTCGGGATGCGCAGGAGCTGCCTGCGATATGAATCCGCCCTTTCCACAGCCCAATTCCACGTAAAGTGGACGTTTCGGATCATCAAAAAGCTCAGTCCATTTTCCCTTTCTCTCGCTCGGATCAGGTATATAAAACGGACAAGCCTCCAATTCGGGCTTTGCCCACGGTTTATGTCTGATACGCATAAAAATCTCCTTTACCATATCTTTGGATATTTTTATTATAGCATAAAATTTTCAAAATTGCAACAGACGCGGAAATAAATTTCGATAAATATTTTTTTAACGCGACACAGGGTGCAGCGACACGCTGCTTATAGCATAAAAATTTCAAAATTGCAACAGTCGCGGAAAGATTTTTGGTAACCTCTAAAAACTCTTTTGAAAAAATCAGCTATGCACGGCATATGCTGTGTTTATCAAACAGGTTTTTAGAAGTCGCCTACAAAAAAACCGCACTCGGTTGTCCGAGTGCAGCTTTTCTGATTTTCCCCTCAATTATTTGGAATATAAAACTGATTTTCAAACACCCTACAGACGATCTTGTCTACAGTTTGATTAAAAATTAGCTTAAATGATCTCCGAATGTGCAGATGGAGTATCATTTATTGATGTTGACAAGCTCCTGTCTCATCAGGCATAGATCAAACGCATCGAGTTTGCCGTCATTGCAAAGATCGGCTGCTTTCCAATCAGCAAGGTTTGTATTCGGAACACCCAGCAGCCACTTCTGAACCAGTACCAAATCTGCCATATCAAAATTACCGTCGCCATTTACGTCGCATTTCTTTGTGTTTCCATTTATCGGTTCAAAATACCATTTCTGATTAACGCCGTCATTGAATGTCCATTCCTGTACATTCGCACCGTCTTCTTTTGACCTTGATGTTACTTCAATACATGAATTATCATTTGAAACTTTCGTGCGAATACTGTATGAGCCGTCGTTGTTCTTTACCATTTTGAACTGCTGATTGTCGCCCTTATTAAATGTATAAAGCTCAATATTCGTACCGTCGTCAGCTTTCTTGGCATTTACGTCGAGCGCATAGGATTTGCCGTCCCCAAGCTGTGAAACGAGGTAGAAGTAACCGTTTCCTGCTGAGACTGCTTTGAACTGTGTTTCGGTTCCGCCTGCTGAACTCGTCTGCTGAGCATTTGAACCGTTTGCCGCTGTTCCACCGGCTATTGAAAGGTACATACCGCTGTTCACGTTTTTGATAGTATAAACTGTTCCGTCTGTAATATCAGATGCAGGCTCAACAGGAGTGATGGGCGTGGGAGGATTTGTTGGAGTAGGCGGATTTGTGGGCTGTGTGCCTATGCCGGAGTCAATCTGTTTTGCAAAAAGTTCAGCAAGTACCATTGCACCCTGTCTGTTGGGGTGAACGTTATCAATATACAGTGCGTCAGCCTTTGATGCGCCAATGGATACGCAATAATCTTGGAAGAGATTGAACAGATCCACTACCTTACAATTCTGCTCTTTTGCGATCTGGTCAAGCTCTGCCGCAAAATAACGGCTATTAAGCAGAGGATTTTTAGTATAGTCGCCCTTTCGTCCTTGCTGCTTAACAAGGATAACGTCCATGCCCTTTGCCTTAGCACGCTTAACCATGTCAGTAACGACCTTCTTATATTCAGCACCATCGTAATACTTTGAATCGTTGATACCGATAGAAATTACATATACATCGCCTTTCTTGCCGTACTTTTCGATAGCATCGAACTGTCCGGCATCTACAAATCCCTTTGCATACTGTCCGCTTGCAGCCATGTTGCGTATGTTCCAGCCCTTATCAACATAATTGCCGAGAACCTGACCCCAGCCTGCCTGTGTACTTGTGCCAAGAGGATAGTAGTTACATACGGTAGAATCGCCGCATAACCAGATAGTTGGCGGAAGTACAGCTTCATCGGATACCTTATTGATCTCAACAGCGCTGATAGAGTAAGCATATCCTGTTTTTCCGGCTGCTGCGCGGATATTAAGCTGACCGTCAGTGATCGGGATAAGTATTTCATCAACTGCATTGTTTCCTGTCATGTTGACTATCTGGAGCATATTTTCCATGTAAACGCTTGTACGCTGTGTATTGCCGAGAGTTACTTTAACCTTATACAGACCGTTCGGAAGATCGACATTGAATGTGTCATTTCCTGTGAACTGAACAGCATCGCTCAATTCATTCCTGCCGGCAGCGTTTACGTTCTTAACATTGTTTCCTGAGAATCCGTATCCTTTGTTTTTGTCATATTTATTGTCAGCGCTCACGCTTGTGAAACCATTCTGAGCATTTGCGCCGAGATCAAATTTCATGTTCACTGATGTGACAGGTGTTGAAGGATTTGTGGGCTGAGGCGGATCTGTCGGAGTCTGAATCGGATCTGTCGAAGGCTCAACAGGAGGATTGTCTGTATTAGGCTTATTATTCAGCTTGATCGACGGTCTTGCAGGGAGAGGAGCGTCGCTGCCGAGATAGTAGCTCACATGAGGCGGCTGATTGTATGCGCTCTGCTGACAGCCGTTCTGCATTCTGTACTGCATATCGTGCATGAGTGTTGTAAGACGAACCTTTGTGCTTGATGTTGTACACCATATTCTCAACTTAGAATTATCATCGGTTCTGAGAATAAGCTCCTCACGCCAGTCACCAAAGAGATCGGCAGTCATACACGGTACGGATTTTGAACTGTTATTTGAGCCACAGCCATTAGCAGTAAATATTCGGTCAACTTTATTTGCGCCTGTCATTTTGCTGATTTTATTGCCGTCGAGTATCTCACGCTCAAGGTCGCCGTCCCAGTAAATGAAGAAGTTCTGGGCAGGTCTTGAGCCGCCTATTTTCTTTCCGGAAGTGTCATAAACGTTGCCGTCAGCAGCTCCCCAAAATTCAGCGCCCTTGTTGCCTGCATAAACGTTATCAGCAGCGCATCTTCCTGTGTCCTTTGTACCGTTTATATGGAAGATCGTTTTGCCAGTTTTAGCATCAAGACATGATTCACCGTAAGGCTTATCCTCGTGGCAGATCCAAAATTCAAGACCCTCTCTGTCGGGTATCAAATCACCGAGGTGCATTGCATCGCCGTGCTTTGTACCTGTAGTCCACATAAGCTTACCGTTATCGTCAATTGCAGAAGCTCCCATGAAGATCTCCTGCTTGCCGTCATTATCGGAATCGGCAACCATGACGTTGTGATTTCCGCAGCCCCAGCCGGGTGTTTTCTTATCAAAGCCTGTATCATATACCCAGCGTTTTACAAGCTTGCCATTTTTGACATCAACAGCGGAAAGCGTAAGTCTTGTATAATATCCTCTGCCGTAAACTGCGGTTGGGTGTACGCCGTCAAGATATGCAATAGCACTGTTGAAACGGTCAACACGGTTTCCGTAGTTGTCGCCCCAAGTATTCTTGGCAGCCGCACTTGTAGCGTCGCCTCTCGGCACGGGGAAATCAATAGTATCCAAAGCTTTACCTGTTGCACCCTCAAACAGTGTGAGAAATTCAGGACCGTCAAGAATACGTCCGTCGGCGTTTACATAGCTTTTGTTTGCGTTGCCGATAACCTTTCCTGTGCCGTCTTTAGTTCCGTCGGCAGTTTTTGTGATAAGTTCAGCTTTACCGTCGCAGTCAAAATCAGCAACGCACATCTGCGTATAGTGCTGTCCTGCGCGGATATTCTGTCCCATATCAATACGCCAAAGCTGCTTGCCTTCGAGAGTATAGCAGTCAATGTATACTTTATCTGTTTTACCGCCCTGAGAGTTGTCTTTTGAGTTTGACGGATCCCATTTAAGGAAAATTTCATACTGACCATCGCCGTCAACATCTCCGACGCAGCAATCGTTCGGCGAATACTGCGACCCCGGGCTTTTCAGCGGAACATCAAAGTAATTATTACCCGATGTAAATTTGCAGTTCTGTGAAGATACTACCTTTCCGTTTTCGATCGTGTCAACACGATACTTGGAGCTTGCTTTTCCTCCGTTGTCCTGATAGGACGTAGCATCGCCCGATTTACTGGTGTAAATAAGGGTATCGTCACGGTAAAGCCTGAACTCCGCATCGTCCGCATCGTCCGCGTTCCAACGCCAGCTTACGAACATACCGTTTCCGTTTTTTACAGCGTAGATACCTCTGTCAAGGTACTCCATTATGGCGCTGTTGTTGCCTCCGACACCATATGCTGCATCTGCCTGTATGCCTGCCATTATACCGTTCGGTATGCCTGCACATATAGTCAGTGCAGCAAGGGAAGCACACAGTCTTGTGAATTTTTTCTTCATGATATATTCCCCCTTTGAAATTGGTTTGACTCCCATTCTTTGTTTTGTAACTATATTATAACACTTTATTCACAATTTTGGAATGCACTTTTCTATCATATAGTTGAAATATTACATCATAATTTGTAAAAAGTTCCTCCTCAACCAATGGTTATAAATTATTGTTCACAAAAAATAAATAAGAGCCGAATAACATACAGCAAACCCTGCAATGATAATATGCACATTGCGGGGCTTGCCGATTCTTAATTATTATTTGCAGCCGAATCGTCTCTTTTTGAACGATATGAACGCATATGCTCCTACAGCGGAGAATATCAGAGCTGCTCCGAAAACAGTGTATACAGTTGTTCCTGTGCCGCCTGTGGAGGGAAGCGAGAAACCCTTTTTGCGGTTTACAGCTTTAAGGCTAAGTGTACTGCCCTCTGAAACAGTGCAGCCGTTATTGGGTAATGGCTCCCATTTCGTCTTACCGCTGTTTGGATCTGAAAATTCGTAATAATATCCTTTACGCTCGTAATCCTCGACTTTCAGTCCTGTGGTAGTATCTATTACGGTTTCTTGTATTGTGTAGTGACAAGGAGTAGCAGCAGCGTCGCCCATGTAAGCGGGAATATTCTCTATTGTTCGTTCACCCCAGCCGGTAGTATTATCAAAAACAAATGTTTCTATCGGATTAGCGTTACCATTTCTGTAAACTGCAATAGATACCTTAATATTGTCGGGAATTTCGTCAATACCCTCCCATTCCTTTTTCACTTTGAGATTGCCTTTTTTCAGTTCGTTTTTTAAGTGTATTGTATGCTCCTCTTTATCTTTTGTGGGGAAAGGTTTATACTGCATAGCCATAGTAGTACTCATATTTTCGGTAATGTTGTATCCATACTCAACAGAACCGTCAGCACTTTTAGTGGGGAGATTTTCAAATGTACAGCTTCCATTTTTTATTATAGTCTGAGAGGGGTAGTCTGATTTAGTTACTTCTTTATTATTTAAATTGTACTGTACAAGATTTACTGAAATTTTGTGATCATCTGTCAGTTCAATTCCTTCAAGAGTTTCCCATTCCTTTTGGACTGTAAGATTGATCGTGTTGTCCGTGTTGCAGATAGTAATAGAGTTTGTACCGTTGCCCGCATAGCTTGTGTCATAATCCTGTATTGCATTCTCAACAACATAGTAATAATATTCTTTTCCATTGCCGTCTTTCTTTAGAAGATTGTCGATCGTCTTTGTCCAGCCGTCACTGTACGATATAGTACCCGTGGTATAAGGTGTAAGCGATGAAAGTGACGAGATGTCATTTATTTCAGTTGTGGACTGATAAAGCGTGAAATGAATATCCTGAAAACTACTTGTATTTTCTATTTCTGTTCCGTTTCTGTCGAGCCACTTCTTCTCTATTTTCACCTGAGTTAATCTGTCCGATTTAGGACTGTTGGTGACAGTTATCGTATGTGTCTTTTCGTTCTTGTTCCATGTTGCTGCTTGTCCTGATATGCTTACATCATAATCGGAAACTTTGTAGCTATTTCCATCGCCGTCAAGCTCATAAACATAGAAATACAGTGGTTGTGCTTTGTTATTATCCCACTTGAACGGAACAATATAATTGCCATTTCGACTTGTACTTGTAAGAGTAATCGTTTGTCCGTTTGTGGTATATGTTCCGATTGTCTTGAATGTTTTATTTTGATAATTTTTTAATTTATACTGATTTCCCACCAATATAATATCTTCGTTTCCGATGTTGCCGAAAAGTTTTTCGTAATCTTCTGCCGCTCTGAGAAGAACAAAATTCATTTCCTTATCTGCATCAGCAGGATTTGTCCACGTCTTATTTACCTTGATCTGAATTTCAGGCTCGTTTTTGATATGAACAACTCTTTTGTCGCCGTCGTCATAAGATGTGCAGTAGGTGTTATCGGGCATTCTTACGAAGCCGTTGTCATCGCAGTTGAGCTGTGTATATGCTCCCGAAGAAATCTCACGGACGTAATAATAGCACTTTCCCTCGGGTACTTCGCCTACCATTTTAGGACAGTATGTAGCACTTGTATCGCTTGAATCTCCGCTAAGCTTGATAGTTTTTGTCATATCTGGCGGTGTCGTAAACACACCAGTATCATCATTTTCAGCGGTTATCTTTATCATTTCTCCAACATTACCATTATTATCACGAGCTACAAATCCGTCTTTGCTTTCGTTTTCATATGGAGTGCCTGCAATTGTTGAACGATAAACCTCAAATTTCACTGCCGAATCTTTTATGATGTCCTCGCCGATTTGATAATCTTGACCTTTTTCCGTAAACCACCATTCTTTCTGAACGGTAAGATTCATTGTTGCGGTATAGTTCTGAATATGACATACGCCCGTAGAATCTCTCTGAGGCGGATAGAGCATATAGTTGTATTCCGATGAGGTATCGTAGTCTATAGTTGACTCATATATATTATTATTGTTTACATCGTAGAAGCTTCGGGTTTCAACTACACGATAGTTGCCGTAGGGGAGTTGTTTCCAGTTGTAGTAATAGGCATTTCGCATATGCTGACAGCCGTCATAACTCAGAACGAGGGAGTTACACCAATTGCATGGAATATGTAAAGTAAGTCTATCTCCTGAGTCGATTTCTTCTGATGTACCACTCCGAGCAGCATCAATATCTCTTTTATCATAATATTTTTGTTCACCGTTAACCCACTCATAGTAATCTTTATATTCGCCATTTACAAATATTTTCAGCCTGTATTCAGATCGAACATCATTCCCCGATTTCAAAATTATACCTGTTTTGTCAACGAGACTTCCATTTTCTTTATTGTAATAGCTGTTATTATAATAAGTATCATCTACGAATTTTTGCCATGTACCGTTTTTGAATACCTGAAGTTCAACCTCTATTTTTTCTTTTTCGTGTTGATTCTGATCTCCTGCGTTGTGACCGTCCCAACGTTTTTTCATACTAAGGTCGATAGGTGGGTTTTCTTTGTGGTTACCGTTTTTGTCTTTGTTTTGCCAGTCTATTTTAGGGTCAAGGAACAGATACACAATTTTATTATTGTCGTTTACTTTAACACTGCTTATGTTACTGTTGTACGCGTTGGAGGGGGCACCGCCGTTACCAGGTGTACCAGGGTGTTTAAAATGGCCGTAATCCAGAATATATGGTGTAAAGTTTGCAATTCTGAAAGCATTATGACAAGTATATTCAGGGTTGTCCTTGTTCTGTCTATCCTGAACTGCTTGTATATAATATCCTTTATCTGCTTTGGGCACAGTCAGTGTTAATTTATACTGATAACACCAGTCTTTTCTTGCATCAGTATTGTCAATTATACGTTCATATGTTGCAGTCCAGTTTTTACCGTTACCGCCAAATTCCTTCTTAGGTGATGTTGCACTTAAATCATCAGAAGTCATAAAGAAACCTTCACTAAAGTTAGAACCCTTAATCCATAGTCTCGGAGCATGATTTTTGTAGCGGGTATCAATAGGGTTATTGTTTGCGTCTACGTGATCTTTATCATCATAATCACCAAATACTATACGGTATTCAATGGTTATCATGTCAGCCGCATCAGCCGTCACTCCTCTGAGCTGCACCAGTGGAAGAATGAATCCCACAAATATCATGCAAAGGGCAGATATTCCGCTGAGTATACGTTTCCTTGTAGTTTTTTTCATAATAATTGCACCTCTCTTTTCAGTTATGAGTAAAATATGTATATCATCCCTTTCTATAATTTTAACATATAATGGATATATTGTCAAATAGCCGTTTTTCATGGCAAGCATGAATAATAGTCATGGCAACGGATATTCAGCGAATAAAATTATACAAAATGTATTACAAAGTAAAGATATGACATCAGGTCATAAAAAAACAACTCCCGATAATAATTTCGGGAGCTGCGTTTAAAGTGATAGTTGTTTAGCCGACTGTCGTATTTTCGGCAGCCTTTTCACACGCGACCTCTTCAAAATAGGACATAAATATCCTTGCGGAAAGGCTCAGGGAAGCGTTATTTTTCCATATCATATAGGACGATGTCGGGAGAATCTGATGAAAGCACAAATCAGCGTCCTCATAGCTGTCTGCGGAAAAACAATGGGCTAATGCAATGCATCGGTTCTCATTGATAAGGTCACAGCAGCCTGAGATAGTGTTGTATGTGCCGATAATATTCATATCCTCTGTAAAATTCCGCATCCAGTCAAGTGAAGCGCGGTCGTTGAAAAAAGACTCGGGAACGAGTAAGGGGATATTTTTTATATCGGGAAACCGCATACCGTCCATTGCCGCAAGAGGCGAATTTTTCGAGATCAGATACCCCCATGCAGACCTCAGCGGCAATAGCATATTGCTGTACAGACTTTTTATATCGTGGTCAATGTACGGTATAAAAATGAAATCGCATTTATCGTTTTGCATTCTTTCCAAGGCTTCAATACTGTCACAGCAATGAATGTGAAACTTGACATTCGGATATTTTTTATGCATTAGACCGATAGTTATAGAACGACAAAATGGATATAAAAGTGTTTTCAAATAATTGCCCTGATAATCACATCAGGGCATTATGTTTGTTGTCAAGCTCTTTGTCGATGAGCTTGTAATAGATGTGAATCTCCCTCGGACGGCTCTTATCGTCCTTGTTGAGATCATCTACAGTCACATATTCGATAAGGTCAAGGCACATCTGGCGTGTAAGCTCAGTCGCTCCTGCATAGCTTTTCAGACGGGCAATAAATTCGTCAACGTCCTTTTCGTCCTGCTGCTGCATTTCGGAGCGTTTCTTGTATTCAGCACAC
>JAGAQC010000070.1 GCA_017622925.1 Ruminococcus sp.
CCAGAGGCAGCGCCTCTGGTGGGGTGCGGGGCAAAGCCCTGCATAGCGTTTAAGCGCTCCGCAAAGGGTGAATCCAAAAACGGTTCTGTGAACCGTTTTTGGAGAGGGAACGCCCTGCAAGAGAGGGCGTTCCCTTAATAGAAACATAATTCATTAAGTTGTAAATAGTGTTCATGAATTATACCCTTGACTTTATACATAGTAATATGGTATACTTATCCTATACCAATTAAAAAAGAGGGAACAATATGTCAATAGAAATAACAAAAATAAAATATCTCCCCGAACTTCGTGAAACGGCGGAGCTTGCGGAAAAAATTTGGCACGAATGCTTTGTCGGCATTATCAGCGAGGGACAAATAGATTATATGGTCGAGAAATTTCAGTCGCTGAACGCAATGACCGACCAGATAGAAAAACAGGATTACAGCTATTTCGCCGTTCGTGAGGACGGAGAGCTGTGCGGATATTTCGGCGTAAGACCCGAATCGGACGACCGTTTCTTCCTCAGCAAGCTTTATCTGCGCAAAGATAAAAGAGGCAGGGGCATAGCTTCGCTCATGCTGCGGAAAGTCTTTCAGGAAGCCGAAAAATACGGCAAAAAAAGAGTGTACCTTACGGTCAACAAAAACAATACCCATGCGGTGGAGGTCTACAAAAAAACAGGCTTTGTCATCGCCGATACAGCCGTTACCGACATTGGCAGCGGCTACGTTATGGACGATTTTATCATGGAATATACTCTGTAAAACACGCATAAAATAGCTAAAAAGGAGTGTTTCTATGAGTATAGCGGAGCTTATTTTACTATCATTGGGACTTGCAATGGACGCATTTTCCGTATCAGTTTGCAAGGGTCTGAGCATGAAGAAGATCGACTACAGGGGAGCTGCCGTAACAGCTTTGTTTTTCGGCGTATTTCAGGCAATAATGCCGCTTATCGGATATTTTCTCGGCAGCCGTTTTGAAAGATTCATAAGTACGTACAGTCATTGGATAGCGTTTATTCTGCTGGGATTTATCGGCGGAAAAATGATATTCGAGGTAATTAAAGGCGGCGATGACGAAAACGCCGTTTCGGAATATCGTCTGGACATAAAGGAGCTTTGCATTCTTGCTGTTGCGACCAGCATAGACGCGCTTGCGGTGGGAGTTATCTTTGCCGCGCAAAAAACAAATCTCCTGATGTCCGTGTCGGTCATTGGCGGAATTACCTTTGCGGTATGTCTTATAGGCGTAATTATAGGCAACCGTTTCGGCAGTAAGTACGAGAAAAAGGCTGAACTCGCAGGAGGAATAGTTCTTGTACTTATAGGCGTAAAGCTGTTGGTCGATGGATTGGTCTGAATAATAGACCTCCTCGGATACTAACACAAATCTTTTGCCATATGGCTGCGCTTTAGTTCCCGAGGAGGTCTAATGAAAAAATCAAGTAAAAAAAAGCTGATAATTTATGCGGCAGTTATAGCGGTTTTGGCAGTTTTCTGCATTTGGCAGAACAATATGCTTACAGTTTCGGAGTATTCCTATAAAACCGATAAAATCGAAGCTGAACTTGACGGGTTCAAAATAGTGCATATCTCCGACCTGCACAATAAAAGCTTCGGAAAAAATCAAAAGCGTCTTATGGAGAAAATAAAAAAGCTCTCCCCTGACATTATCGTTATCACGGGAGATATTGCCGACTCTAACCATACCGATATTCCAAAGGCTCTTGAATTTGTCGAAGAATCGGTAAAAATTGCGAAAACCTATTACATTACCGGCAATCACGAATATTGGCTCGATGACAGCGAGTTCGCTGAAATTACAGAAAGCATTGAAAATTTGGGCGCAGTATATCTCAGCGACGAAACCGTAAATGTCGCCAAAAACGGAAAAAGCTTCGCTCTTACAGGAGTGGACGATTTGTCGTTGGTGAACTTTTCCGACCATTGTCCCAAGCTTGACGGCGATACGCTAAACGTAGTTTTAGCCCATGAGCCGCAGTTTTTCGCAGATTACAGTTTCCACGGAAACGTCGATCTCGTTTTGTCGGGACATGCTCACGGCGGACAGTTTATCCTGCCGTTTATAGGTGGGGTAGTTGCGCCCGATCAGGGATTTTTCCCCGAATATACGGAGGGAATGCACAAAATGGGCAATACGTCAATGATAATAAGCCGAGGCTTGGGAAACAGCGTGATACCTGTGCGGCTGTTCAATTATCCTGAGATCGTATGTGTCACCCTTGAAAAAGAATAATTAAAACAAAAAGCGTATGTAATCGAAACGATCACACACGCTTTTTATACTAATCTCAACAGCAGTCCCATGTGAAGAAAACATCATCGAAGTTGAGGTTTTCTAAATCCTTGTCGTTTATAAAGAAATCAGCAACGCCGAAGTCGCCCCACATTATGGAAAAACGCTCCGACATTTCCGAATCGAGCTGAAAGAGCAGGGTATTATATTTTCCGTTGGGGTCTCTCGGGTCGTACTGCGTAAAGCAGGGATAGCCGAGAAGATGATGACCGTCGGCTTCACTTTCGAGGAGGAACTCGTCAAGCTCGGCGTCGTCGGGAACGTCAAGTCTCAGTTCCGCTGCGGCTTTACGAATTATATCTCTGCCGTATACGTCGTTCGAGCCTATAAACATTTCCGTAAGCCTGAATTCAAGTCCGCACTCGCCCTCAAAGGGCATGGATTCGCTGCTGCCGATTGACGGTATTCCCAGTGAAACGGCGGTATCCTCGGTGAAATCAGGGTCTATTGTTTTGTGATATACGACCCTGCACTTGTCCTCACAATCAGAAAAAAATTGCAGTATTCCCTCATGAGGGAGCTTTTTTGTTTGGGGAAGCTGACTTAAATTAAACTGGGCAATGAAGCTCATATTCTCGGGATAGGGCATAGAAGCGTCCCAGTAGTGAAGTCCGCCTAATTTGCTGTTGGTAACTCCCATATTTCCGAAAGGAGCAGTTGTAATTTCAATCGCTTCGGTCACTGTAAGCTCTTTTATTTTGGCAGTCATAAGCTCCATTTCAGACGGTTCAAGAAGCTTTCTTCTCAGCGTACAAAACGGCGTAGATCCGTTAGAACCGCCTGCGCGCAGTCCCACGACAACCATAAGTATGCCTGCCGCCAAAACCAAACCAAACAGGAACGTCACGCCTATCAGATCTTCAAATCCCATATCTTCGGACTTATCGCCGTAAGTAACCATAAGCATCGCCAACGCAAACCCTGTGAACACCGTACCCATGCCGTATATTAAAACACCATGCAATGCGAGCGGCTTTTTTGCGAAGCCGTGGTGAAGCATACTCACGCCTATGACCGTCATAGCAAGGGCAAGCGGCAGAGGACAAAGCTCAAAAATCAGACTTGGGGAACTGTAATCCACGTTGTAAAAAACTCCCACGACCGCAAGCAAAAGTCCGAATGCAGCCAAAGGAAATCCTATAACTGTGTTGAAAACGGCTCGGAAAACTCGGCTTTTTACTGTATTTTTCGGTAAAACAGGCGTAAAGCCGTCTGCAATTATAGTGCGATCGTCAGTTTGGCGGAACTTTATCCTCCCCGACATCGCCCCCGACAGAAAGAGATAAAGGCTTTCATAGTTTTCAAAGCTTTCTATGTAATGACGGCAGTTGTATTCCATTTCGATCTCGGGCTGACCGTCATCGGCTGTATAGGCTGTCATGCCGTAACATGGCAGACGTATGGTACGGGCGTCGGGGTCGTAATAAACCTCGGCATATTCCCGTTCAAGCTTGGAATATATTTTAAGCATTTCATTCATTATAAAAATCCTTTTACAGTAAAATCCTCCTCCGCACTAATCAGCGGAGAAGGATTTTTAATCGAACAGGTTTATTATTCCTCGGGCATCTCCCAGTTATGGTAAACGTTCTGAACATCGTCGTTATCTTCAAGATGCTCTAAAAGAAGATTCATTTTCTTTATATGCTCCTCGTCTGTAAGAGCCGTGTAAGTTGCAGGAATACGGTCGGTCTCGGCGGACAGCACCTTATATCCCTTTGCAGTCAGTCCCTCTCTCAGCTCATGAAGAGCCTCGGGAGCGCACTCTATCTCGACCGTTTCTTCGCCTATGTCGAAATCATCGCCGCCGCACTCGAATACGTCCTCCATAACAGCGTCCTCGTCAAGACCAGTATTTTCAAGAATAACAATGCCTTTCGTGGTGAACATAAACGACACGCAGCCCGATGTACCGAGGTTTCCGCCGAATTTGTCAAAATAGTGGCGAACGTCCCCTGCTGTACGGTTCTTATTGTCGGTAAGACATTCAACTATGACCGCAACGCCGTTCGGACCGTAGCCCTCATACACCATTGTTTCGTAGTTGTTCTTGTCCTCGCCGCCTGCCGCTTTCTTAATAACACGCTCGATGTTGTCGTTCGGCACATTATTCGCCTTTGCCTTAGCAATAAGATCGCGGAGCTTGCTGTTATTATTAGGGTCCGGACCTCCCTCTCTTACAACAACTGTGATCTCTCTGCCTATCTTGGTAAAAATTTTACCCTTAACAGCGTCGGTAGCTTCCTTTTTACGCTTGATATTATTCCATTTTGAATGACCTGACATTTTTCAGCTCTCCTTATTCCGAATAGATATAATTTTCATCGGAGTCGCGCTTTATTCTTTTAAGCTGCTCCTTTTTATTGTCGTAATAGTCGAAAAGCGCAACCACGGCTGCTCCGAACAGAAAACCCACCGCAAATCCGGCGCATACGCCTATCGCTGCCTTTCCTGCTTTTACGACCGCTTCATTTTCAATACGTATCTCGTCCATAAATAAACCTCCTTTCTAAGGCAACACCGCACAAAGACCGCCTGACGGCTTTGTACGCCATATGCTTGCATATTTTCCGTCATATCGCACAGAAACTCCTTGAAATACGACAGTATTCCTGCGTCGTTTCTGTACAATCTGACGAAAAATCTGACTGCGCATCTGCCGCACAATCTCTGTGCGGTATTGCCTTAACCTGTTCCTGCATATTGTCAATGTTATCAATTTGAGTTTTTTCTTTAGTAGGGAACGCCCTCTCTTGCAGGGCGTTCCCTCTTTTCAAACA
>JAGAQC010000071.1 GCA_017622925.1 Ruminococcus sp.
CTTTTTGAACCTTCAGGCGTTTGATTTTAAACGAGATTTTTCTCGTATTTCCGCTAATTGTTGTGTTGAAAAACGTTCAGATGGCATTAGAATGCAAATGTCTGTTTTTATGTTAGGTTAGTGCATATGGGGAGTCACCCCACACCCCCTGCCAAAGGGGTGACCCCTTTGGAATCTCTGTTGTCGTAAATTCTCCTGCATAAAGCCTGCCATATAAATCCGAATCCATATTTTTATGGCGTTATGCAGGATAATTTACGATATAGGCTCCAAAAAGTTACCTCTCAGACAAGAAATGCAGAAAAACAATATTCCTCTAAGTTGTGGATAGTGGTTTAATTATACCTCGTTACTCTTGTTTCCATGCCTGTTTTTGGGTTTTTATGCTCTACAGCGTCAACGATAGCTTTGATAATCTCGGGCTGCGACTGCTCGTTGGTAGTTCTGTCGAAAAGTCCGAAGCCGTACTGACCGTTCCAGCCGTTGTCCCAGTAGACGGGGGTAATTCCGTTCACAGCGCATGTACCTGCGAAAAATCCGTTCCAATAGGCTCTGTTTTCGGCTATCTGATTGGGTATTCCGACATCGGCATGAGTTTTGTCCACACACCCGTATTCGCCCACAACAACAGGTATTCCGTTGTCAATGTATTTTTCCCTGAGCTTTTTAAGCTGCCCCTCGATGTGATCTTCTTCGCCCCATGTCGCCTTGCTTTTGGGAGAAGCCTTGTTTATTTCGACTATTTCCTGACCTCTTTCGCCCCAAAGAAAGGTCTTTTTATTTTCCTGACCGCAGTATTCCCACGGGTCGTAAAAATGAACCGAAACGACAGTTCTTCCCTCTCCTGCGGTATTTTTCGTATCGTCGGGAAGTCTGAACCCGTAATCGCCCACGGTATGATCTATATTTGTGTTCCAGCCGGGGATCATAAGCCAGCGGTGTTCGTTGTTTCCGCCCGTCCCACGGACTGTATCGACAAATATCTGATTATACGCATTTATATTTTCGTACATATCACGCTTCGGCTCACCGTAGGTATTGTCGAACACCTCGTTCATGCTCTCAAACACAAGACGCTCGTCATAGTCCTTGAACTTCTCGGCTATCTGTCTCCAGACCGCCTCATATTTAGCTTTTATCGCAGTCTGATCGGGTTCGCCGCACAGCAGCCAACCGCCGTCAACGGTATAGTAGCCGTCGCCGTGAATGTTGATAATTACGTTAAGGTCTGCATTATAGCAGTAATCGACTACCTCGTTTACACGGTCGAGCCACGCTTCGTCTATCTTGCTGCCGTTAGTATCGTCTATCTTATCGAGATACGACACGGGAACTCTTACGGTCTTGAAGCCTGCCGCCGCAACAGCGTTGATAAGCTCCTGAGAAGCGGCAGGGTTTCCCCATGCCGTTTCGCTGGGAGTTCCGCTGACATTGGCTTCGAGGGTATTTCCGAGATTCCAGCCTGCTCCGAACTCCTCGGCGAACTCGTCAAAGCTGATAACCTCGTCCGACTTGTCCTGCCGTGAGCCGCCGTTTTTCGCAGAACAGCCTGCAAGTCCGCCTGCCGACATCGCCAACGAACACGCAAGAGCCGTTATTTTTCTGAAATTGAACATATGTTTGACCTCCGATTTGGGATTCACGCTTTGGAATCCCGATGTTAGTTCGCTTGATTTTAATGGAAAAACGGCAGACCTTTTAGTCTGCCGTAGGTATTATTTTTTCTCGTTAAAAGCAGCATTTGCCGCCGCCTGCGGACTTTGGGTGAGGGCAGGGGAGGTTTTCAGCGTATGCTGGAGCTTTTCCTTGGTGCGCTTTATATCGAGGAGCGACTTCTGATGAGCAGCCTCGGCATCGTTGAGCATCTGAGCGACCGAGAGAGCCGCAGATTTCTGAACAGCCGCCGCCTGTTCCTGCGCCTTGCGGAGAATTTCCAACGCTTTTTTCTTGGCTTCCGCTACGATAGTCTCCCTTGAAGCTATCATAGCGGCGCGTTCCTCGGCTTTGCGGATAGTGTTCTCCGCGCTTATTTTAGCTTCGTTAAGTATTCGCTGACAGTCGAACTCTATCTTCTGAGCCGCTTTAAGCTCATGAGGCAGGTTAAGACGGACATCGTTGATCAGCTCGCGCATTCTTTCGCCGTCGATAATTTTTTTATGCGGAACGAAAGGCACAGCAGACGACTTATCGAGCAGGTCGTCCATTTCTTCAAGAATTTCATCAACATTCATAATTATTTCCTCCTTAAATAGAAGCAAGAGAATACGGACGCCCGTTTATCTCTTTTTTATGCACTATCCACAACTTAAGTGGGGGACTCTGGCTAACCGCCCCGTACCCTCTGTCACTTCGTGACATCTCCCTACACTGTAGGGAGTCACCCCACACCCCCTGCCAAAGGGGTGACCCCTTTGGAATCTCTGTGGTCGTGAATTGGACTGTGGAAATTTCCAAATCAGCATAACGCTGTTAGTCTCTATGATCACCACAGTCCAATTCACGAGAACGGACACCAAAAGTTACTTCTTTAACAGAATGTAAAGGGTAACAAAATTCTCTTAAGTTGTTGACAGTACCTTTTTATGTGAAAATGTATTGCATTCAATTGGCTTTAACAAGCCGCCGCTTTATATCTTCGAGAATTTCTTCGGGAACAAAGTGGCTTATATCGCCGCCGAAGTAGGCTATTTGCTTCACCACGCTTGAACTGAGGTACATATTTTCCGCCGCAGTCGTAAGGAACACCGTTTCCGCTCCTGCGTACAGCTTTTTGTTTGCAAGAGCCATCTGAAACTCGTATTCAAAATCGCTGACGGCTCTCAGACCCTTAACGATAGCCACAGCTCCGACAGTTCTTACATAGTCCGCAAGAAGCCCGTCCAGAATATCTATAACAACGTTGTCGAGATCCTGCGTTACCGCTTCTATCATAAGCATTCGCTCCGTAGCGGTGAAGCTTGGCTGAGCCTTGCCTGCGTTTCGGGAAATAAGTACAATGACCTTGTCAAAGAGCCTTGAGGCTCGTGTGATTATGTCGAGATGCCCGAGCGTAACAGGGTCGAAAGAACCCGGGCAGACAGCTATTCGTCTCATTCGTCCTGCTCCTCCTCTGAGGGCTTTATATACTAATCTCTGACCGAACTAATGAAAATCTTCACCGCCATCCACTCGCTGCTCTTCGTCAAACGCCCTTGTAAGGCGACAGCCTGCCTGCGGTCGTTTTCCTTGATCAGCAAGTGCCTGTCGGCGAATCTTTTCATCAAACCAATCAGAGATTAGTATTAAATACCGCAATATTTATTTTTCCGTATTTGTAGACCTTTTTGAGCGTCATTCCGTCGGGCGCGGATGGCTGTCCGGCTTCCCTTTCGTATTCGCAGACAATACTTCCGCCGCTTCGGAGCTTTGCCGCCGCCAACGGCAGCAGCTTCCTTATATGGCCGTACCTGTAAGGGGGGTCGAGGAAAATAATGTCAAAGGTCTGAGCGGTAAGGCGGATATAATCGTAGCTGTCACGGTTCACGACGTCTGCGCGGACTGCAAGCTTGGTATTTCTGAGGTTTTCATTGACGCACCTCAGCGACCTCGGCGAGTTGTCAACAAATATACACCGAGCCGCCCCTCTGCTGAGAGCTTCTATGCCCAACTGACCGCTGCCTGCGAAAAGGTCGAGAACGTATGCGCCCTCTATCTCAAACTGTATCGAGGAAAAAACGCCCTCCTTCACCTTTTCTCCCGTAGGTCTTACGTCCATACCCTCGGGAGTAATAAGTCTGCATCCTCTTGCCGATCCTGTAATAACTCTCATATACGCTCCGCATTCGGGGCAAATAATAGACCTCCTCGGAAACTGAAAAGCACTGTCTGACTTGTCTTTTTTGTGCGCGGCTTTGTCAGCTTTCCTTGCAATACATACAGTATTCCTGCGGAAATCTGACTTTGCCGAGCGCAAAAAATCCTGCGTCATACAGCACTTCCCAGTTCCCGAGGAGGTCTAATAAGCTTGTCCCGTCCGCATTTTTCGGCATACGGCTGCCGTAGTAAACCTATAATACGCATAAAACTCTCATAACGGCTTTATGCGGTATTGCCTATACACATTTATTATACCCGATTTTTTCTGATTTGTCTATACAAATTTTAAAAGATAGGCGAACTTCCACAAAAATCAAAGCTGTTTTCATCGAAATTTGCAGGATTATGTCAAAAATATTCGGGAACACTTTTCAATTCCCGTACATATTATATAAGGGGAACTTTAAATTCCGCCGTTTTTATGCGGCGTTCCCAAAAATACTTAACAGGAGAATAAATATGTGCGGAATAGCAGGAATCATCAGTTTTAAGGAGGATGTGCGTGAGGAGCTTGCGGTCTGCGGTCTTATGCAGAAAGCGCTTCTGAGACGAGGTCCCGATCAGCGTGGGATAGTCCTTACGCATGACGCCGCCTTTGTTCACACACGGCTTGCCGTTATCGACATCGAGGGCGGACGGCAGCCAATGACCCTTTCCCTCGGGGAAAAACGCTTCACCATAGTCTACAACGGCGAGCTTTACAATACCGCCGAGCTGCGCCGTGAGCTTTCGGAGGACGGCGAATTTAAGACCTCCTCCGACACCGAGGTGGTACTCCGCAGCTATATGAAATGGGGCGCGGAGTGCGTTGACAGATTCAACGGTATTTTCGCCTTTGCCATACACGACGAAGCGGAACGCCGTGTATTTTTAGCCCGTGACCGTATCGGCGTAAAGCCGCTGTTTTACTATGACACGGGCAGGCGGCTCATTTTTGCATCGGAGCTTGCTGCGCTTCTTGAAAATCCCGAGATTCCCCATGAGATAGACTTGCAGGGAATTTCGGAGCTGCTTCTCCTTGCTCCCGGACGAACGGCAGGCTGCGGCGTTATCCGAGGGGTTAAGGAGGTCAAGGCAGGCTGCTGCGGCTTTTACGATGAAAACGGTTTAAAGCTCCACAAATATTGGAGTTTGCGCGCTATGGAACACCGTGAGACCTTCGAGGAAACTGCGGAGCATGTCCGCGAGCTTCTTCTCGACTCCATTCGGCGGCAGCTTGTTTCGGACGTTCCGATATGCACGTTCTTATCGGGCGGACTTGATTCAAGCCTTATTTCGTCCGTTGCCGCGTACGAACTGAAAAAACAGGGCAAGACTCTCAACACCTTTTCCGTTGACTACAAGGATAACGAAAAATATTTTACAAAGTCCCATTTTCAGCCCAACAGCGACCCCGAGTACATTAATATAATGGCTGAATATCTCGGCAGCGAGCATCACTGGACGGTGGTGGACGTTCCCGAGCTTGTGGACGCTCTCGATCAGGCGGCGGACGCAAGGGGACTTCCCGGAATGGCTGACGTTGACGCTTCAATGCTGCTGCTTTGCCGTGAAATAAAAAAATTCGGCACTGTTGCGCTCTCGGGAGAATGCGCAGACGAGCTTTTCGGCGGCTACCCGTGGTATCGCGACAAGGACATCAGAATGACCGACGGCTTCCCGTGGGCGCAGAGTACCGCATACCGCAAGAGATTCATTTCAGACGAGTTTGCGGAAAAAATAAACGCCGAGGAATACGTATACTCCGCCTACCGAAAGACTGCCGATTCCGCGCAAAAGCTGCCCTCCGACAGTCCCCTTGAAACACGAATGCGTGAAATGACCCAGCTCAATTTCGATTGGTTCATGCAGAATCTCCTTGACCGAAAGGACAGAATGTCCATGTACAGCGGACTTGAAGTCCGTGTGCCGTTCTGCGACTATCGTATTGCGGAATACCTTTACAACGTCCCGTGGGAATTTAAAGACCATAACGGCAGGGAAAAGGGTCTGCTCAGAGAGGCTATGAAGGATTGGCTGCCCGAGCGTGTCCTTAACCGAAAGAAAAGTCCGTACCCCAAAACGCACAACCCTGCATTTTTGGCTGCCGTAACGGAAAAGCTGCGTGAGATACTTTCTCAGCCGACGCCGCTTACCGATATGGTGAAGCGTGAGGAACTTGAAATACTGCTCACTCATGCCGACCACGTTCAATGGTACGGACAGCTTATGAATCTGCCGCAGACGATCGCATTTTTCATTCAAACAGATCATTGGATGAAGAAATATAATATTAACATAGTAATTTGATTAGTATAAAATCGGGATTCCAAAGGGTTCACTCTCTGATAAGTTTATTTGCATTATTAAGGGAACGCCCTCTCTTGCAGGGCGCACTTCGTGCCGTCCCCTCTGCCCTTTGGGCATCTCCCCACCCGTGGGGAGTCACCTCTTTCAAAACAGTCCTGCGTACTGTTTTGAAATTCACCCTTTGCGGAGCGCTTAAACGCTTTGTGGGACGCTGTCCCACACCCTGCCAGAGGCGCTGCCTCTGGACTCCGCCAAAGGGACACCGTCCCTTTGGAATCCCAATGTTAGTTCACTTTAGCCCTGCTCATTAATACGCAAAAAAGCCGTTTCCCACAAATGGAAACGGCTCGTTTATTTTAATTATTAATTAATTAATTATTATTCAGCAAGCTTGATGATAGCCATTTCTGCTGCGTCGCCGCGGCGAGGACCGATCTTAACGATCTGTGTATAACCGCCGTTCTTCTCTGCATACTTGGGTGCGATCTCATCGAAAAGCTTCTTGGCAACAGCTTCCTTTGTAACGTATGCCATTACCTGACGCTTGGAGTGCAGATCATTCTTCTTACCGATAGTAATCATTTTCTCTGCAACAGCACGAACTTCCTTAGCTCTTGTAACGGTAGTTTCGATCTGACCGTTCTCGAGAAGGAAAGTTACCATGCCTCTGAGCATTGCCTTTCTGTGGTCAGATGTTCTGCCCAGCTTTCTTGTACCCGGCATGTATTTCACTCCTTTACATTATAAGTGATCGCCTGCCCTGCGGACAGGTTCTTTTGTTATTCTTCCTCGGAGGAGAGGTCAAAGCCCAATGACTGGAGCTTTTCCTTGACCTCGTCGAAGGACTTCTTTCCAAGGTTTCTTACCTTCATCATTTCTTCCTCAGACTTGTTGATGAGGTCATCTACTGTATTTATTCCCGCACGTTTCAGACAATTGAAGGAACGTACCGATAAGTCGAGATCCTCGATAGTCATTTCAAGGATCTTCTCCTTGCCCTTTTCGTCCTTTTCTTCGAGCATTTCTGCAAGACCTGCTTCCTCGGAAAGGTCGATAAAGAGCTTCAGATGTTCGCCCAGCAGATTGGCTGCCTGCGACAGAGCCTCCTTAGCCGAGATAGTACCGTCGGTCCATACCTCGATAGTCAGCTTGTCGTAATCGGTCACCTGTCCGAGACGTGTATCCTCTACTGTGTAATTCACCTTGAGAACAGGAGTATAGATACTGTCAACGGCGATAACGTCAACAGGCAGATTTATCTGCTTCTTGTTTCTTTCTGCCGAAACATATCCTCTGCCTCTGTCAATGGTAATTTCCATGTAGAGCTTTGCGTCCTTGCCCAGAGTTGCGATGTGCATACCCGGATCAAGAATATTCACCTCGGAGTCAGCCTTAATATCCCCTGCGGTGATCTCACATTCGCCCTCGGCTTCTACGTAAACTGTCTTAGGACCTTCTCCGTAGAGCTTGGCTGTGAGTCCCTTTATGCTGAGGATTATCTCCGTTACGTCTTCCTTAACGCCCGGAATTGTTGACAACTCATGGTGTACGGTGCCATCTTTGCCTGCAAGCTTTACAGACGTGACAGCGACACCCGGAAGTGAGGAGAGCAGCACACGTCTGAGGCTGTTTCCAAGAGTTATACCATATCCACGCTCAAGCGGTGCTAAAACGAATTTGCCGTATTTGCCGTCACTTTTGAGATCGACGATGTCGATATCCGGCTTGTTGATTTTTTCCAGCATAAAAACCCTCCTGTTTCGCAATAAGTTTTTACGAGTTCGGTTATCTTAGTGATCAAACGATTACTTAGAATAGAGCTCGACGATGAGGTGTGTAGCTACCTCGTAGTCAATGTCCTCGGCTGAGGGAAGACGTGTTACAGTTGCGCTGAAATCGTCCTTCTTGGCATCGAGCCATGTGGGAACGATCCTGTCCTTGGTTTCTTCAACTGTTGCCTTGAACTTCTCAGAGGTTCTGTCCTTCTCTTTAAGCGCGATAACATCGCCGACCTTAACTCTGTAAGAGGGGATATTTACCTTTTTGCCGTTTACTGTATAGTGGCTGTGAACGACAAGCTGTCTTGCCTCACGTCTTGTGAGAGCGAGACCCATTCTGAACACTACGCTGTCCAGTCTTGTCTCGAGACATGTGATAAGGTTGTCACCTGTCTTGCCTTCCATTTTGGAAGCGATCTCAAAGTAGTGATAGAACTGCTTTTCGAGTACGCCGTAGATAAACTTCAGCTTCTGCTTTTCTTTAAGCTGGAGACCGTATTCAGATATTTTCTTTCTGTTGTTAGCGTTCTTGAAACGGTTGGATTCCTTCTTTGAAACGCCGAGAACAGCAGGGCTGATGCCCAAATATCTGCACTTTTTAAGAATTGGTTCCTTCTGTACTGCCATTTAAAACACCTCCGATTTGATTAGACACGTCTTCTTTTGGGAGGACGGCATCCGTTGTGTGGGATAGGAGTAACGTCCTTGATCATGCGAACTTCAAGACCTACTGTCTGGAGCGCTCTGATTGCAGCCTCGCGTCCTGCGCCGGGTCCCTTTACGTAGACCTCAACGAATTTAAGACCATGCTCCATAGCAGCCTTTGCCGCTGTCTCTGCCGCTGTCTGAGCAGCAAAGGGAGTAGACTTCTTAGAGCCTCTGAAACCAAGCTCGCCTGCGCTTGCCCATGAAATGGCATTACCCTGTGTATCGGTAATTGTAACGATCGTATTGTTGAAAGTGGACTGAATATGAACTGCGCCGCTTTCGATGTTCTTGCGTTCTCTACGTCTTCTGACTGTAGTAACCTTTTTACCCTTCTGCTGTGCCAAAGCTCATAACCTCCTTACTTCTTCTTGTTAGCGATAGTCTTTACAGGACCCTTACGGGTTCTTGCGTTTGTCTTGGTTCTCTGACCTCTTACGGGGAGTCCCTTTCTGTGACGAACGCCTCTGTAGCACTGGATCTCAACAAGTCTCTTGATGTTAAGAGCGACTTCACGGCGGAGATCGCCCTCAACGGTGTAGTTTGCGTCAATATAGTCACGAAGCTTTGCTACGTCCCCCTCGGTGAGATCCTTTACTCTTGTATCGGGATCTACGCCTGTGTTAGCGAGGATATCTGTAGCAGTCTGACGACCGATTCCGTAGATGTAGGTGAGTCCGATCTCGACTCTCTTGTTCTTCGGAAGATCAACACCGGCTATTCTTGCCATATAATTACCTCCATTACTTAGCTCAGAGATCAACCCTGACGCTGCTTATGCTTCGGATTTTCGCAGATAACCATGATTCTGCCTTTACGTTTGATAACCTTGCACTTTTCGCAAATAGGTTTTACTGAAGGTCTGACTTTCATTGAAAATACCTCCTCTTTCTTACTTGACACGCCATGTGATACGACCCTTTGACAGATCGTAGGGTGACATTTCAAGCTTAACCTTGTCACCCGGCACTATTCTGATATAATTCATTCTGAGCTTGCCGGAAACGTGCGCGAGTACCTCATGGCCGTTTTCCAGCTGCACCTTGAACATTGCGTTGGGCAGAGCGTCTGTAACAACGCCTTCAACTTCGATTACGTCTTCCTTGGACATAGGATAACCTCCTTTACTCAGCTCCGCCGAATGCTCTCAGCATAGTTCTGAGTTTTTTATCAGTTATATCTTTAATATCGATCATACTGCCTGTAAGAGAAATATGCCTGATGTTCTTACGCTTCGGAGAAGCAAGTTTTCGGCTTTTTCCATCGGCGATGGAACAGCGGCTCTTTTCCACGGCGGTGACAACGAAGAAGCTCCCCTTGTCTCTGCCCGCCATAGCTCTTACGACTGAGCCGATTTTAAGCTCCACAATAATTTCCCCCTTATTTTTCAGGGTTTGGTCAAAATTACAGGACCATCAGGAGTTATTGCGATCATATGCTCAAAATGAGCAGACAGCGAACCATTTTTCGTAACCACGGTCCATCCGTCCTTGAGAGTTCTCACATCGTCGCCCTTTTGATTTATCATAGGCTCGATGCAGATCGTCATGCCGGAAACAAGTCTCGGACCTCGTCCTGCCTTGCCCCAATTCGGTATCTCCGGCGATTCGTGAACCTCTCTGCCGATGCCGTGGCCGCAGTAATTTCTTACGATCCCGTAGCCGCGTGAAGCACAATACTCTTCTACAGCATGAGAAATATCTCCGATCCTTGCCCCTGCCTTCGCCTGAGCGATGCCCTCGTAAAGGCTCGCCTCGGTAACTTCCAGCAATGCCTTGGCTTCATCAGAAATTTTACCAACAGGGAAGGTCCAGCAGCTATCGGCGTTGTAGCCCTTGTACGCGGCTCCTGTGTCGATACTTACTATGTCGCCTTCCTTTAATCTGTGGTGAGCCTTCGGTATCCCGTGGATGACCTCCTCGTTTACGGAGATACAAGCGTTCCCCGGAAAACCGTAAAGACCTTTAAAGCAGGATCTGCAGCCGTGTTCAGCGTAATACTCGCCTATCAGCCTATCAACATCGAGAGTTGACATACCCGGCCTTAATTTTTCGCCCGCATACCATATTGCGCCGCAGGTAATTCTACCTGCTTCACGCATTATGGCTAAGTCGGACTGTGATTTGATGCTTATGCTCATTACTCGACTCCTACTGCTGCAAGAGTGAGCCTTGATGTTTCGGCTACCTCTTCCTGACCCTCTACGGTAACAAGCTTGCCCTGTTTCTCGTAGTAATCTTTAAGAGGAGCTGTCTTTTCGTGATATGTTGCAAGACGTTCGAGAACTACCTCGGGCTGATCGTCCTTACGGATAACAGTCTTGTCGCCGCACTTATCACAAACGCCCTCTGTTTTGGAAGGCTTATATTCAATGTGATACGATGCTCCGCAGCCCTGACATACGCGTCTGCCCGAAACTCTCTGCTTGATAGTTTCGTCTGCCACATTGATCTCGATCACCTTGTCGATCTTGATACCCATTGCGTCGAGAGCCTCTGCCTGCGGAACGGTTCTGGGGAAGCCGTCGAGAATGAAGCCTTCCTTGCAGTCGTCCTCAGCGATACGCTCTTTAAGGATACCGATAACGATGTCGTCGGAAACGAGCGCGCCCGCGTCCATAGCAGCCTTTGCCTTTAGACCGTACTCTGTGCCGTTCTTAGCGGCTTCACGAAGAATATTGCCTGTCGAGATCTGGGGTATATTCAGAGCTTCGGAAACTACCTCTGCCTGAGTACCCTTTCCTGCGCCCGGAGCGCCTAAAAAGATAAGATTCATTTTATATCCTCCTTGTATGCTTACGAGAGGAAGCCTTTATGGTGTCTCATCATAAGCTGTGATTCAAGTGTACGTGTTGTTTCAAGAGCAACGCTTACCGCAATGAGAATTGTAGTACCGCCCATCGAAAGCGATCTGAGGTTTTCGTCAGCCATAGAGAAGAATATCGGAACGACTGCGATGATTCCGAGGAATATCGCGCCCACGAGAGCGATCTTTGAAAGAACTCTCTGAATGTAATCCGAAGTGGGCTTTCCGGGTCTGATACCGGGGATACCGCCGTTGGACTGACGAAGATTGTTTGCTATCTCAATGGGGTTGTACTGGATAGATACGTAGAAATAATTGAACGCAATAATTAAGATAAAGTAAAGTATTGCGTAAGACCAACTGCTTGTTGAGAAGAATTTGCAGAAGTGATAGTAGAAGCCCTCCGGCTTGGTAGGCTGTCCTGCGAAAAGCTGGATAGTCTGAGGAAGCGACATGAAGGACATAGCGAAGATGATAGGCATAACGCCGCTCATCATTACCTTTATCGGAATGTGAGTTTTCTGTCCGCCGAACTGTTTTCTTCCGACAACTCTCTTGGCATACTGGATAGGAATACGTCTTTCAGCCTCGTTCATAAATACGATAAAGGCAAATTCAAAGACGATAAATACGACGTAGCCGATAGTAACAAAGAGGTACTTCTCGGGCTTTTCGCCGATAAGTGAAACAAGACGTCCTGCGTCTACAGGGAATCTTGCCGCGATACCTGCAAAGAGTATCATAGATACGCCGTTGCCGATACCCTTGTCGCTTATTCTGTTGCCCATCCATACTACGAAGGACGCGCCGGCAACAAAGCATGCGATAATTACAACTGCGGAGAAATACATTTCCCAGCCTGTGTCGTACTTGACAGCATGGGACGTAATACCGTTATCGCCGGTAACATTCATTCTCTTGAGGGTCAGGTAGTAGGCGAATCCCATGAATACCGCAAGAACCATAGCTACTGCGGAAGTGATCTTGTTGATCTTTTTTCTGCCCTCTTCGCCCTCATCTCTGAGTCTTTCAAGCGGCGGCAGAGCATATGTCAGCAGCTGCATTATGATAGACGCATTGATGTACGGGGTGATCGAAAGTGAGAATATAGTTGCCTGAGACAGCGCGCCGCCGGTTATCGTATTCAGGTATTCGAGGAAGTTGCCGCCTGTTGCGTTGTTGTCCATCCAATCCTTTACAACGCTTGTATCGAGGAACGGAACTGCAACTGCGCTTCCAAATCTGAAAATAACGATCATGAGTAATGTGTACAAAAGCTTTTTCCTTATATCGGGAACGCTCCACGCACGTTTCAGTGTCTGAAACACATTACATCACCTCGGTCTTTCCGCCTGCCTTTTCGATTTTCTCTACAGCGCTCTGAGAGAATTTTGCAGCTTTAACTGTGAGCTGAGCTGTAAGCTCTCCGTTTCCGAGAACCTTAACGCCGTCAAGCTCCTTTTTGATAAGACCCGCTGCCTTCAGAAGCTCTGCGTCAACTACTGTGCCGTTCTCGAATCTGTTGAGATCCGAAACGTTTACGATAGCGTATTCGGTTGCGAAGATGTTATTGAAGCCTCTCTTTGGGATACGTCTTGCAAGAGGCATCTGTCCGCCTTCAAAGCCGATTCTTACGCCGCCGCCCGAACGGGCGTTCTGTCCCTTGTGACCCTTGCCGGCTGTTTTGCCGTTACCCGAGCCGTGACCTCTGCCGACACGCTTTACAGCCTTGTTGGAATCGGGTGCGGGAGTTAATTCGTGAATTTTCATGGTATGCACCTCCTTGCTTACGCTTCAGTAACCTCGATGAGGTGTGAAATTTTCTTTATCTTGCCCTGTGTCTGAGCATTGTCGGGCTGAGTTGTTACGTCGCCGATCTTTCTGAGACCGAGTGACTGAGCAGTTGCTATCTGATCCTTTTTACAACTGATGAGGCTCTTAACGAGCTTTATGTTCTTAGCCATTGTCAATGCCTCCTTAACCTAAAATTTCCTTAACGGACTTGCCTCTCTTAGCGGCAACCTCCTTAGCGGAAGTGCAGGCTTTCAGACCGTTGATAGTAGCTCTTACTACGTTGCAGGGATTATTGGAACGAAGGGACTTTGTTCTGATGTCCTTGATACCTGCGACCTCGATGACCGCACGAACAGGACCGCCTGCGATAACGCCGGTACCGGGGGCTGCGGGCTTCATGAGAACTCTGCCTGCGCCGAATGCGCCTACGATCTCGTGGGGGATAGTCGTACCCTTGAGAGCGATCTTGCAGAGATTCTTCTTAGCGTCCTCAATACCCTTGCGGATAGCGTCGGGAACTTCTCCGGACTTGCCGAGACCGAAGCCTACTGTACCGTTACCGTCGCCGACAACCACGAGTGCGGAGAACTTCATGATACGGCCGCCCTTAACTGTCTTGGAAACTCTGTTGATAGCAACTACCTTTTCCTGAAGCTCGGGAGCCTGTGTTTCAATATTAGCCATTATTTTACCTCCCTCTTAGAACTGTAATCCGTTTTCACGGGCACCCTCGGCGAGTTCCTTGACTCTGCCGTGGTAGAGGTAGCCGCCTCTGTCGAATACGACCTCGGTGATACCCTTTGCTGCTGCGTTCTTAGCGATCATCTCGCCGACCTTGCGAGCGCCCTCGATGTTGCCGCCGCTGCCCTCAAAGTTCTTATCCATGCTGGATGCAGAAGCAAGAGTAACTCCGTTTACGTCGTCAATGATCTGAGCATAAATGTGCTTAGAAGAACGGAAAACATTTAGACGGGGACACTCGGGAGTACCTGAGATCTTATAGCGAACTCTGCGGTGTCTCTTTAATCTTGCCTTATTGCTGTCAAATTTCTTTACCATAGCAATTTGCTCCTTTTAATTACTTCTTGCCCTTACCGGCCTTACCTTCCTTGCGGATGATATGCTCGCCGGCGTATCTGATGCCCTTGCCCTTGTAAGGCTCGGGAGGACGCTTTTCACGGATCTCAGCTGCAAACTGACCTACAGCCTGCTTATCAATACCGCTTACGATTATTCTGTTGGGCTGAGGAACTTCAAGCTTTATTGTAGCTGTTTCCTCGATAACAACAGGGTGGGAGAAACCGAGGTTAAGATTTACCTTGTTTCCCGACTTTGCGGCACGGTAGCCGACGCCCTCGATCTCGAGCGTCTTGGAATATCCGTTTGTTACACCCTCGACCATATTGGCGATAAGTGTACGTGTAAGACCGTGAAGCGAACGGTGCTTTTTATCGTCGCTGGGTCTTGTAACTGTGATAACGCCTGCTTCTATCTCGATAGAAAGCTCGGTGCTGAACTGTTTTGTAAGCTCGCCCTTGGGTCCCTTGACTGTGAGGCAGTTATTGTCGTTCTTTACCTCTACACCTGCGGGAACTGCAATAGGCATTCTGCCGATTCTTGACATAGTAGCTCCTCCTTACCAGATGTATGCGAGGACCTCGCCGCCGACGTTAAGCTCTCTTGCCTTTTTGTCGGTAACGATTCCCTTTGAAGTGGAAACGATTGCGATACCCAGACCCTTTCTTACCTTGGGCATATCTGCGCAGCTTGAATAGATACGCAGACCGGGCTTTGAAACTCTTCTGAGTCCTGTGATTACGGGTGATCTGTTGTCACCGTATTTGAGCGTGATCCTGATAACACCCTGCTTTCCGTCCTCAATTACCTGAAAGCCCTTTACATAGCCCTCGTCAACGAGGATCTGTGTTATAGCCTTCTTTACATTTGAAGCGGGAACGTCAACTGTGGCGTGCTTAGCAGTATTCGCATTGCGGATTCTTGTTAAAAGATCAGCGATTGTATCTGTGATTTGCATTCAGATGACCTCCTTTTCGTATTTTACCAGCTTGCCTTCTTTACGCCGGGGATCTGACCGTCGTGAGCAAGCTCTCTGAAGCAGACGCGGCAGATGCCGAATTTTCTGAGGTAGGCGTGGGGTCTGCCGCAGATCTTGCATCTGTTGTATGCTCTTGTGGAATACTTGGGAGTTCTCTTCTGCTTATTGATCATTGCCTTCTTAGCCATATTTCTTCCTCCCTGATTACTTGATGAACGGAGCGCCGAGAAGCGAGAGAAGCTCTCTGCCCTCTTCGTCGGTATTAGCTGTAGTGATAAAGTTGATATCCATACCTCTTACCTTGTCAATCTTGTCGTACTCGATCTCGGGGAAGATAAGCTGCTCCTTTACGCCGGTAGAGTAGTTACCTCTGCCGTCGAAGGAATTTGCGCTGATACCTCTGAAGTCACGAACGCGGGGGAACGCAACGTTGAAGAGCTTATCAACGAATTCATACATCTTTTCGCCTCTGAGGGTAACTTTTACGCCGATAGGCATTCCCTCACGAAGCTTAAAGTTAGCAACGGATTTCTTAGCTCTGCATACTACAGGCTTCTGACCTGTGATAGCGGCTATATCGGTCATGATAGCGTCGATGACCTTTGCGTTGTCCTTAGCCTCTCCTGCGCCGACGTTGATAACAACCTTGTCAAGCTTCGGGATCTGCATAACGCTCTTGTAGCCGAACTTCTTCATCAGTGCGGGAGCAACGTCGCTAACATAAAAATCTTTTAATCTTGCCATTGTCGTTTCTCCTTTACATTATTCAAAAGACTTGCCGCACTTCTTGCAGGTACGAAGCTTTTTGCCGTCCTCGAAAGTGTGACCGACTCTTGTGGGTTTGCCGCACTTGGGGCATACAAGCTGTACCTTTGAAGCGTACACGGGAGCCTCAGTCTTGATGATGCCGCCCTGCTGACCCATTCTTGTGGGCTTTACGTGCTTGGTGATAACGTTGATACCCTCAACGATGACCTTGCCCTCCTTGGGGCTTACCTCTGCGACCTTACCGGTTTTTCTGTCGCCGTTCTTATCGTACTTATCCTCGTACTTTCCTGTAAGCAGGATAACGGTGTCACCGGTTTTAACGTGAACTTTACTCATATCTTGTGACACCTCCGATCAAAGAACCTCGGGAGCAAGGCTGAGGATCTTTGTGTATTCCTTTTCACGAAGCTCCTTAGCAACAGGTCCGAAAATACGGGTACCCTTGGGGTTCTTGTCTTCCTTAATAATTACAGCAGCGTTCTCGTCGAAGCGGATATATGTGCCGTCCTCTCTTCTGAGACCCTTTGCTGAACGAACGATAACTGCCTTAACAACGTCGCCCTTCTTTACAACGCCTCCGGGTGTTGCTTTCTTAACGGAAGCAACTACAACGTCGCCTATATTTGCATATCTGCGGCGTGTTCCGCCCAGAACTCTGATACACATAAGCTCCTTGGCTCCTGTGTTATCAGCGACTTTAAGATAAGTCTGCATCTGAATCACAGCGAGTTCCTCCTTTCAAGCTTTAAGCTTTTACAAAAATTACTTAGCCTTCTCAATGATGTTGGTAACACGCCATCTCTTATCCTTTGAAAGCGGACGTGTTTCCATGATCTCAACTCTGTCGCCGACTCTGCACTCGTTGTTCTCATCGTGAGCCTTGAACTTAACAGTATTCTTGATGATCTTCTTATAAAGCGGGTGTTTAACGTTATCAACGATAGCAACTACGACGGTCTTATCCATCTTATCGCTTACAACCTTACCTACTCTTGTTTTTCTAAGGTTTCTCTCAGTAGACATTAGCTAAATCCTCCCTTTCTTACTGCTGCGCAAGCTCTGCGGCGCGCAGAGATGTTTTGATGCGGGCAATATCTTTCTTTACAGCCTTTATTCTCGCTGTATTCTCGAGCTGATTTACAGCAAGCTGGAAGCGAAGATTGAAGAGCTCTTCCTTGAGGCTTGTAAGCTGCTCGTTCATCTCGTCAACGGACATTTCTCTGATATCAGATGCCTTCATTACTGCTCTCCTCCTTCTTCCTTAGTTACGAACTTGCACTTGATGGGGAGCTTGTGCATTGCAAGACGCATAGCCTCGCGCGCGATCTCCTCCGATACTCCCTTGATCTCAAAAAGAACTCTGCCGGGCTTTACTACTGCTACCCAGTACTCGGGAGAACCCTTACCTGAACCCATTCGTGTTTCAGCGGGCTTTTCTGTGATAGGCTTGTCGGGGAATATCTTTATCCAAACCTGACCGCCTCTCTTGATGTAACGGGTCATAGCGATACGGGCGGCTTCGATCTGGTTGGAAGTGATCCATGAAGGCTCGAGAGCCTGAAGACCGTAATCGCCGTATGTTACCTTGTTACCTCTGTATGCCTTACCTTTCAGACGTCCTCTGTGGACTCTGCGGTACTTAACTCTTTTTGGAAGCAGCATTACTGATTACCTCCTTCTCTTTTTGAGTCACGGTTGAAGTTTCTTCCGCCTCTTCTGTTTCCGTCGCGTCTGTCGTCACGGCGGCGGCGGTTGTTGTCATCGCGGCGGTTGGACTTTCTCTCGACCTTTTCTCTCTGAGCGGCAGCCTTAGCAGCGTCGCCCTTGAGAACTTCGCCCTTGTAGATCCAAACCTTTACGCCGAGCTTTCCGTATGTTGTGTCAGCCTCAGCGAAACCGTAATCAATATCGGCACGGATAGTCTGAAGCGGGATAGTACCCTCGTGGTAGCTCTCGCTTCTTGCGATCTCGGCTCCGGCAAGTCTGCCTGATACCTTGACCTTGATTCCCTTAGCGCCGAGTCTCATTGTTCTGCCGATAGACTGCTTCATAGCGCGTCTGAAAGAAACTCTGTTCTCGAGGTCGAGAGCGATCTTCTCTGCAACGAGCTGCGAGTCCATATCGGGCTGCTTTACCTCGATGATGTTTACATAGACCTGCTTGTTCATCATCTTCTCGAGCTGTACTCTGAGCTTCTCTATTTCTGCGCCCTGTCTGCCGATAACGATACCGGGCTTAGCGCAGTGGATGTGGATTCTTACCTTATCGGCAAAACGCTCTATCTCGATTCTGGGAACACCTGCTGCATACAAGCTCTTCTTAATGAAGTTACGAACATTGTAGTCCTCAACGAGAGTGTCGCCGAAGTCTGCCTTGTTTGCATACCAGCGTGAATCCCAATCTTTAATAACGCCGACACGAAGACCGTGCGGATTAACCTTCTGTCCCATTAATCAGACCTCCTTGGGATTATTCTTTTTCTTTAAGAACAACTGTGATGTGTGATGTTCTCTTTAATATTCTGAATGCTCTGCCCTGCGCTCTCGGCATAATTCTCTTCATGATAGGACCGGGTGTTACGAAGCACTCGGCTACATAGAGGTTATCGCCGTCCATGCCGAAATTGTTTACAGCATTTGCCTGAGCGGATTTTACAAGCTTTGCAACGATAGGACTTGCAGCCTTAGGAGTAAGATCTAAAGCAGCCAAAGCGATGTCCAGTGGCTTGTTTCTGATAAGATCGAGAACGATCTGCACCTTTCTGGGTGATATACGAGCATTTCTTAAATAAGCTCTCGCTTCCATCTATAGCTCCTCCTTCCGCTTATTTCTTACCGTTATTGGATGTTTTTGAACCTGCGTGACCCTTATAGGTTCTTGTAGGAGCAAACTCGCCGAGCTTGTGTCCTACCATATCCTCTGTTACGTATACCGGAACGTGCTTGCGTCCGTCGTGAACAGCGAATGTGTGACCGACGAAATCAGGGAAAATCGTTGAAGAACGGCTCCATGTTTTAAGAACGTTCTTCTTGCCTGCCTCGTTCATAGCCACAACTCTTTTAAGGAGAACCTCCTGAACGTATGGTCCTTTTTTGATGCTTCTGCTCATTATTCAGTTCCTCCCTTCGATTATTTACCGTTGCGGCGTTTTACGATGAACTTATCTGTTCTGTGGTGCTTTTTACGAGTCTTATAGCCGAGAGCGGGCTTGCCCCAAGGGGTAACAGGTCCGGGTCTTCCGACAGGCGACTTACCTTCACCACCGCCGTGGGGGTGATCGCAGGGGTTCATAACAGAACCGCGGACTGTAGGTCTCCAGCCCATGTTTCTCACACGACCAGCTTTACCGTAGTTTACGTTCTCGTGGTCGATGTTGGAAACCTGACCGATAGAAGCCTTGCAGTTTACGGGAATTTTTCTCATTTCGCCGGAAGGAAGTCTTACGAGAGCGTACTTGTCCTCCTTGCCCATGAGCTGAGCCTGATTGCCTGCGCTTCTTACGAGCTGCGCGCCCTTGCCGGGATAAAGCTCGATAGCGTGGATAAACGTACCAACGGGAATATCCGAAAGTTTAAGAGCGTTGCCGGGCTTGATGTCAGCCTCTTCGCCTGATTCTATCTTATCGCCGACTTTCAGTCCGTTGGGGGCGAGGATATATCTCTTTTCGCCGTCCTCGTACTGAACGAGCGCAATGAATGCCGATCTGTTGGGATCGTATTCAAGAGTAAGGACAGTAGCGATCATGTTGTCCTTATCGCGCTTGAAATCTATGATACGGTACTTTCTTCTGTTTCCGCCGCCTCTGTGGCGAACTGTGATCCTGCCGTAGCTGTTTCTTCCCGACTTCTTCTTCAGGGGTTCGAGAAGGCTCTTTTCCGGCTCAACCTTTGACAGAACGGAGTAGTCCGTTACAGTCATCTGACGTCTGGAAGGCGTCGTAGGCTTGTAGGTTTTAATAGCCATTTATTTCAACTCCTTGTTATAATGCGTTATTTGCGGGAGCATTACTCCCATACTGTCCGTATTATACGGAATTAATACATACCCTCGAAGAATTCAATTGTCTTGGAATCGGGAGTAAGAGTGATAACAGCCTTTTTCCATGAAGCTGTCATGCCCTCGTATCTGCCGAGGCGCTTCATCTTGCCCTTAACGTTCATTGTGGTCACCTTAGCGACCTCAACGCCGAAGAGCTTTTCAACAGCCTTTTTGATCTCGGGCTTTGTAGCGTCCTTAGCTACTTTAAAGGTGTACTTGCCTGCCTGAAGTCCGTCCATGGACTTTTCGGTGATAACGGGCTTGATAATAATATCCTGAGCTGTTTTCATTATGCGTACACCTCCTCTATTTTACCAACGGCATTCTTTACAACGATAAACTTATCGTAGTTGAGAATATCGTAAACATTGAGCGTATTAACGGCAGCAGTCTTGATGCCGGGGATATTTGCCGCGCTCTTGATTACCTTTGTATCAGCCTCGGCTGTAACGATGAGAGCCTTGCCCTCAACATTGAGAGCCTTTAACATCTCAACGATGGTCTTTGTCTTGAAGCTGTCAAGCGTAAGAGCGTCAAGAACGATCATGTTGTTGTCGAGGACCTTTGTGGAAAGAGCGGACTTCATAGCAAGTCTTCTTACCTTTTTGTTAAGAGCGTATCTGTAGTCTCTTGGCTTCGGTCCGAGAGCAACGCCGCCGTGTACCCACTGAGGAGCGCGTGTAGAGCCTTGTCTTGCGTGACCCGTACCCTTCTGTCTCCAAGGCTTTCTTCCGCCGCCGCTTACTTCTGTTCTTGTGAGCGTAGACTGCGTACCCTGTCTCTGGTTTGCAAGGTAATTTACTACCATAGCGTGCATAACGCCCTCGTTGGGAGTAATTCCGAATACGGCATCGTTAAGCTCTGTTTCGGAAACCTGATTTCCTGCCATATCAAATACTGAAATTGTAGACATTTACGTTTCCTCCTTCCTTAAGCCTTAACGCTGTCAACGATATAAACGATTCCGCCCTTAGGACCGGGAACTGCACCCTTGATAGCGATGAGATTGTTTTCTGCGTCTATTTTAACTACTTCGAGGTTCTGAACAGTTACCTGCTCAGCGCCCATGTGACCTGCCATGCCCTTGCCCTTGTAGATTCTTGAAGGCGAGGAGCAAGCACCCATAGAACCTGCCTGTCTGTGAACAGGACCTGTACCGTGAGTTTCCTTGAGTCTGTGCTGGTTGTGACGCTTGATAGCGCCCTGGAAGCCCTTACCTTTGCTTGTGCCGATAACGTCGATCGCGTCGCCGACTGCAAAAGTATCAGCCTTTACGATGTCGCCCACGTTAAGAGCGTCGCAGTCGTCCAGTCTGAACTCTTTAAGATTCTTCTTGCAAGCCACGTCCGCCTTATCGAAGTGACCCTTCATAGGCTTGTTGACTCTCTGTACCTTTACATCGCCGTAGCCGAGCTGAAGTGCAGCGTAGCCGTCGTTTTCAACGGTTTTCTTCTGAACAACAACGCACGGACCGGCTTCGATAACTGTTACAGGAATAACCTTTCCTGCCTCGTCGAAGATCTGAGTCATACCGATCTTCTTGCCGATAATGCCTTTCTGCATTTTCATTTCCTCCTGATAGGTTATTGGTTGATAATTTACATATCAACATGACCGGCGGACTACCGCCATTCCGTTTCCCGAACGGTATTTTCAAGCGTAATTTCGGTCAATTACTTGACTTCCATAACAACGTCTACGCCTGCGGGGATCTCGAGCTTATCGAAAGCAGCAGTTGTCTTTTCTGTAGGACGAAGAACGTCGATGAGTCTTTTATGCGTTCTCATCTCGAACTGCTCACGGCTGTACTTGTACTTGTGAGTAGCACGAAGGATAGTAACGATCTCCTTGTTGGTAGGGAGCGGGATAGGACCCGAAACTCTTGCGCCGCTTCTCTTAGCTGCTTCAACGATCTTAGCTGCCGCAATATCAACAGTAGCGTGATCGTAGCCCTTGATCTTGAATCTGATCTTCTCGTTGACTGCCATTATTTTCGCCTCCTAAGGATAATTTTGGGGACGGTTTTAAGGGTATGCACACGCCGCCGCGTGTTTCGCACTTCATCTGACAAAAAAACTCGAAAATTTTGATATTTTCGAGCAGACATAGTGACTTCGGACACAAAAAGAGCCTATAAGCACACTCGCAAGCTGTGCCGTAAGCGTTTTACACATACTGTGTCCTTTATCCCTTTTCGCCCGGTTTAGAATCGGACATACTCCACGGAAATTACCTGTCAAACCGACAGCAACCTTCCGCTTCCGCGCATATCTTCTTGGCAAAGCGTATTTTCACGCTAAACTCAACGTAATTAATTATACCACATCTGCAAAAATAATGCAAGCATTACCAAAAATTCGCCTGTAGAACTTTGATACAAATTTTGCAAATTTTATGTGCATTTTAACAACAAATCCCCTTAAAAACAAAAAGCACGGCGCAGTCCTGCCGTGCTTTTATGGTTCAGCGTTTTATTCTGAATAGTAAGCCTACTTGAAAAGCAGACAAAAGGAGCTGAATAAAAATTTTTCATAGCAAGGCGAAGGAGGCAAGCGTGCTGTCGCACGGTAACGACGACAACGCAGCTATGGAGAATTTTTATCAGTGAACTTGTCCGGTTTTCAAGTAGGGTTACTATAGTAAGGTCATTCCTCATCTTCTTTATAAATCGTATCAACGGTGTTCATGAATGCCGTGGGGTCAAGGCAGATGCCCTGATAACGCACTTCAAAATGACAGTGAGGTCCTGTTGAATTTCCCGTACTGCCGACAAATCCGATAAGCTGACCCTTGGTCACGTACTGTCCCTCAAGAGCATAGGTCATCACCATATGCGCGTAGACCGTTGCGTAGCCGTCGGGATGCTCTATCATAACAACGTTGCCGTAGCCGCCTGAGTTCCAGCCGGCAGATACGACCTCGCCCTCCTCGGCGGCATATATCTCCGTTCCCTCGGGAGCGGCTATATCGAGTCCCTTGTGATTTCGGTCGCTGATAAACGGGTCGCTTATCCAGCCGCCGTTTACAGGCCAGCCCATCTGTCCCGAGCCTGCAAGAGGCTGACCGCAGTACACTGTCGCAGGGTCGTCGGGCATGGCGGAATAAGTGCCTACGCCGATAGTCTCAACCACGGGATTCTTCGTTATAACGCTGCTCAGAACCTTTCGAGACTGCTCGATGCCGTCAATGTAGGTCACTTCAAGATTGCTGACCTTTTCCCCTCGCTCGCCCTTTACAAGCAGCGCGCGTATACCCACGTTCAACGCGCTTGTCTCGACCTCGATAGTCTCGTAGTCAAGGAAAGTAAGCGTTTCAAGCTCTCTGGTGTACTGAACGGGCAGATAACGCTCCGTCTGCGTGACGCTGAGCATCTGTCCCTCTTTAAGTCCTTCTTCCGCTTTGGGGTTGAGCTTGTTGAAGTCATCGACCTTCATGCCGAATTTTTGGATTATATCAAGTACCGTGTCGCCTGCCTTTACAACGTATACCTTGCTTTTTTCCGTAGTGGAAGTGAGCAGTTCTATGGTTTCCTGTTCGTCCCTGAGACTGTCGAGCAGATAGATGCCCTTGGTATACTCGATCTTGTCCGCATAGGTAAGCTCCTTGACGATACCGTCCGTCTTATAATCGAGCAGATTCTTGTCAAGCGCTTCCTGAACGGGCGTTTTATCTTTGACAGCTCCGATAAATTCGCCGTCTATATAAATTCCGTAGGCTTCTGTAAGCTCCTCGTCGGAGGCTTCGAGCATTTCGTCCGCAAGCTGAGCGGCTGTCATGAGCTTATCGCTGTCGGACATTATACGAAGCGAATATTTCGCCGAAAGCTCCAACGCCTTATCGTTCTCGTTGTAAGAAATACGCTGCTGAACGTCCCTTGCCGCCGCTTCAAGCTCGGTCTCGTCCGAAATAACGCCAAGCTCCTTGCCGTTGTATTCAACCGCAAGACCGTACTCCAGACTTGAACCGTAAGCTATTACGCTTATCATAAACACCGCCGATACTATGGGCAGAAGATAGTTGAACGCAGTATACAGCACTCCTCCCTCGCCGAAAAGGAAAGAGCCGACAAACCTCAGTATTGCGTTTATATGAGCTTTTTTGCCCTCTTTTTTCGCGCGGCGTGCGTTTTTGGCAAGCTCGTTGGAGACTTGTACACGGCTTCTGTAGGATTCCGTGAAGCTTCTCAGCAGCCACTTCAAAGCCCGTACAAGCATTCGGAATATTTCAGCCGCTTCTCCTAAAATAAAGCCTATGACCCCGACAGCCGCAAGAATTACCGCCGCTATCAGCTTAAAGGTGCAAAGTCCGCCCCTGACAAGCAGTCCGACTATAAGATCGACTGTTTTTCTCAGAAAATTCAAAACCGCATATCCTCCCTTTCAAGAGTTATTCCGTGTCCGACCTGTTTGATACTATCTGCAACTTTAGCAGGGGGACGCCGTCCCCCTGACCCCCTGCCAAAGGGGTGACCCCTTTGGAATCTCTGTTGTCGTGAATTTGACTGTGAAAATCCCCGAATTAATACAAAACTGTTAGTCGCCATGATTTTCACAGTCAAATTCACGAGAATGGACGCCAAAAGTTACCTCTTTAACAGAAAATACAGGAAACAATATCCGCTAAGTTGTAGGTAACAACGCTCAGACAGGTCTTTTATAAGAATAATCCAGCATTTCCACTGTGTAATTTTCAAGGCGTTCAAGCAGCGGAAGAACGTCCCTTTTAGCCGATTCGAGGTCATGCTCTCGGTAGTTTCCGCACTCTATCTCGCTGTTCCCCGGTATCTCGCCCTCAAAGTCCGCTATATAGCGATACGCTGACCTTACAAGAGCTATCGCCTGCTCGCCTGTCATATCGTCGCGGGTCAACAGGTAAAATCCCGTGCGGCAGCCCATAGGTCCCACGTACACTATACTGCTGCCAAATTCGCTGTTTCTTGCGTAGGTCGCAAAAAGATGCTCTATGGTGTGCAGCGACGGATTTGAAATGTATACTCCGCCGTTGGGCTTCACCATTCGGACATCGTAGGTCACAACGTCGCCGTCTACCCGTGATATGTACATTCCGATACCGAATTTCCTGTGATCGACCTGAAAGCTTGCTATTTTCTTCATTTTAGTTCTCCTTAAATAATTTTACTATATCATTCGGCAGTTCGGACTGCACCGAAATTTCCTCCCCCGACAGCGGACAGACAAACCTCATCTTTCCGCAATGGAGCGCATGACGGGTCATGTCCTCCCGAAGTCCGCCGTACAGACCGTCCCCTGCAAGAGGACGTCCTATATGGCTGAAATGCACTCTTATCTGATGAGTTCGCCCCGTTTCAAGCTCTATTTCCAACAGGGCGTACTTCCCGTTACTCATGAGCTTCCTGTAATGCGTTACGGCTCGCCGACCGTCCTCTCGCACACAGCGCATGATTATGCTGTCCGACGACCTCGCTATCGGAGCGTCTATAGTTCCAGTTTCGTCGGTGTCTCCCTGAACCGCCGCATAATAAAGCTTATGGCAGCTCCCCTGTAAAATATTCGCCGAATATGGGTCTTTCGCAACAAGGCACAGTCCCGAGGTATCCTTATCAAGGCGGTTTATCGGTCGGAAAACCACATCGGGATAAAGCGCCGCAAACAGATTTCCCAACGTGTCGTTCCTGTGTCCTGCGGAGGGGTGAACGGGCATTCCGGCAGGCTTGTCAAATACAACAGCCGCGCTGTTTTCAAAAACTATCGGCGCGTTCAATGCGGAATTGGCTTCGATAGTCGCATTTTCGGGCTGAGCAAGGGTGATAACGTCCCCCTGCCTTACAACGTCAACCGCTCTTGCCGCAGTTCCGTTTATTTTTATGCCGCCCTCAATGCTTTTGAGCCTTCTCAGCAATCCGCCTGATACGCCGCAGCTTCCTCGGAGATAGTTTTTGAGCATTCTCGGCGAATCTGTCTCCGCTATGAAAATAAGCTCGCTCATCGACTGTCTCGTCCTCCTTAATAAATATAGAGATACCCACCGCATACGCCGCCGCCCACTCGGGAATGAAATACGGCGCGGCAGCTACTGTCAGTACAGGCGGCAGATAGGCGAATATAAGCGTGAGGGGAAGTCCCCTGCGGTCTTTCATGAAACGGAGCGCATATATCACCGTTCGTACAGCCGAAAGCTCGCGCCGTTCCCACAAAAGAAACGGAACTGCTGTAAGGCTCAGACGAACCGCTCCCCAAAGTATGACAAAGCCTATCCCGACCGCAATAAGATTTGTTGCGACAATAAGCTCCGCGCTGTCCGCACCGTCCGAAAGCATGCCTATTCCGCATGCCGCCGACAATATCCCCGGGAACAGCACCGCCGCCGCAATAAGTCTGCCGAAAAGGGTCGCCGTTATCGCTCTGCCTATGAATTTTCCGCTTAAAAGCATGTCCGAAAAAGCAGGGGAGTCCTCTCTGCCCTCGGCAAACATCATCAGCCGAGCCGCCAATCCGCACCACAACGGCGGTATCACAAGCAAACGCAGTACGGCGAATATCCCCGATATGACCGCCTGCTCCGCACTCTCGCCCGTAAACAGTCCCATCGGCTTTATATTTCCGAAATAAAGCATCAGGCAGTACAGCGCGGCTTCGGCGGTTCGGAAAAACAGCTCCGTCCCGACAGGTATCATGCAGATAAGCAGCAGTTCCCTCCGCCGTCCCTTGACAAGCCGCCTTGAATATCTTAATAGCTCCCGTTTTTTCATTATACCAGCCCCTTTCGGTTTTGGTATTATTATGATTTTTTTTCGGGAAATTATTCATGATATTCGATCTCGGAGGTCTATTTTATATTCTTGACACAACAAGAAACCATGTCCACATCAGCTTATCGAAAAGCTGTAAATCTATAAGGGAACGCCCTCTCTTGCAGGGCGTTCCCTCTTTCAAAACAGTCCAATGGACTGTTTTGAAATTCACCCTTTGCGGAGCGCTTAACGCTTTTGCGGGGCTTTGCCCCACACCCCACCAGAGGCGCTGCCTCTGGACTCCGCCAAAGGGACACCGTCCCTTTGGAATCCCAATTTTATTTCATTCGTATTGCAGTTCCTCTTCTATTTTATTATACGGACAATATCCGAGTATCTCGAACGCCTGCGAATTGAGCCACATCTGCGCCGTTACCATAAGGTCGAATCCCTCTCCGGCTGCGGCGTTAAGATATTTCGGGTCGTACTTCGGAAGTCCGAAGCCTGTCAGCAAATTGGAGATTATTCCCCCGTGTGTAATTACCGCGCAATGCGTTAGTCCGCTGTTCATCATGTCCACAATAATATTATGCAGAGCCGAAAACGTCCGCGCGGTCATTTCTTCAAGGCTCTCTCCTTTAGGCGGTCTTGCGTCACGTCCGCCGCCGAGCCACGCTTTATAATCCTCACGCTTAACAAGCTCGTCCACCGACTTGCCCTCAAATTCGCCGAAATTCAGCTCCCGAAGTCCGTCGACTGTTGTCAGCTCCGTTTCGGGGAAAAGTATCTCAGCCGTTTCGGTGCATCGTCTGAGCGGCGAACTGTATACCCTGTGTACCGTGGGATAATCGTACTCGTCCGTTTTCGCCGCAAGCTCCGCCGCTCCCTTTGCGGACAGCGGCATGTCCGTCGAACCTATATATATGCCCCTCTCGTTGGCTTCCGTAAGTCCGTGGCGGATAATGCTTATCCTGTAGCCTTTCATTTTTATTTTCCCCTTTCAATTCAATATTAGCTGTTAGCGCGGCGAGCCGCCGCAGGCATTGCCGACCGTATTCTTATGTAAGAGATATGCGTCCCCGTAGCAGCAATTCACAGGGAAAGGCACGTAATATTTCATGACCCATAAAAATGCGGATATATCGTTATTGGGAGACTTTTGTCCATTTTGTCCCGTGGCATTCAACTTAAAAATTGAAAATTCGTAAAAATCTCCCGATGTAGGGACACGGCGTGCCGTGTCCGCACATAGCATTATGCGACACATAAAAATGCGGATATATGGTTATTTCGATTGTACATTTCTACCTGTAATTATATGTTCCTGTAATCTCTTTGGGCGGACACGGCACGCCGTGTCCCTACATCGGCAGATTACAGCGTAAATAAAAATTGTTGTCTGAAAATTTTTTGCGTGAATTTGGTGCGGCGGCTCGCCGCGGCGGTGTCCCCTACAAAAATCATCTGCCTAATAGCTAAAGGCTAAGGGCTAACGGCTAACGGCTTTACCGTACAATGCTTATTAATAGAGATATAGTCAAATGCTACAAATATTCGCCAAATTCCGACCGAATATTTTATCATTTCTTCCTATTTACTTATTATACAATTTGTATTATAATAATAAGTAGCAAAAAATATACAAATTGTATCTAAGGATAATCATTATACAGGAGGACTACGCCATGAACTCGGATTTCGCACGCATTATCACTCTACAAAGAAAAGAACGCCATATCAGTCAGAAACAGGCAGCCGCAGACCTCGGTATCTCGCAGGCTCTGCTCTCGCACTACGAAAAAGGTATCCGTGAATGCGGTCTTAACTTCCTTGTGAAGATAGCCGACTACTACAACGTTTCCTGCGACTATCTTCTCGGACGTACTCCCGAGCCTGAGGGAAAAGTCATCACCATTGAGGATATTCCCGACGACGACGGAAACAATACCCTGAAAATGCCCTCCCCCGAAATAATAAACTTCAACAGACGTATTATCAACAACTCTATCAGTTTGCTTTTCAGTCTCGCTCAGAAAGCAGGCAGTATCACGCTTATCAAGGAAGTCTCCTCGTACCTCATGCTGTCGGTCTACAAGCTTTTCCGCATAGTTTACAACGCAAATCCCCACAACGACCAGAAGCTTTTCCGCATTCCCAAAGTCATCGCAAACGACAGCTCCAACGCCATTATCTCCATGAGCGAAGCGGACATCAAGGCGGCTTCAAGCGGTATCGCCCTCGACGGCAACGACTGCGTGGACAACTTCGAGACCCTCTATATCACTACGTCTACCCTGCAAAAAGACTACTCGCAGTATTCCTCGTCGCTGCTCAATCTTATCAAGCGCAGCGAAGAAAGTATCGCTCGCACTCGCGCAAAATATCATGCCACCGAAAACGACAGGGGATATTAATTATTATAATCCTGCTTTTTTAGCGTCCGACCTTATTTCCAACGCTTCGAGAACAAGCTTTCTGCTTATCTCGGCAGTAGAAAAGGTCTTGGCGTTCTCGTCAATGGCGCATACAAGCTGAAGTCCCTTGATATTCTCGTTGTCCGCCACAGCTCCGAAAAGCGTCCGAACGGGAACTTTTACGCATCTTTCGCCGATCTTCTCAGCAGTCTCCTCATCGGGGAAAACGAGAACGTAATCGGCGTTTTTGCTTTTCAGCAGGGCTATCTCCGCTTTGCCGCTTTCCGTCGGTACGTCGGCTGCCGCCGCATAAGCGTATTCGTTGTTTATCGCCATGATCCCGAGAACGTGTACCGTACTGAAATCAACGGCTCCCTGCGCCCATTTTCCCGATTCGTCGGCGGCTTTTCCGTAAACTGCGGCAAGCTTCTGCCACTCGGTCATTTTTTCTTTCATAACCTCGCTCCTTCAATCAGTATAATTTTTATTATATCATACTTCTTTTTTAATGTCAAATGAAAATTAATTTTTATACTATAAATGAGCATTGTACGGTAAGGCTGTTAGCCCTTAGCCTTTAGCCGTTAGTTAAGTCGGACACCATAAGCTAATGGATAAAGGCTATCAATTTTTGTTATTTGCCTTTCCCTGTGAATTGCTGCTACGGGGACGCATATCCCGTTCATAAGAATACGGTCGGCAATGCCTGCGGCGGCTCGCCGCGGCGCCGTCCCCTACAAAATTCACCTGCATATTCTAATTTCATGAATAATATAAAAAAAACAAGGCATAATACCTCCGAAGGAAGTGATATTATGCCTGAATATTTATCTCGGGGAGCTTTTTTATTTGATACTCCGCCGAAAATCGAGAGCTTCGCCGCTGTTGTAGGCGAAAAAGAGGGTCAAGGTCCTCTCGGCTCGGAGTTCGACAAGGTAGTCCCCGACAGTCACTACGGTCAGAAAACTTGGGAACAAGCCGAAAGCCGCTTTCAGCTCGAAGCCGTGTCCCTCGCCGTCCGAAAAGCCGCTCTCACCAAAGAGGACATCGACGTTATATGCGCAGGCGACCTCATCAACCAATGCACAGGCTCGTCTTACGGTCTGCGGCAACTGGAAATACCCTTTCTCGGAATGTACGGCGCATGCTCCACAATGGCTGAAAGTCTCCTTGCCGCTTCTCTCCTTGCCGATTCGGGTGCTGCAAAACGTACCGCCGCCGTTACATCATCGCACTTTTCTACGGCTGAACGGCAGTTCCGCGCGCCCCTTTCATACGGCGGTCAGCGTACCCCCACATCTCAATGGACGTGTACAGCCTCGGGAGCGGTCATCGTTTCCGACAAATGCGGAAATATCGCCGTTTCAGGCGCGTGCATCGGCAAAATAGCCGACATGGGGATAACCGATATTACCAATATGGGAGCTGCTATGGCTCCTGCCGCTATGGACGTTTTGTGCCGATATTTCAATGCGACCGCCACTTCTCCCGATGATTACGACCTCATCGTTACGGGCGATCTGGGTACTCTCGGAAGTACGCTCCTCATCGAGCTTATGGATAAGCAGGGGTACGATATTTCCGCTAAACACCGCGACTGCGGAGCTATGATATTCGACAGCGAAAAACAGGATACCCATTGCGGAGGCTCGGGCTGCGGCTGCTCCGCAAGCGTGCTGTGCGGCCATTTTTTGCCGTTACTGGAACGGGGCGAAGCCAAAAGGCTCATATTTATCGCAACGGGCGCGCTAATGTCCGCCATGTCCGTCCAGCAGGGCGAATCTATCCCGACTACCGCCCATTTACTTGAACTCAGGAGGGTCTGACTATGTTTACCGAACTTTTGAAAGCTTTTATTGTCGGCGGAATTATCTGCGCTATAGGACAAGTCCTAATTGACTATACCAAACTTACGCCTGCTCGTATACTCACAGGATTTGTAGTCGCAGGTGTGATACTCTCCGCCATAGGTCTATACAAGCCGCTTTCCGATTTCGCAGGAGCGGGGGCGTCCGTTCCTCTTACGGGATTCGGGCATATTCTCGCCGAGGGGGTTCGCAAGGCGGTCGATAAGGACGGCTTCTTAGGCGTTTTCACGGGAGGTCTCACAGCCTCCGCCGCAGGTATCACCACCGCCCTCCTTGCAGGTCTCGGCGCTTCTTTGGCGTTTAAACAAAAAGATAAGGCTTAGTCTAAAAAACCTCCGCCCGATACAAATGGTGGGGGTTATATTTTTCGACAGATTTTTTCGCATCATTGTGCTATAATAAATGCAAGAATTTCTTGCACTGATAAGATGAATTATTACAAGAAAGTTAAAATTTGTCAAAAATCTGCAAAAAATGCTTGCAATTTTATTTTAAAGGTGGTATAATATGTTTAGTAAGAAAAACAGAATTATGATGATAAGAATTTCAAGAGGTGAAAAAATGAAAACCATACTTAAACAATTCAAAATCAATGGTTTCCGCAATCTGACAAACGTCACCCTGAACCTCAACGATATTACGGCTATTATTGGTCTTAACAGCTACGGAAAATCCAACGTTATCAAAGCTGTTGAAACGGGAATCAAGTTTATCAAAGCTTCCCTCGATGAGAAAATGGAACTCATGTCCGATACACAAATGTTTCCGCTTTTGAAAAAGAATGCAGGTACTGATTTTTCCTTTGAGTTTACCGCTGAGATCATAGATGACAATGACGAAAAAACTAAAGTGACCTATGGCTTTACCTGCTCATGGAACACCGAGGTATCCGATGCCGGTATCAAAGAGGAACATCTTTTTATAAAACGCGGAAAGTTCATCGAAAGAGACAGCAGTACTGCAAAATACAAAAGTGCTCAAAAAGGACGATGCGACGCGCTGATTGCCGTTGACGAGAATCAGCTCGTTTTGAACAAGCTCGAAAACTTCGATAATCTGCATTATTCCGAAATCGTCAAGGCTTTAAATAATATCGAATTTTACGTTGAAAGACATCTTGACGCCTCATCTTCTTTCCGTCCCACTCGTTTTACTTTTAAAAATTCATCCGCAGATTTCAATCTGAACGATATTCCAAGAACTATATGGAGAATCTACGAACGTTTTAGCGATAAAGCAAAAAACCTTTTTAATTCGTTTCATGATCTTTTTCCCACAATTGATTCTATAGATTGCGGTGAAATTCCTCTATCAGAAGAAAATATGCCCGATATTGATAAATCACAATTTTTATTCTATGAGAGTATATATGTCCTACGTTTTAAAGACTCCAAATTAACCCAACCCCTTACCTTTAATGCCCTTTCGGACGGCACTAAAAGAATTTTCCTTACGCTTACCGCTGCGGTTTTGGCTGATATACACAATTGCTCCGCTATCGTTTTTGAAGAGCCTGAAAACTCTATCCACCCAAGTCTGCTTCAAAGCTATCTGCGTATTCTCGACAAGCTTTCCGGCGACTGTAAAATAATCTTCACAAGCCATTCCCCCTATATGATACAGTACCTCGACCTCAACGATATTTACATCGGTCTGCCCAGTAAATCGGGAGAAACTGATTTCAGAACTATCAAAAAGCCCAAAAGGCTCATGAAAGACGCTGCTAAATTTGACCAAAGCACGGGAGACTTCATCTTTGAAAGCTTGTCGTTTTCAAATGCAGGCGATATGCTCGGCGAGTACCTCAGCGATACGGCTCTCGACATTGACGATACGGCTGTGGACGATGATGACGACTGGCTGAACGATGATGGTGGTGATGAATAATATGGCTAAAAAGAAAAAAGCAACCGCAGACGTTGTTATCCTGCTTGTCGAGGGTGCTACAGAAGTTGAATTTTATAAAAAATTGTTAATATCTCTGAATAGAAAATATGCTCCTGAAAGCTGTGTGATCCGTCAACCTATAGACATGAAAGGGATCGGTAACTTTAAAAACGGAGCTGTCAGGCAATTCAATATTGATGCGACTAACTTCAAAAAAAGCAAGCGATACAACCAAGAGCTTGACTACGTCTATCACGTTTTCATGTGCATTGATACTGATGTCTTTGAATTTCAAAGCAATCCTCCTATCAATAAGGAAAAAGTGAAGGAGTCTATTAACAAAGCAAACGTCATTCCTCATTTTATCGAAGCCTGTCACTCTATTGAGGACTGGTTTTTAGAAGACCTTGACGGTATCGCGGATTTTCTTAAAACTAATAAAACTAATCTCAGCACTAAAGTTAAGGGCAAGAATGGCGCAGATAAACTCGATAACCTGTTCCGCCCCTTTAATAAGCGGTACACAAAAGGTGTTAAATGCGAGGGACTTGTGGACAAGCTCGATGTTGTGAAGATATTCAACAACCACCAAAATGAATTTTCCGAGCTTATCTCTTTACTTAATACTAATCTCTAACCGAACCAATAAAAAACCTCCGCCCGATACAAAAGGCGGAGGTTATTAATTTATTTAGTTTTCTTATTTTCGGGCTGTTTTTCTTCAACGGTATCGTCGTCGTCACCGTCGCCGCCGTCGCCTGCGGTATCGGCGTTTTCAGCCGCAAGCTGCGCGTTTTTCTTTTTTGCGTCTGTAATAATAGACTCGACAATAACAATACCTAAAAACGCGATAAATCCGAGTCCTTCAAGAACGACCAAAGGCATCTTTAAGTTTTGCATGATCCTTTCTCTCCTGTTTACGGACGGATTTTCTGCCGGTACGAGAACGTTATATGCGTTTCCGAAAGTTACGTTTTTATAATAGTCCTCAGAAGTATCGCACACGAGGTCAACAAGGTGAGTTACCTTTTCGTTGAGCGCAACAAAATCAGCGTCTATCTTATCTACCTTTGCCTGACTTCCGGCAGATTTCGATTTAAGCGACTGCAATCTGTCCTTATAATCGTTTATCTGCTGCTTTACCCTTGCAAGCTCGGAAGCGACATCGTTCTTCTGACCGAACATTTTATCATACTGCTCGGACGCAAGCCTTGACTGTGTGCTGGTATCCTCGCTGCCGCCGAATACGATTATATCGTCCTTTTGGTATGCATTGATAGACTCCTCGTATGTCTGTAGCTGCTCCTCATACTGATCTCTAAGACGGGTAAGGGATTTGATACGATACTCATAATATGCAAGCGCGGATTCCTTATCCTTGGTAACATTATTTACCGTAATGTACGAAGAAAGCTTATCGAGGTCTATAGACTGAACAGTATCTATAGCCTGATAAAGGTCGTCGAACGTATAGCCTGTTGAAGCCGAACGGAATCGGGTGTCGTCCTCGTCCGCAAGCTCTTTGGCGTAAACTTTAAGAGTATGCAGGCTGTTTTCAAAAACGTCTATAGCCTCGGGATAGTCGTAATCGGTGTAGGAGATAGCCGTGACTGCGCTTCCCAGAGATTCATTGTAGCCGTAGCACTTGTAGAAATAGTCCTCGTATTTTTCGAGAATGGTGTTGAATACCTCGACAGCGTCCTCCGCTTCGAGGGACGTTTCGCTGTAATCGAATAAAACGGTGTACTGCGTAGGATAATACGTTGTTTCGAGAAGCCGCTCGCCTGCCGCGATAGAGCTGTTGCCGCCCTGTTCGAGAATGTTATTGTAAACCGTATATCTGTCGTAGGCGTCCTTTGGGATAATGGACTTGAATGAAATTCCGTTGCGGATATTTTCAAGCTCCTCCACGCTCATATTAAGCGAGGAAAGGGCGTCCTCGATAACGGCGGGATTTTTTATGGAATCTACTTCAAACTTTCTGCCGTTCGGGTCAAGTCCCTTTTCTATGCCGTCGTAGGAAAAGTTTACGATCGACCTTAGCGTAGGCTTCTGACTGTGCGTGGTTATCGCCGCAAATCCGACGGACAATCCCACTATCACTACTGCCGTGATTATCCAGAGAAGAACATATTTTTTCAGCTTTTTTAACACCGTGGAAAAAGTAATTATAACGTCAGATGAATCGTCCTCGGCGTTGTTTATGGTTATGTTAAGATTTCTCTCGTCTTTTTTTGCCATTTTGACCTCCTGAATGTTTCGCTTGTTTTCGTTTATCATTACAATAATATCACTTCATGTCCGAAAAGTCAATAGGAAAAAGTAATTTCCTTTATTTTTCGGCATTTTGCCGAATCAACGAAAAGATGCGGACAAATTTTCAAATATAATATTATAAATGAACACATTCGACACAAGCACATAAGCTGTTAGGCAGATGAATTTTGTAGGGGACGGCGCCCACGACGTCCCGGCGGCGAGCCGCCGCAGGCATTGCCGACCGTATTCTTATGAACGGGATATGCGCCCCCGTAGGCAGCGTGTCGCTGCACCCTGTGTCACGTGACCGCTCGCAAACTCGCTAATATTTTTAAACTCAAATTTTTTCCGCGACTGTTGCAATTTTTCCCGATGTAGGGGACAGCTAAAGGCAAAAGGCTAAAAGCTAAGGGCTAAAAGCTAAAGGCTCTATTGTGCAACGGCATGACCCTTGGCTTTCAGTACCTCGACAACGCTGTTTACATGTTTTCTGCATATATCCTCGTTTTCCGCTTCCGCCATAACTCGGATAAGCGGTTCTGTACCGCTTTCACGGACAAGCATACGTCCCGAAGTTCCCAGTTCTGCGGACGCTGCTTCTACTGCCGCCTGCACGTCGGGGTCTGCCTGAGCCGCCGCCTTATCCTTTACCTTGACGTTCACAAGCACCTGCGGATACATTTTCATTCGTCCCGCAAGTTCGCTTAATTTCGCCTTTCTGGAAAGTATCGCCTGCATTATTTTCAGACTTGTAAGTATACCGTCGCCCGTAGAGGCATACTTTGAGAAAATTATATGCCCCGACTGCTCTCCGCCGAGACAGCAGCCATGCTCTTTCATGTACTCGTACACGTACTTGTCGCCGACCGCCGTTTTTGCGTAGTTTATGCCTATCTCGTCAAACGCCTTGAATAAGCCGAAATTCGACATTACAGTTGCTACTACGGTATTATTGACAAGCTTCTCTCGCTCTTTCATGTATCTGCCGTATATGTAGAGAATGTGGTCGCCCGTGACTACGTTTCCCTTTTCGTCAACGCACAGACAGCGGTCGGCGTCACCGTCATAAGCGAAGCCTGCGTCAAGACCGTTCTCCACAACATATTTCTGAAGCACCTCGATATGGGTAGAGCCTGCGTTTTCGTTGATATTCACGCCGTTGGGAGCTGCGTTTATTACGTGAGTTTCCGCTCCGAGAGCGTCAAAAACAGCCTTTGCGATATTCCACGCCGCGCCGTTCGCGCAGTCAAGACCTATCCTCATTCCTCTGAACGAATATACTCCCAGCGAGATAAGATAGCCTATATAGCGGTTTCTGCCCGATACATAGTCGATAGAACGTCCTATCCTGTCATTCTTGGCAAAGGGAAGCTCCGTCCACTTTTTGCCGAATATCTCCAGTTCGCCGTCAAGGTACGCTTCGATAAGGTCTATTACCTCGTCCTCCATTTTTTCGCCGCTGCCGTTGATAAGCTTCAAGCCGTTGTCGTGGTAAGGGTTATGGCTTGCGGATATCATCACCGCGCAGTCAAATCCGTCAATACGGGAAATATACGCCACCGAGGGGGTCGTTGTAACGTGAAGCAGATATGCGTCCGCTCCCGAAGCCGTAAGTCCGCCGACCAGCGAATACTCGAACATATAGCTCGAAAGTCTCGTATCCTTGCCTATGACTATCCTTGCAGGAGTATCGTCGCCCTTTTGCTTTTTAAGCTCGCCGTAATACCAGCCGATAAATCTTCCGACCTGATATGCGTGGTCTGCCGTGAGGTTTTCATTAGCCGTTCCTCTGAATCCGTCTGTTCCGAAATACTTGCCCATCTTCTTTTCTCCTTGGAAATAATTTTTTTTGGATCACTGCATTATTTATATTGTATCATATGTTTTTGATTCAGTCAAGTGCAAAATTTGTTTGTCCTGTAAAAATAGCTTATAGTAAAGCTTTTAGCCGTTAGCGTTCGGTGTCTTTTAAAGCTAAAGGCTAAAGGCTTATGTTCATTTTGTCCATTTTGTCCCATTTTGTCACTTTTTCAAAAATGCCGCTTTTTGCCTGTATTACGTGGTTTCGATTCATTTTGTCAATTTTGTCAATTTTGTCACCCGGGGTAAGATTTGAAAATTCGTAAAAATCTCCCGATGTAGGGACACGACTTGACTTTTTTCGCTTTTGCAGTTATAATAGACCTGTTAAGGCAATACCGCACAGAGATTGTGCGGCAGATGCGAAGTCAGATTTTTTGTCAGATTGTACAGAAACGACGCAGGAATACTGTCGTATTTCAAGGAGTTTCTGTGCGATATGACGGAAAATGTGCAAGCAGATGGCGTACAAAGCCGTCAGGCGGTCTTTGTGCGGTGTTGCCTTAAATCACACGGAGGTGCAAATAATGTGGGCTGACCCGATAGAAGAATCTATATGCCGTGAATTCGGCAAAAAAATATGGACTAAATTCCGCCGCGGAGTACGAGACTACCGCCTTATAAACGAGGGCGACAGGATAGCCGCATGTATCTCGGGGGGCAAGGATTCGTTCCTTATGGCAATGTGTCTGCTCAGACTTCAACGCAACGGCGAGATTCCCTTTGAAGTCCGATATATCGTCATGAACCCCGGCTACGGCGATGAGGCTCTAAAAAAAATAAAGGAAAACTGCGGTCTGCTCGGACTGCCTGTTTCCTTTTACAATACAAATATTTTCGATTCTGCCGCAAGGTCGCCGAAAAATCCCTGTTTTCTCTGCTCTCGCCTGCGACGGGGGTGGCTCTACAAAAAAGCCGCCGAGCTTGGCTGCAATAAAATAGCTCTCGGTCATCACTTCGACGACGTTGTGGAAACTATCCTCATGGGAATGCTTTACGGTTCGCAGATGCAGACCATGATGCCGAAGCTCCACTCGGAAAACTATAGCGGCATGGAGCTGATACGTCCGCTGTATCTCGTCCGTGAAGCGGATATTTCCGAATGGGCGGAGTTTAACGGACTTGAATTTATCCGCTGCTCCTGCGCCGTATCGGAAAAAAAGGAAAACGGCGGCTCAAAGCGTGCCGAAATAAAGGCTCTTTTAGCTCAGCTCAGGCGGACGAATCCGTCTGTTGACATGAACATCTTCCGAAGCGCGGAAAACGTCAACCTGCAAACCCTTATTTCTTATCATATCGGCGAAAACCGCCGCCATTTCCTTGACGATTACGAGGACGGACGAACCATTCGGGGTACGAAGATCAATACGAAGAAGCCGCTCCTATAACGGCAGCAAGAACAAATATAAGAACCACTATTCCCACGCCGAGCAGCATGAAAAACAACTGCGCCTTTGCGAAATTCTTCGCCGACTCGTCATGAGTACAGCAAAGCATGATAATAATTCCGATAAGAGGCAGCAGGCTTATGAGGAATATCCAGCCTATCCAGCCGCCGACGCTCGTCACATTATTGTTGTTTACCACCACGTTGTTGTATACAGGCGGCGGCGTATAACGCTGCGGAGGAGGGGGCGGCGCGGAATAATTCTGCTGTGACGTTTCTGATACGGACGGCATTTCTGACGCTTTCGGATTCTCTGTGCCGCAGTCGGGACAGAAATTGCCCTCGTATTCCCTGCCGCAATTAAAACATTTAGCCATTTGATTTTCTCCTTGTTCTCCGAGTTCTGCCCTTTTCCTACAGAACCCGACTTTTTTTCTAATTATACCACATTGGCTGAGAAAACGCAATAGTGAAATACACTAAATTTCCACCTGCTTTTCACACGATTCTCACAAAAACTGATAGCCTTTAGATATTAGCTGTTAGGCAGATGAATTTTGTAGGGGACACCGCCGCGGCGAACCACCGCACCAAATTCACGCAAAAAATTTTCAGACAACAATTTTTATTTACGCTGTAATCTGCCGTGTCCCTACATCGGGAGATTTTTACGAATTTTCAATTTTTAACTTGAATGCCACGGGACAAAATTGACAAAATTGACAAAATGAATCGAAACCACGTAATACAGGCAAAAAGCGGCATTTTTGAAAACGTGACAAAATGGGACAAAATGGACAAAATGAACATAAGCTGTTAGCCTTTAGCCGTTAGCTGTTAGGCAGATGAATTTTGTAGGGGACAGCGCCGCGGCGAACCACCGCACCAAATTCACGCAAAAAATTTTCTGACAACAATTTTTATTTACGCTGTAATCTGCCGTGTCCCTACATCGGGAAAAATGCAGGAACAATATTAATAAAGGGTTTAATTAAAAGATATATATAGATTTATACAACCGTTTTTCAATTTTTAACTTAAATGCCACGGGACAAAATTGACAAAATTGACAAAATGAATCGAAACAACGTAATACAGGCAAAAAGCGGCATTTTTGAAAACGTGACAAAATGGGACAAAATGGACAAAATGAAAACTTTACACATACAATTTTCTCCGCGGCTGTTGCTTTTTTTAAGCCGATATGCTATAAGCGGCGTGTCGCCGCAGCCGATTCACGTTACCACTCGCAAGCTCGTTAATTTTGCCAAACTCAAATTTTTCTCCGCGGCTGTTGCAATTTTGACCGCAATATGCTATAATAATATGTACGCATACAAAAACTTTTCATGAACTACGGTTCGGGAGCAATATATGTCTGAAACTATACTCAAATATAAATCGCCAGCCGAAAACTTCAACGAAGCGCTACCGGTGGGCAACGGCAGAATAGGCGGCATGATATTCGGCAAGCCTGCCGAGGAGCTTATCCACCTGAACGAGGACTCCGTGTGGTCGGGAGGTCTGCGCCACCGCGTCAACCCCGATTCGCAGGAGGGTCTTGCGGAGGTTCGGGAACTCCTCAAAAACGGCGATATTCCCGCTGCCGAAAAGACCGCTTTCCAAAAAATGCAGGGCATTCCCGAAAATATGCGCCACTATATGCCGCTGGGCGACCTTAATATCAGCATGGAGCTTGACGGAAAAGCCCGTGAATACTCGCGTACCCTCGATATTTCAACGGCTGTCGCAAGCGTTTCGTTTACGGCAGGCGGAAAGCAGTACATGAGGAACGTTTTCTGCTCCGCTCCCGATCAGGCTCTTGTCATCGACATACACAGCGATACGCCCGGCAGCGTGAGCCTGACCTGCGGTATCGGCGGACGTGACGACTACTACGACGAAAACCGTCCCTGCGGCAAAAATATGCTTATCTACACGGGCGGCACGGGCAGTTCGGACGGCATCTTTTTTGCGGCTTGTCTCGGAGCTAAAGCGGAGGGCGGCGAGATTCGCACGATAGGCAACAAAATTTCCGTAAAGAACGCCGATTCGGTCATGCTCGTTCTCTCTGTGCGAACAAGCTTTTACAGCAAGAATTATATCGAATCCGCCGAGGTGGACGCTGAAATGGCTCTCGGCTGCTCCTACGATGAACTTTATTTTCGCCATGTCTCCGACTACAGGGAGCTTTTCGACCGTGTTGAACTCACTCTTTCCGACAACAGCGGCGAAAATCTTGACGAGCTGACTACGGACGAACGTCTGCTCCGTCTTAAAGGCGACGAAATGGACACCAAGGACTGCCCGAGACTTATCCACGACAACAAGCTTATCGAGCTTTACTTTAATTTCGGACGCTATCTGATGATCTCGGGCAGCCGCGCAGGTACTCAGCCCCTGAATCTACAGGGCATCTGGAATGAGGATATGTGGCCTGCATGGGGCAGCAGATACACCGTGAACATCAACACCGAAATGAACTACTGGTGCGCCGAAAGCTGCAATCTTTCCGAATGTCATCTGCCGCTGTTCGACCTGCTCGAACGTGTCTGCGAAAACGGACGTACTACCGCCCGTGAGATGTACGGCGTTGAAAAAGGCTTCGTATGTCACCATAATACCGATATTTGGGGAGATACAGCACCGCAGGACTTATGGGTGCCTGCTACTCTTTGGGTCATGGGCGGCGCGTGGCTTTCGCTTCATATCTTCGAGCATTACGAATATACCCTTGACGTTGAATTTCTGAAAGACAAATACCATATCCTTAAAGAGGCGGCGGAGTTTTTCACGGAATACCTTATCGAGGACAGCGAGGGACGGCTTGTTGTCTGCCCGTCTGTTTCGCCCGAAAATACCTACCGCACCGATAAAGGCGTTGAGGGCTGTCTCTGTAACGGCGCGTCTATGGATTCTCAGATAATAACGGCTCTTTTCAAGGACGTTATCAAGGCTGCGGAAATTCTCGGGACGGACAATGCGTTTGCGGATAAGCTGAAAAACATGCTTGACCGCCTGCCTCAGCCCGAGATAGGAAAATACGGTCAGATAAAGGAATGGACGGTGGACTATGACGAGGTGGATATCGGTCACAGGCACGTTTCGCAGCTTTTTGCGCTTCACCCTGCCGACCTCATAACGCCCCTTAAAACGCCTAAATTAGCCGACGCCGCAAGAGCTACCCTTGTTCGCCGACTTATCCACGGCGGAGGTCACACGGGCTGGAGCTGCGCATGGATAACCAATATGTGGGCAAGACTTTACGACGGACGTATGGTTTATGAGAATCTGAAAAAGCTGATAACTCACTCGACCTGTCCGAACCTGCTCGACAATCATCCGCCGTTCCAGATAGACGGCAATTTCGGCGGAACTGCGGCTATCGCCGAGGCACTTTTGCAATGCACCTCGGGGGAGATACTTCTTCTGCCTGCCCTGCCCGATGAATGGAACGAGGGCTGCGTCAGGGGACTTCGCGCAAAGGGCGGATTTGAAATAAATATGGAATGGTTCGGCGGTAAGCTGAGAAAGGCGGAAATACTGTCGTCCCTCGGCGGAGAATGCCGTATCAGAGCAAACTGCGTGGCAAGCGTGGTGTGCGACGGCGATTCGGTCGGCTCACGTATCGAGGACGGCGCGATAGTTTTCGATACTACAGCAGGCGCAAGATATATTGTAAAACCGTAAGCTTTGCAGGGGGACTCTGTCCCCCTGCACCCCCTGCCAAAGGGGTGACCCCTTTGGAATCTCTGTTGTCGTGAATTGGACTGTGAAAATCCCCATAATCAGCAAGATGCGGTTAGTCTCCATGATTTTCACAGTCAAATTCACGATATAGGGTTCTAAGAGTTACCTCTTTAGCAGAAAGTAAAGGGTAACAATATCCTGCTCAGTTTACGGCATTATCAAACATTTGTACACCGCACTAAGTTCGGAGGACGTAATTATTATGAACATTAAAAAATTTATCTCATTCTTTACCGCTGCCGCCATGTCGGTTTCCGTTTTGGCTTCATGCGACAAGAAGAAAAAAGCTCAGAAAACCGAGGACGACATTTCCATTGCGGAAATTGACCCTACAACGCTATCGACCGAACCGACAGAACCGACTATCCCTGCCGAGACCTACCACGACTTCCCTATCTCCTACCCCGAGATAGAGAAAAAACGAACGGGCGACGTCTATGAAGCCGAGGACGCTCTTATGACAGAGGGGCTGCGTGTTGACACCGCTTCGTCAGTGACCGCAACGTCCGCCGAAAACTCCGAGGGGACTGCTAAGACACCTCAAAAGCCCTACAGCGGCGACGGCTACGTTACAGGCTTCAAGCCCGACGGCAGCATGTTCGTTCTGTTCGAGGTAGAAGCTCCCAGCAATCAGCATTACGACCTTTCGTTCAGCATTTCGTCCCAAAGGCTCGTGGACTGCCGTGTTGCCGTAAACGACAAGGAAATATCTACCTTTAAGACAATGGACGACGGCGAATTTACCCTCATCACGCTGTACGGAGTTTTCCTCACCAAGGGAAAATCCACGGTGGAGCTTCGTCCCACAAACGGCAATATAAAGCTCGATTACCTTAAAATGGCGAATAATACCTCCCTCAGCACGATAAAATACGACGCCAATGAGAAGCTCGTTAATAAAGACGCAGGGGACTCCGCAAAGGAGCTTATGAGCTTTATGACCGAAAGCTACGGCAAATACACTCTTACGGGTCAGTACGCTTCGGACGAAAGCAACAAGGAGCTTGAACTTGTTTATCAGACTACGGGAAAATATCCCGTTATCAGATTTTCCGCCATGCACAATTCGGGCAGCAGCTTCGACAGCACGTTCAAGGACATTGACGCTTGCGCCGACTGGTACAGACGCGGCGGCATAGTCGGTCTTATGTGGTACTGGGAAGCTCCCTCGAAAAAGCCCTCCGTATACGCCAAGGACACCGATTTCAAGCTTTCGGAGGCTGTGACCGATATTGATATTTCCAAGCTTTCACAAGAGGAGATAAGAGGTCTTTACGGCGAGGGAAAAATTTCCGAACAGTGCTACGGTCTTATCCTTGACATTGACAACATGGCAGGACAGCTTATGTCCCTTAAAAACAAGGGCGTTCCGGTGCTTTGGAGACCGCTTCACGAAGCCTCGGGGGACTGGTTCTGGTGGGGAGCTGACGGAACGGACGCTTACAAATGGCTGTGGAACTTGATGTACAAGCGTTACACCAAATACTTTGAGCTTGACAACCTGATATGGGTCTGGAACGGTCAGAGCGAGGATTCCCTTGTCGATAAATCGACCTTCGACATTGCTTCTCTGGACATTTATCTTTCCCCCGAAAAGGATTTCGGCAGCCGATACGAACAGTTCCTTGCGCTTCAGAAGATAGTCGGCAAGGATAAGCTTATCGCCCTCAGCGAATGCAGCGCGCTGCCCGATATGGACTTGTCTTTCCGTGATAATGCGGTGTGGTCGTTCTTCGGCTTGTGGTACGGCAAATATCTCTGCGACGACGGCGGCAGTTTCTCCGAGATGTATACCTCAAAGGACGCTTTCGTCAGGACGTATAACTCGGACGGCGCGCTGTCCCTTGACGAATATATAAAGCTCAGGGGCGGCGAGGAGCTTGTTCCCGAATATGACGAGAACGTCACAACAACGTCTGCGGAAACTGCTCCGTCCGAAACTACGGAAACTACTCCTGTATCAACCGATACCGAATCGACCTAAAGTTTTACAGGAAACTTACGCAAGGGGACTCCGGGCTAACCGCCCCGTACCCTCTGTCACTTCGTGACATCTCCCTACACTGTAGGGAGTCACCCCTGCACCCTGCCAAAGGGGTGACCCCTTTGGAATCTCTGTTGTCGTGAATTGGGCTGTAGCAATCCCCAAATTAACGATATGCTGTTAGTCTCCATGATTGCCACAGTCCAATTCACGATAATGGGTTCTAAGAGTTACCTCTTTAACAGAAAGTAAAGTGAAACAAAATCCTCTGTATAAATTTACTGTAAACCTTAAGGCGATGATAAACGGAGGGGAGTAAATATGAATAATGATCTGAAAATAACCATACCTATTACAAAGGAACAACGCGAGCTTTCGGAAAAAATGACGGAGAACATTAAAGCCGCCGATATAAAGGCGGTCAGCTTCGAGGTATTCGGAACTCTCGTAAATACGCCCTTTTCCGAGGACAACGACCTTTTTCTGCTTATGGAAAAGGAATTTCCCGAAGTCCGCACGGCTAAAAGCACCTTTTCCGACCTCAGGATAGTATCGGAAGCGGACGCTAAACGAAAAAACAAGGATAAATGCTCCGTGACCCTTTCCCGAATTTACGAGATACTTGCCAAAAAAGCGAAGATCTCAGACGAACTTCGGGACGCTCTCATTAAGCGTGAATGCGATATGGCTGTAAGTCTTGTATTTCCCAGAGGGTTCGGAAAAAAACTCTTTGACACGGCGGCGGAGTCGGGGAAAAAAATAGTTCTCCTTGCGAACTCCGTCTACCCGAGAGACATTATCGAACGTATGCTCGAAATATGCGGATATAAGCCGCCCTACGAGCTTATCGCGGCGAACGAGGTCGAATGCGGCGAAAACCGTGACGAATCGGCTTTTAACGCCGTTATCCAAAAGGGGAAAGTCCCTGCGAAACAGCTTCTTCACATCGGCGGTGACGTTGCCGCAGACGTTGAAACGCCTATCATGAAAGGCGCAAAGGCTTTGCTTCTGCCCGATACTGCGGCAAGTATGAACAGGTCGGGCAGACTTTCGGGCTATCTGCGCGCGGCTCGCATTTACGACTACGACACGGCGGAATTTCTTCCCCTGCACCTTGCTTTGGGACTTTATGGGGCGTACATCTTCGATATTCCCCGAAACAAGGTAATGCACAGCGATTTTTGCGGAAATCCGTATATACTGGGCTTTATCGTATACGGCTGCTGCAAGCTTGCGGATATTTCAGAGCTTGACGATACCTGCGGAGAAATCCTTGCCGCCGTTGAGGACTGCCCCGAAACTCGCAGGGGCGGCGATGACCTCAACGAACTTTTTAAAAGGCATTTTGAAGCGTATCTCGGGAAATTCAGCTATAACGGCTTCACTCTGCCGCTGGAAATGCTCGCAAACCACGGAAACTCTGCGGACGTTGGACTTCTGAAAGCTCATATGCCCGAAAAGTCCCATAAAAAGTGGAAAAACGGCATTACCGACGCCGTAACTGCTCCTACGGGAAAAAAGTCGGAACAGAACAGGCTCGAAAAGCTTGCGGACAGAATGTTTCCCCCCGGTACGAAAGTCCGAAATATGGCGGACGGCGTGCTGTTCAAAATGAAAGGGAAGTTATAGAGCATGTTCAATTAAGGGAACTAACATCGGGATTCCAAAGGGACGGTGTCCCTTTGGCGGAGTCCAGAGGCAGCGCCTCTGGTGGGGTGCGGGGCAAAGCCCTGCATAGCGTTCAAGCGCTCCGCAAAGGGTGAATCCAAAACCGATAATCGGTTTTGGAGAGGGAACGCCCTGCAAGAGAGGGCGTTCCCTTAGTGCATACACGACACTTAATGCAGACGCGGCACAACGGAACATCTTTGAGTAAAAGCATATGATCGGTTTTGAAAGCATAAAATAACAGACAGTTGCATTGGTTCACAGCTATTAATGTTAAAAGGGTGTTTTGATGTATTATGTTTATGTGTTCCTGAGCGCTGTCGGAGCTTTTCTTACGGCAGCGGTCAAGCAGTCCGTCAAATCTGTATTTGACTGCTGGAAGATCATTGCCGTTTTTATTACCATTTTTCTTCTGCTGATATGGCTTCACGCCGCAGCCGATATGTTTATCTCCATATTCGCTTCAAGAAAAAAACAGCCGAAAAAACTGAAAAATATCTTCCGCTCAGTTACTCTTATGTCGATAAATCTGTTTCTTCATATTATGAAAGCGAAAATTCACGTCACAGGCGCAGAAAAGATACCCGATGATCAGCGTTTTCTCATGGTAGGCAATCATCTTTCGATTTTCGACCCTATGATCGCCATGTACTGCTTTCGCGACAAGGAGCTTGCTTTCGTATCAAAAAAGGAAAATATAAATATGCCGTTTTTCGGCAGACTTATGCTTGCAAGCGGCTGTATCCCCCTCGACCGTGAGAATAACCGCTCCGCCGTGAAAAGTATCATGACGGCGGCAAGAAATATCGCGGAAAACAGGGCTTCTATGGGAATCTACCCCGAGGGAGGTATCAATAAGTCGGAAGAACTTCTCCTCCCTTTTCACCACGGTTCGTTCAAGATCGCCCTGAAAGCCAAAGCTCCTATCGTAGTCACGTCAATTCGCAATACCGACAAATTGAAGAAGCGTTTTTTGTTTAAATCGACGAATATCTACTTAGACGTCATTGAAGTTCTGCCTTACGATGAAATATCCGACCTTAAAACAGCCGAGATAAGTCACATGATACGAAATGATATTCTTGATTTCTTGAAATCTGCATAAATTAAACTTCGTTTTCCTTTCCTGTGTTTTTTCGATAATTATCTCTGAAAATGTCTAAAAATCACGGTTGTATTATCTTGTTTTTTGTGGTAAAATGGATTTGTTATTATAACAAGTATAATAACCGTAATAAATGTATTTTTTCGGAGGTAAAAATTATGAATGGGAAGATCAAGGTTCTTATTGGAGACGACTCGGCAGCAACAGTCAGCGTGGCAAACAAGCTTCGCGAAAGAGGAATGTACGCCTACACGCGTCGAAAAGACGCTAACATTATCACTGATTCTATCAAAAACGATCCGCCCGACGCCGCTGTTCTGGACATCAATACGCCGAACGGGGACGCTGTTTCGATCATGAAAAAGGTCAAGGAGCTTGGCGTGAAGTCTCCTGCATTCATCATCACCTCCGATTTTGACAACGAGTTTATCGAACGTCAGATAATGGAAAACGGCGGCGCGAAGTTCGTGCTTAAGCCCTACGATCCTGACGACCTTTTCAATGCGATAACTTCGGCTCTCGGCGACCGCGCCAACAGTCTCAGCGATGATATGGAGATCGTCATAACCGATATTATCCACCAGCTCGGCGTTCCTGCTCATATAAAGGGCTACCATTATCTGCGGTCGGCGATACTTTACTCCATTGAGGACAAAACGCTCCTTGAAAGCGTTACGAAACTTCTCTATCCGACAGTTGCAAATTCATACGATACCACTTCGTCAAGAGTTGAACGCGCTATCCGCCACGCTATCGAAATAGCTTGGGACAGGGGTAACGTGGATACGCTCAATTCCTTCTTCGGCTATACGGTCGATACCTGCAAGGGTAAACCGACTAACTCCGAATTCATCGCTCTTATTACTGATAAACTCAGACTGAGATACAAATCGGCTCTGAGAGTAAGATAAAACCTTGCAGCCGTCCGCATTATCGGATTTTTGCGAGGAGTATAAACGGGAGGTCATGTTTTATGTCATTCAAAAAAATCGAGATCGGGGAGCTTAACTTCAATCCGTTCACCAAAATCGGAAAGGAGTGGATGCTGCTCACGGGCGGAACTATCGACAGCTTCAACACCATGACGGCTTCATGGGGACAACTGGGGGTGCTGTGGAACAAAAACGTTCTTACATGCTACATACGTCCCAACCGCTGCACCTACGATTTTGTGGAAAAGGGCGAGCTGTTTACGGCTTCGTTCCTCGGCGAAAATTTCAGAAAAGCTCTTTCGTTCTGCGGCTCTCATTCGGGTCGGGACTGCGATAAAATGGCTGAAACGGGACTTTCTCCTGCTGAACTCGACGGCGCAGTCGGCATAGAACAAGCCGATCTCGTGCTTGTATGCCGCAAGCTGTACTCTTATGATATGTGCGAAAAGGGATTCCTCACAGACGACGGACTTCCTGCTCAGTTCTTCGGAAAAGACCCTTACCACAGGGCTTATATCGCAGAAATAATAGGAGTTTACGTTAAAGAATAAACAAAAACAGGCTGACCGAGTGTTTTCAATGCTCAGTCAGCCTGATTATTTTTGCACGCCATGTCTTTACTAAGGGAGCGCTTAAACGCTATGCAGGGCTTCGCCCCGCACCCCACCAGAGGCGCTGCCTCTGGACTCCGCCAAAGGGACACCGTCCCTTTGGAATCCCGATATTATTCTCCTTAAATTGCTCACGAACTGAATTTTGTTTTGTACAGCAGCCACAGAAACTCCAGAAAACCTATGCCGAGAAAGGCAAGCATTGTTTTCATTCCGGGCTTTTTTACCTTGAACCGTGTAATAAACGCTATTGCTATCAGCAGCATGAGCGTTCCGTACACCTGCGGAAAAAACCTGCCTATATCCCTATGGAAACTGTATACCAGCGGCAGTATCAATGCAACGCTCGTTACGGGAAGTCCCTCGTAGACCTTGCGTACCTCCTCGGTCTTTTTCTGTCTCGATTCCTCCGCAACGTTGAAATACGCAAGCCTTATTACTGCGCAAAGCGGAAACAGTATCAGCACAGGCAGATCGAGCGGCGTATTAAGTCCGATGGAATAGCCTATCACCGACGGCAGCACTCCGAAGCATATCACATCGCACAGCGAATCTATCTGTATGCCGAATTTCTTTTCTTCCTCTGTACGGTTCTTTTTTGTACGCGCGATCTTGCCGTCGAACATATCGCACAAGCCCGAAAGCATAAGGCATATAATTGCATAAGTCGGATGCGGCGAACCGCCGATCATTCCGCTTGCAAGGAAAATACCCGTCATCGCCGATGCAAGGCTTATATATGTAAGTATGACCGTATAACTGTAAAAACCTAACATTTATTCTCCCCAAATACGGATAAATTTTCAACATAAATACCAATTACCTGTGTTTACATTAAATCGTATCTGAGTTATTATACCACATTTTTCAGCTTTTTTCAATGGTTTTTTTACTTTTTGTTGATTTTTTTACGGTTTTTTTTGCTGTTTTCTTTTTTTCTCGGACTTCCTTCATGCGCTCCTGCTTGGCTGATCTCGCTTCAAGACGGCGATATGCTTCGTCATAGAAATATTCCTGAGAGTTTATAGGTTCTTCGCCCTCCGCACGTTCGGCACGAACATACGTGCCGTCGCTGAGCATTACCCTCGCCTTTACATTGTCCGCCATGAGTATACGGAACATCTCACGGATACGCTTTTTCAGCCGTTCGTCCTCAACAGGCGCGGCGACCTCTACACGGCGTATTGTATTCCTGCTCATATAGTCTGCCGAACCGATATAAATTTTCTGTTCCCTGCCGTCTTTTCCGAAAATGAAAATTCGGCTGTGTTCCAGAAATCTGCCCACAATGCTGCGGACGGTGATGTTTTCGGTATATCCCTTGACTCCTGCTATAAGACAGCAAATGCCCCTTACAACAAGCTCGATCTTTACGCCTGCCTGCGATGCCTCCACAAGCTTTCCGATTATCGCGCTGTCATTCAGAGAGTTTACCTTTGCCGCAATATAGCCCTTTTCGCCGAGAGCTATCTGTTCGTCCATCATCGCAAGAACCTGCGGTCTGAGAGCATACGGCGACACAAGGAGCTTCTCTGTCTTTTCAACAAACGTTCCCTTTTTCAGGCAGTCGAACACCTGTTCTGCGTCCCTTGCTACGGCAGGGTCGGCGGTCAGCAGCATAAGGTCGGTATAAAGAGCGGAGGTCTTTTCATTGTAGTTGCCCGTTCCTATCTGCGTAACGTAGTCGTACCTTTCGCCCGTACTTTTACGCTTGATAAGGAGCAGCTTTGAATGCGCCTTGAACTCTTTAGGTCCGTAGATAACGGTAACTCCCGCTTTTTGAAGCACCTTTGACCATTCGATATTGTTAGCTTCGTCAAACCTTGCCCTCAGCTCGATCATTACAAGCACCTCCTTGCCGTTTTCGGCAGCGGTGCAAAGCGCGCTTATTACCTTGCTGTTTCGGGCAAGGCGGTAAAGCGTTATTTTTATGGAGGTCACTTTCGGGTCTGAGGCGGACTCCTCCAAAAGACGGATAAACGAAGTCGTCATGGATTCAAAGGGATAGCTTAAAAGAATGTCCTTTGTCTTTACCTGTGAGAAAACCGAACGGTTCTCCGCAAGCATTGCCGATTTTCTCGGCAGACGCTTTTCATAATGAAGCGACGGAGTATCGTCAAGCTCCTGAAGTCTGAACAGGTACGACAGGTCAAGCGGAATATGCGAATTAAACACACGGACGTTTTTTATTTTCAGCTTTTTGCAAATGTAATCAAGAGCTTCACGGTTAAACTCGTTCGTAAGCTCCAGCCGCACCGCCGCAAGCTTCGTGCGTTTTACCACAAGCTCCTCCATGCGGTCACGGAAATCCGCGCCCTTGTTATTCACCATAATATCGGCGTTTCTCGTTACTCGGATTATCGCCCTGTCCTGTATTTTGCAGCCCTTGAACATGAGGTGCGCAAATTGCAGTACGACCTCCTCGTGAAGTATGAACCGCTTGCCGTCCCTGTCTAACGGTATGATTCGGTCGGCGTGGTCGTGAGTTATAGGGATAATGCCTACGGAAGTTCCCTTTTTTGATACGATATGTACGGCGGCGTACAGCTCCTTGTTTTTCAGAAACGGAAAGGGGAGCGCGTCGTTTACTACGATTCCCGTTATAAACGGCTTTATCTCACGTTTGAAGTAAAGCTCCAGAAACGCCTGCTCCTCGGCGGTTGCGGTCTCAAAGGAAACATGCTCGAAGCCGTAGGGCGCAAGCTCCTCCATGTTTTTTTTGTATGCCTCCTCCGCCATTGGCTGTAATCGGCGGACTGCCGTGAATATGGCGTCAAGCTGCTGCGATGGTGTCATTCCCGATTTGCTGTCCTTTTTTTTGCCGTTTTCCTTTTCCTCGTCGGTAAGCGAGCCTACCCTTACCATAAAAAATTCGTCCATATTACTCTGATATATAGCCGAAAACGACAGCCTTTCAAGGAGTGGGTTATTGACATCGGAAGCCTCCTCAAGTACCCGCTTGTTGAATTTAAGCCATGAAAGCTCTCGATTTTCAAGATGATCCATAAAAAGTCTCCTACCTTAGTTTATAATTTCATTATAATTATTATATAGCATTTTATGCAATATGTCAAGCAGTTTAAAGTTAAGTGTATGTAAAGGCAGCGTGACGCTGCACCCTGTGTCACGTGACCGCTCGCAAACTCGCTAATATTTTTAAACTCTAATTTTTTCCGCGGCTGTTGCAATTTTGAAACTTTTATGACATAAGAGGGCGTGTCGCTGCACCCTGTGTCACGTGACCGCTCGCAAACTCGCTAATATTTTTTAACTCAAATTTTTTCCGCGGCTGTTGCAATTTTGAAACTTTTATGACATAAGAGGGCGTGTCGCTGCACCAAATTCACGCAAAAAATTTTCAGACAACAATTTTTATTTACGCTGTAATCTGACGATGTAGGGACACGGCGTGCCGTGTCCGCACATAGCATTATGTGGCACGTAAAAATATGGATATATGGTTATTTCGATTGTACGTTTCTACCTGTAATTATATGTTCCTGTAATTTCTATGAACGGACACGGCACGCCGTGTCCCTACATCGGGGAATATTTTATATAATCAAAAAATCACAAAGACACCGATTGCTAACGGCTAACGGCTAATGGCTAACGGCTTTTAGGTAAAAAAATATCCCGCCAAAACCGCTCTTTACCGCAGTCTCGGTGGGATATTTTGTTTTTTTATTTATCCTTTTATTTCTTCTTTTACTGCGTCAAATTCTGCTGTTATCTCCTTTTCGGGAGCTTCTGTGAACAGCGAAACTGCTATAATAGCTATCAAAGCAGCGATAAATGCAGGAAGAAGCTCATATATTGCGAATACTCCTCCAAGCTTGCTGATACCGAATTTCCATACGAATACCATGACCGCTCCGACTACCATGCCCGAGATCACGCCGTACTTGTTGGAACGCTTCCAGAAAAGCGCAGTCAGCATTACAGGACCGAATGTCGCTCCGAAGCCTGCCCATGCAAACGATACTATCCTGAATACGGAGCTGTCGCTGTCCCATGCAAGGACTACGCCGAGGACTGCAATTATCATAAGCACAAGTCTTGCCGCAAGCATTGACTGCTTTTCGCTGAGCTTTACTCCGAATACGCCCTTTATGATGTTTTCGGACATACTGGAGGACGCCGCCAAAAGCTGCGAATCAGAGGTGGACATCGTACATGCAAGTATACCTGCAAATACAAGTCCTGCAACTACAGCTAAAAGAACATGATTATCGCTCATTATCTGCGCAAGACGGATAATTACCGTTTCGGAGTTGTTTCCGTTAAGAGGTTCAAGAGTACCCTTTTTTGTTACGGCATTTCCGACAAAGCCTATGAAGATCGCTATAGCCATTGAAATTACTACCCATACTGATGCTATCCTGCGTGAGGTCTTTATCTTATTCTTGTCCTCGATCGCCATGAATCGGAGAAGTACGTGCGGCATACCGAAATAACCGAGTCCCCATGCCATAAGAGAAGCAATGGTCAGGAGCGAATACTTGTCCGCTCCGCCTGTATCAAGGTTGTGAATGCTGCTGAGCGAGAAGTAGCCGGGAATAGACTTTGCGTTGTCTATAACGCCGTCAATTCCCCCTGCCGAGGATATTCCGAAAATAACTATGCTTATAAGGGCAAGCGTCATAACGATACTTTGGATAAGGTCGGTAAAGCTTGCCGCCAAAAATCCTCCTGTGCAGGTGTAGGCAATAATAATTACTGCGCTTATGATCATAGCTATGTGGTACTCCCAGCCGAAAAGCGAACTGAAAAGCTTTCCGCATGCGGAAAATCCCGATGCCGTATAGGGTACGAAGAAAATAAGTATTATCAGGGCGGAAATTCCCATGATAGCTTTCTTGTCACGATAACGGTTCGCAAAGAAATCGGGAATGGTTATCGCCTTGCAGCGGTGAGAATATATCCTCAGTCTCTTGGCTACAATGAGCCAGTTTACGTATGTTCCGACTGCAAGTCCTATCGCAGTCCAGCCTGCTTCCGCTCCGCCTGTAAGATAGGCAACTCCCGGAAGTCCCATAAGAAGCCACGAACTCATGTCCGAAGCCTCCGCGCTCATTGCGGTAACGATAGGTCCGAGCTTTCGTCCGCCGAGGTAAAAGTCGCCGACGTTTGAGTTTTTCCTCGAAAACACAACGCCGATCACAACCATCATAGCCAAATAGACCAAAATGGTTATCAGGATAATAACGTCTGTACTTTTCATTGATACACTCCTTTTTTTCCCTGAAACGCTGACAGGCAAAATTTATGTGTCTGTTGTTGTTTCGGGTATCAGTAATTTCTTGTGAATTTTCACACGTACATAATACAATTATAATCCATTTTTCACTGTTCGTCAATAATTTTTGCGTATAATTTTCATATTTTCATAAAAAATTCCCCTCGGAACGTTCGCTCTGAGGGGAAGAATGCTGTTTATCAAAAATCAAGCTTTGCTTTCAGCTTTTCAAAAAAGCTCTGCCGCTTTGCGTAATTCTTTTCGGTAAGGGACGCTTCAAATTCTTTAAGAAGATCCTTCTGCTTCTTGGTGAGATTCTTCGGAACTTCAACAAATATCTTGACATACTGATTTCCGCGGTCGCTGCGGTTTATCTTCTTAACGCCCTTGCCTTTAAGATTAAAGACCGTGCCGTTCTGCGTTCCGGCAGAAATAGTGAACTTCACATCGCCGTCAACGGTTGGTACTGTTATTTCCGAGCCGAGAACGGCGTCCATATAAGTAACGGGTATCTCGCAATGAATATCATAGCCCTCTCTTGTGAACAGGGGGTGGCTCTTTACGTTTACGTTCAGCAGCATATCGCCGTTAGGTCCGTTGTTTATTCCGCAGTCGCCCTGACCGTTCAAACGAATAGTCTGACCGTTGTCGATGCCTGCCGGAATATCCACGGAGACCATTTTCTGCACACGCACTCTGCCCATTCCGCGGCATTTGGTACAGGGATTCTTGATGACCTTTCCCTTGCCGCCGCAGTGAGGACACACCTTAGTCGAAGAAATTGCTCCGAACGGAGTACGCTGGGTCGTCTTTACCGTTCCCCGTCCGTGACAATCGGGACATACCTCCGAAGTCGTGCCTGCGTCCGCTCCCGAACCCTTACAGGAATCGCATATCGCCATGCGGAACGTCTTTATCTCCTGCTTCTTGCCGTGAACCGCGTCCATGAAGCTGATAGTAACGGATTCCTGTATGTCCGAACCTCTGCGCGGTGCGTTGGCATTTGCGCCGCCTCGGGAGTTTCCGCCGTTAAAGCCGCCGAATCCGCCGAAAATGCTCTCGAAAATATCGCCTATGTCTCCGAAGCCGCCCATTCCGCCGCCAAAGCCGCCCATGCCGCTGCCGCCGCCGTAGTTGGGGTCTACTCCTGCATGACCGAACTGGTCGTACCTTGCGCGCTTTTCAGGGTCGGAAAGCACTTCGTGAGCTTCGTTTATCTCCTGAAACTTCTCAACATAGGACGGGTCGTCGGGATGCAGGTCGGGGTGATTTTCTCTTGCCTTTTTTCGGAAAGCTTTTTTTATCTCGTCCTCGGACGCGCCTTTCTGTATGCCGAGGACTTCGTAATAATCTCTTTTTTCAGCCATAAATTTTCTCCAATTTTAATATGAGCTATTAAACACTATTTGTGTAGGGGACGGCGCCCACGACGTCCCGTTAAATAAATATAATATCGGCGGGGCGTCGAAGGCGCCGCCCCCTACACATTAATTCCGCGTTATAAATACACTTTTAGGGCGAAAGTATGTTTCGCCCTAAAAAGTATTATTGATCTTCTATCTGTTCTTCTGCCTGACTCATTCCGCCGTCATAATTTCCGGTATTATCGTTAGCAAGACCTGCAAACCATTTTACACCGAACCACACAACGGCAGCTAAAACTACAATTATGAGTAATGTCTTTATTTTATCTTTTCTCATTTATTAAACTTCTGTGAAATCAGCGTCAACTACGCCGTCGTCGTTTGAGGGAGACTCAGCTTCACCGCCCATATTGGCGAACTGCGAGGGGTCTATTCCCTGACCGTTGGGGTTAGCCTGCTGATATATCTTAGCGGAAAGATCGTAGAACGCTTTCTGCAGATCGTCCTTCTGCTTCTTGATCTCGTCCGTATTGTTCGCCTCGCATGCAGCCTTCAATGATGCCGCTTTCTGCTCGATGTTAGCCTTTTCATCAGCCGATACCTTATCGCCGAAGTCCGCAAGAGCCTTTTCGCACTGGAATACAAGGTTCTCCGCTTCGTTCTTTGTATCTACTTCCTCACGTCTTTTTTTATCCTCGGCTGCGTACTGCTCCGCTTCCTTAACGGCGCGGTCGATGTCGTCCTTTGACATGTTTGTGGAAGAAGTAATTGTGATATTCTGCTCCTTGCCTGTGCCGAGATCCTTTGCCGAAACATGAACGATACCGTTCTGGTCAATATCGAACGTTACCTCGATCTGGGGGATTCCTCTGGGCGCAGGAGCGATTCCGTCAAGACGGAACGTACCGAGCTGCTTGTTGTCTCTTGCAAACTCACGCTCACCCTGAAGAACGTTGATGTCAACGGCAGGCTGATTGTCGGAATATGTGGAGAATACCTGAGATTTCTTTGTGGGGATAGTAGTGTTTCTCTCGATCATTCTTGTGCATACGCCGCCTGCTGTCTCGATACCGAGGGACAGGGGAGTAACGTCAAGAAGAAGCAGACCGTTCTTAACGTCGCCGCCGAGAACGCCGCCCTGATATGCCGCGCCGAGAGCTACGCACTCATCGGGGTTGATTCCCTTGAAAGGCTCTTTGCCGATAAGCTTCTTTACAGCTTCCTGTACGGCAGGGATCCTCGAAGAACCGCCGACCATAAGGACTTTGTTCAGCTCGGCTGCCGAAAGTCCGCTGTCGCTGAGAGCCTGACGAACAGGTCCCATTGTAGCTTCAACAAGGTCCGCCGTAAGCTCGTTGAACTTAGCCTGTGTAAGCGTAAGGTCAAGGTGCTTGGGAACGCCTGCTGCGTCTACTGTGATAAACGGGATATTGATATTTGACGTCGTTGTTGAAGAAAGCTCGATCTTAGCCTTTTCAGCAGCGTCTTTAAGTCTCTGTGAAGCCATTTTGTCCTGTGAAAGGTCAACGCCGTCCGACTTCTTGAACTCCTCTACCATCCAGTTGATGATGCGCTGGTCGAAGTCATCGCCGCCAAGACGGTTGTTTCCTGCCGTAGCAAGAACCTGCTGAACGTCCTCGCCCATTTCGATAATGGATACATCGAACGTACCGCCGCCAAGGTCGTAAACCATAACGGTCTGCTCCTCCTCCTTATCAATACCATAGGAAAGAGCGGCTGCCGTAGGCTCGTTGATGATACGCTTTACAGTAAGTCCTGCGATCTGTCCTGCGTCCTTTGTAGCCTGTCTCTGAGCGTCCGTAAAGTACGCCGGAACGGTGATAACAGCCTCCGTTACTGTTTCGCCGAGGTAAGCCTCTGCGTCCGCTTTAAGCTTCTGGAGAACCATTGCGGAAATTTCCTGCGGAGTATAATTCTTTCCGTCAATGGAAACCTTGTAATTTGAACCCATGTGTCTCTTGATAGAAGAAACTGTTCTGTCGTGATTTGTTATAGCCTGTCTCTTAGCCACCTGACCGACAAGACGCTCGCCGTTGTTTGTGAATGCAACAACGGAAGGAGTCGTTCTTGCGCCCTCGCTGTTCGGGATAACGACAGCGTTGCCGCCCTCCATAACAGCTACGCACGAGTTTGTTGTACCCAAGTCAATTCCGATAATTTTTCCCATAATAAATCATCCTCCGATTCAAGCCCGAAACTTTGACGTTCCGAACTTTAATTTATTGTTATTTATTTGTATATGCTTATTATCTCAGGGCTTCTTTTCCCTTTATTAAAAGCATGTTCTGCCATGTTCTGCCATGTTCTTAATAAGGGAACGCCCTCTCTTGCAGGGCGCACTTCGTGCCGTCCCCTCTGCCCTTCGGGCATCTCCCCACCCGTGGGGAGTCACCTCTTTCAAAACAGCCCTGTGGACTGTTTTGAAATTCACCCTTTGCGGAGCGCTTAAACGCTTGTGGGACGCTGTCCCACACCCTGCCAGAGGCGCTGCCTCTGGACTCCGCCAAAGGGACACCGTCCCTTTGGAATCCCAATTTTATGCCATTCGTAAACTAATCAGCCGCCACAGCCACCATAGCAGGACGTATCAGCTTATCGCCCATCATATAGCCTTTCTGATAGACCGCGCACACATGGTTCGATGCGTAATCCGTATCGGAAAGCTGCTGTATGGCGTTATGGAAGTTGGGGTCAAATTCCGCGCCCAACGCTTCAAGCTCCGTTACGTTCATCTTTGTCATGAACTCCTTGAGCTGGTTGAATATCATCGCCATGCCGTTCTTGAAATTTTCATCGGAGCATTCAAATTCAAGCGAACGCTCGTAGCTGTCAATAACGGGCAGAAGATTTTCTATGCACTTTGCGGACGCATTTGCGTAGGTATCGGATTTCTCCCGTGCCGTCCGCTTACGGTAGTTATCGTACTCGGCAAACAGTCGGAGATACTTTTCGTTGGCTTCGTCAAGCTTTTCTTCAAGCTCGGCTATCTGCGCCGCTACATCGTTGTATTCGCTTACTGCGTCCTCCTCGTCGGTCGAAGTCTCTGCGGAAAGCTCCTCCGAAACTTCTTCGTTCGGTTCTTCTTCCGCAGCGGCTGTATTTTTTTCCTTTTCGTCCATTTCTGCTCCTTTCTATGAATCGGGAAATTCAAGTTCGTCCGATTCAATGATCGTATCATCATCCTCCGACATAAGAGCAGTTATCTTATGGGTGAGGTATTCGATATACGGAATGATCTTTTTGTAATCCACTCGCATAGGTCCTATAATTCCGAGAGAACCTGCGTCTTTGCCCTTTTTGCGGTACTTCGAGACTATCATGCTCGAATTTCCTATGGCAAAGCTGCCGCCTGCGCCGAATTTTACCTGTATTCCGCTGAAAGAGTCCTCCAACAGGTCGGTAAGCTCGTTCTTGTGCTGTATAAAGCGGACGACCTCCATTTTGTCAAGCTCGTCGCACGAGAGGAGCTTTTCGCTGCCGCTTACCGTGAGCTGCTGATGCTTCAAGTCCTCCGAAAGCTCGCATATTCCCTTGACAAGCGGTGAAAGGCTCACCATATACGCGGATACGGCGGTTATCATCTTATCGAGCATTTCCTCGGAAAGCTCGTCAACGGATATTCCGCTGAGGTTTTCATCAATATAGTGTGTAAAAAAGTCAAGCTGCTCGTGGCTCAGGTCAAATTCAAGTCGGCACGCCTTATTCTTTATACTTCCGTTCGAGGTTATAAGCAGAATAACATACAGGCGTTTTCCCGTCGGAATGACCTCTACCTTCGATATGACGGAAAATCTCGGAGCTGAATTTGTCACTACCGCTGCGCACTGCGTAAGCTCCGTAAGAGCGGCGGCGGCGTTCTGTATTAGCAGATCCTCGGGAGTATTTTCATCGCCCAAAAGCTCGTCGAGCCGTAGCCTTTCTTCCTCGGGCAGCTCGGGCAGCGTCATCAGCTCGTCTATATAAAGCCGATAGCCCTGATAGGTGGGTATTCTTCCTGCCGACGTGTGCGGCTGTTCAAGATAACCCAACTGTTCAAGCAGCGCCATATCGTTTCTTACGGTCGCCGCCGATACTTTTATATGCTCCAGCTTGGAAACTGCCTTTGAACCGACAGGCTCGCCGGTCCTGATATATTCGTCAACCACAGCGGCAAGTACCTTCAGCTTTCTGTCGTCCACGATTATCACGACCTTCCCTGACAGAAGCAGATCTTTTTTATGTTTTAGCACTCCTTGTATCTGAGTGCTAATATTAATTTACCACTATTATATCCATTTGTCAAGCGTTTTATTTATTTTCGTCTATTTTGCCTGTTTTTAACAATTCAACACGCCGTAATTGTGGAGTTTCACTACAGATATAAAGCAAAAAAATCCCCCTGCCAATAAAGCAAGGGGAGTTGTCACAAAAATCAATTTTAAGGTTTACAGTAAATTTATGCAGAGGATTTTGCCGCCCTTTACTTTCTGTTAAATAGGTAACTCTTAGAACCCATTATCGTAAATTTTCCTGTATAAAGCCATGTGAACTTAAAATTACAAGTAAATTTGGCGGCTTTATACAGGTAAATTTACGACAACAGAGATTCCAAAGGGGTCACCCCTTTGGCAGGGGGTGCAGGGGGACAGAGTCCCCTTGCGTAAGTTTCCTGTAAAAACCTTAAAAATCATTCCTGAGCTAAAATTTCCTTGTAAAACTCGGAATAGTCCTTTCTGTTCTGCTTGGTGAACTCTATTGCAGTTCTCGGGTGCTGATTGAGCAAGCCCGTCATCATGTACTGGAAATCATATCCCCATACTGCGCCCGCTTCACGAACGGCAGGCATGTGCTTCTCTATGAACTGGATAGCAGGGTATACGTTGTACTTGGGGTTCTTCAAAAAGCCGAGGAGAAGTTCCATTGCGCAGTTGCCTGCACCTCTGCCCATTGCGGCATACGTTGCGTCAAGCCAGTCAACGCCGTCACCTACAGCTTCAATAGTGTTCGCAAATGCAAGCTGCTGATTGTTGTGGGCGTGCATTCCGAGCTTCTTGCCGTACTTCTCCGCATACTCCTTATATATATTTATAATTCGCGCTATCTGCTCGGGATAAAGCGAACCAAAGCTGTCCACAATGTAAAATACGTCTACGGACGACTTTCCCAAAATTTCAAGAGCCGCTTCAATGTCGGACTCCCGAGCGTTTGAGATAGCCATAATATTACAGCTTACCTCGTAGCCCTTGGATTTTGCGTCCTCTATCATGCTTACGGCTGTCGGTATCTGATGAAGATACGTTGCCACACGTACAAGGTCAATGGGACTTTCGGAACGCTCCTTAATATCGTTTTTGTAATCGCAGCGTCCTACGTCTGCCATGACCGCTATTTTCAGATCGGTATTGTTTTCGCCTACGATAGAACGAATATAATCATCGTCGCAGAACTTGCACGGTCCGAATTTATTTACGTCGAACATGGACTTATCGCCCTTGTAGCCGAATTCCATGTAGTCCACTCCTGCGCGGATATTCGCAAGGTACAGCGCCTTTACAAAATCATCAGAAAAACGGAAGTCGTTTACAAGTCCGCCATCTCTGAGCGTTGCGTCAAGCACTTTTATATCCGCTCTGTAATCCATTAATTTTGAAACGTCTTTCATAATATACTATCCTTTCTCCGCTTTAACACTTTAAAGCAAAATTCATTCAACCTCTATAGTATATCACATTATTTTCCGTTTGTCAAGACCCTTTTTTATTTCTTGGGAAATCGGTTTTTTGAAATTATTTTACAGGTTATGCCGTGTCTTTGTAATTTTTCGATTAAATAAATATTCCCCGTTGTAGGGACACGCCTTTTTTATATTTGCCTTTTCCTGAAATTTGTGGCTACGGGGACGCATATCCCGTTCATAAGAATACGGTCGGCAATGGGTGCAGCGACACGCTTCTTTTGTTATTTGTCTTTCCCTGTGAATTGCTGCTACGGGGACGCATATCCCGTTCATAAGAATACGGTCGGCAATGCCTGCGGCGGCTCGCCGCCGGGACGTCGAGGGCGCCGTCCCCTACAAAATTCGCTTACCTACAAAAATTTAACACAAAAAACAAAAAGGAGGGACGTTATCCCTCCTTTTCCCCTAATCAAAGGGTCGCCATTTTTATTGTTGCAATGAACAGGTCGCCGTCTATCTCTATGCTGAATTTTCCTCCGCAGGCTTCCGTAAAGCTTTTGGCTATCGACAGTCCCAAGCCGTTGCCCTCGGTAGTTCTCGATTCGTCGCCCCTTGTGAAACGCTCGGTTATTTCCTCGGGAGTAAAATTCATCTCGTAGCTTGCTATATTCTTAACGGTAACTATGCAGTTTCCGCCTTCGTTTCTGAGTGTCAGGTATATTCTTGTGCCTTCAAGCGAATACTTCAACGCGTTGTCTATGACGTTCTGAAAAACTCTGTACATACGCTTTCCGTCCGCCATTATGGGCGCTGAGTCCGCCTGTATGTCTGTACGAACGTCCCTGCCCGACCGCTCTATTTTGTCCGCTAAATCGCCTAATACCTGTTCCGTAAGCACTACTGCGTCTATCTGTTCAAGCTGTACGTCCGTTCGGCTCGTTGCTTTTGCAAGGTCGAAAAGGTCGGCAACCATTACTTTAAGTCTCTGAGATTTTCTGTCGATTATCGAAACGTAGTCCCTTGCGGCAGGGGGAAGCTCCTCGGTCGATAAAAGGTCAATATAGCTTATTATGGACGTAAGGGGAGTTTTCAAGTCGTGGGAAACGTTTGTCACAAGGTCTATCTTCATGCGCTCCGACTGAACCTGTTTGTCAACGGCGGTCTGTATTCCTGCCGAAATGTTGTTCAGCTTCTCCGTCTGCGTATATACGGGCGAATCGGTTTTCTCGGAGCGTTTGGCGTAATCCCCCGAATTAACAGCCGATATGTGTTTATTTAGACGTTCTATCGCTTTGAGGTCGCCGAACGACAGGTACACGTAAAGTCCGCAAAGTATAACGGAATCGACTGCCACAAATAAATACAGATCGCAGTCTATGCCTACCATAAGCACTATCGCTTCGGCAAGAACTACAGCTCCCGTTCTCAGGATAAAGCGGCGTGTGAACTTGTCGTTTCTCAGCATATCGCGGCTTATCAGATGTTTATTGACATTGCCCGTTATTTTTTTAAGCAAACGATAAAACAGTCTCAGAACACGGTAAATAAGGGTCGTTTTCCAGAAGCTGCGGCATTTCAGACGAATTATAAGAGTATTCAGCATAAGCAGTATAACGCCGAAAATACAAGCCGCTGATATTCCGTAAAAGATCGGAACGGCTGAATCGCCGTAATACTTCTGACTGAAAAGGCTTATTTCCCGTACAAAGTCATACAGCGTTATCCCGATCCCCGCAATAATTGACAACACTATCATTGCGGCAGGAAGTTCGGCAAAAACTCTGTCACAAGACGTAAGGACGAATTTCTTCTCCTTTTTGCTGTAGCCGCCCGTAATAAGGACGTAAGCCGCCATAATAAGCGCGACCACACCAAAGGGAATAAGAGCCGTTAATCCGTGTACGGTATCGTTATCAAGCTTATCAGTGGCTTCGCTGTACTTCCGCATTTCAGCGATTATTTCTTCATTGGGCTTTATGGCTATCGTCAACGCCGCTTCCGGCTGCCGGGTCTGTATAAATTTGACCTTATCTACTTTGAACAGTCCGCCCTCGTCTGCCCGATAGACGTAAAGTCCGTCCTCCTCAAATGGGTCTGTCGGCTGTTCTATGGGATAATTCGGTACGGCGTCATTTCCATATTTTGGTAAGATCCTGCCGTTTTCGTCAACATAATAACCCTCGTCAAGCTCCTCTTCGTCCACGTTATCTTCTCTGTAAAGGCTCTCATCGACCCTCTCGTTATAGGGCAAATATTCATAGGGGACAGGCGTTGAACCGTCAAGCTTATAAAAAATCGTTGCGTTGTTGTTGTCTATATAGCTTTGGCAGTCTGTCGTGTCAAAATCAAAGATCGCATAGCCCTTGCCGTTGACATCATAATACGTCATTCCGTAATTGGTGGTATACCAGTTAAAATCACTCATAGTGTAATGCCATATTCCATCGTTCGACCAGTCCAGAAAATCGTTGCGGCGATAAATTGAATACTCGCCGCTCAGCTCGTCAAAGGTCTTTTCGGTGTTGGAAAAACTTCTATTCCCAATGCTTACACGGTATTCGTAGTCTTCGTCATCTTCTATGAACAGCTCGCCTTTTTCGTTCATCACGCCTATTTCCTGCAATGCGGCAACGGTCTGCTTCTCGGCATATTCGCTGCCCTTATATTCGCCCTTTTCATCAAGGTACTGCAAATACATTATTCCTGCCGCCCAAAGCTTTTTATATACTTCATTTGTATTGCTTGAATAAGTGTACCTATCTGCTTCATGGTTCCAGCGGTCGTAAAAGTTCTGCGCATTTATGACAAGATATACTGCCCTCGACGCGCATATAAATACCATTATACAGCTTATAAATCCCGCTATTATTCGGGTAATTCTGCTCTTTAACATTTTGTTCTCCTCTCTGTCAGCCTACAGATACGGGAGACTTCAAAGCTCCTGCTGTCCTTAGCTATTTCTACTTATTTTATAACCTATACCCCATACAACTTTGAGATACCTCGGCTCGCCCGGGTTTATCTCTATCTTCTCGCGTATATGGCGGATATGCACCATTACGGTGTTTTCTACGGAATATGAATCCTCGTTCCACACGCGGCTGTATATCTCCTCCGCCGAAAACGTCCGCCCTGCGTTCTCCATTAGCAGTTCGGTTATTTTGTACTCCGTAGCCGTCAGCCGAACAGGTTCGCCGTCAACGTAAAGCTGCTTTTCGTCACGGTCGAGGGAAAGTCCTCCTATCCGCAGAACCGAGCTTTTCTTTACGCTGTCCGCCGCCCCCAGACTGAGATAACGCCGCAGATTCGACTGCACCCTCGCGACCAGCTCCATCGGATTATACGGCTTCGTGATATAATCGTCAGCTCCCATTGAAAGTCCCAATATCTTGTCGCTGTCCTCCGATTTCGCCGAAAGTACGATGATCGGGATATTCTTCATGGTGCGTATCTTCATCATCGCCGACAATCCGTCCATTTTCGGCATCATTACATCTATCAATATAAGCTGTATATCCTCTCTCATAAGAGCCTCGACCGCTTCAAGTCCGTTGTATGCCTTGCGGATACCGTATCCCTCGCGTTCCAAAAGCGCGGCTATCGCATTTACTATATCATGGTCGTCGTCTACTACAAGTATCGTGGCGTTTTCTATATCGTTCATCTTCTTTACCTCTCTGCTTCTTTGTTCCACGTGGAACATCTTTATTTCCTTTTCATATTCTATTTTACCTCCTTCGTTCCCTCTTGTCAATAATTATATCCCTCATTTCTTATTTTTCCTCCGCCGCTTTTCTTATTTTTTTCTTAATACATTTGCGGCAAACAAAAAACTGCCGCTCCAATCAAACGAGCAGCAGTTCTAAAGTTTTCGATTTTATCAGTGATTTCCGCAGCTATGGTCACAGTTTCCCATGCCAAAAAGAAATTTTATTTGCAAACTTTTTCAATTTTACAAGTATGACATTTGCTGTCCTTATCATAATTTATTCCAACAAGCAGGATTTCTCCGGAGTAGTCCTTTAGGCAGTCAACATATTGTTTGTTCTTGATCTGATCTATTGCACCTTTAGCGGACTTGTCATATTTGAGTTCTACGATCAAGGCAGGATTACTGTTGTTTCTTCTCGGTCTGAAAACCAAATCGGCATATCCCTTTCCGGCAGGAAGTTCACGTTCAATGGTGTAAGTTTTACGTGCTGAATAGTACGCAATAGAAAGTACACAAGATAGTGAGTTTTCATCGTTATATTTCAAAATTGAAGTATTATCGCTGTGCGCTTTGTCAACCAGTTCCGCTACTTTTTCTTCATCGCAGTTTAACGTTGCTTTCAGAAGTTCGTCCGATGACTTTATTGATTTCATAACTTCTTCCCAACCGCCATCCTCAATGGAATTAATGAATTCCTGAGCGACCTCGCTGTTCGGAATCCAAACCTCTTTGGTGTAAAAATCAAAAGTGAGATATCCAAGATGAACCAACAAAGTGAAAATGTCATCCGCACTTTTGAACGTTGTCATATCGTTTTGAAATTTTCCGGGATTTATTTCAATTTTTTCTCCTGCTATCAGCTTCGTAACTTTGTCTTTCAATCCGTCAAAATTCATCTCAATGTAGATTTTCAATGCCTCATAAGTTTCCGTTGAAGTCCAGTAATTATTGAACTGTCCACGAAGAATTGATTCAACAACCGATTTCGGATTATAAATTGATATTCCATTCAAGTTATATCCGTCATACCAGCGTTTCATTTCCGAAAATGATTTATTATATTTTTCGCACAGTTCCTTAACCTCATTTTCAGTGAAACCGGTAAATTCTGAAATCGGTTCAGCATCGGTCATGGAATATTCATAGAATGCATTTATCGCCGAATGCTCGCCATACTTCTTTATCGGCAGAATTCCCGTCATATACGCAAGAGCCACATAACTCTGGTCTTTCAGAATATTTCTTAAAAAATTAAGATATTTTGTCTGAGATTTTTCATCGCTTTTATGAACTCTGAAAATACAGTCCCACTCGTCAATTATGAAAATAAACGGAACTTTTTTCTCCTGAAATACTTCATCAAGTACAGAAATCAAGTCATTCCAGTCAAAACATTCAACGTCGCCGTTTTCTTTTTTTATTTCATGAAGAAGACGTTTCTTTAGATAATCAAGCATATCATCAATTGATCCCGAACGTTCAAGAAAATTAACCATATTGATGTGGATCACGTTATACTTGTTAAGATGCTTTTCAAAGGACTTATCCGCTGAAATTTTAAGATTGCTGAACATTTCACGAGAATCACAGCCCTTACTGTAATATGCCGTCAGCATATTTGCAGCCATTGATTTACCAAACCTTCTTGGTCGGCTGACACAGATAAATTTTTGCTCAGTGTAAATCACGCTATTTGCATATTCAATCAGCATACTTTTATCAACATATATTCTTGAATTTAAAGCTTGTTGAAAATCAATATTATTCGGATTCAGATAAATTCCCATAAACCGCACCTCCGATCTTTTTATAATATAAGTATAACATTTTTCACACACAAAATCAAGTATCGGAGGCAAAATTTTATACAAAATTATTATTTGGAATTTCTGCTGAATTCATCGATCATTCTTTGATATTCTTTTTCCTCGCTGTCAATATAATCTTTAGCAAATTGAATCACTTCTTCAAGACTATATTTCAGTAGTTCAAAATCAACCGCCGCCGAGAACACATCAATTTCAAGCTTTTCCGATTCGTCCGAAAACACTTCAATTGTGAAGCCCTTGCACTTAACTGTTTCGCCGTTTTTATTCTTCCGATGTAAATTATTATCGGTGGTAATTTTCACAAAAAATCCTCTGTATTTCATAAAACACCTCTTAAAATTTCATTTGAAGCTCGTCGTCAAAATCAAGATTTTCGTCCAATTCTTCATCTATGAATTGCTTATGATGAATTGAATTTTCCAAAGATGTCCGCAGATAAGATTCATCCAATCCGTTTTCTCTGTATCCCTGCAAAATGGTGTTGTAATAGTACATACTCGGCGGAGAAATTGTCCCACGGTTCATCAAGTACGCCATTCCCTCAACTTCTTTTCCGTCCAATTTAAATTTAATTTTTTCCTGCCTATAAATTCTCGGATAGCCCTCATAACTGTTAAGCGTGGGCAGATCCCTTTTATCAAGTTCCCATATCAAAACGGGAACACTTGCATTTTCTTTCGGAACTATCGTTGCAACACCTCTGAATTCCAACTCAAAATTCTTAATTTCAGACGTTCCCACAACTTTTGAATGCGGACATCTGAAAGCCATCTGCTCCAAATTTATATTTGAACCATAGGCGATATATAGCTGTTTTTTACTCATTATGACCTCCATTACATACTCATTTCAAATGTTTCTTCTTCATCAAAATCCTCGTTAAAATCGCTTACAACGCGTTCTGTATTTTCATCGGGTACATTGTCGCATTGCTCCTGAACCTCGCTTACAGGCTCGACACGCTGCTCACGAGCGGCGATTCGCTCAGCTTTTAATCGCTCGCGCTGTTTAATGGCATCTTCGGGGTGAAGCCATGCGATATTACCCTCAAGATGTGAAAGAAGATGCTTGCGGCAATTCTTGAACTCCGGTCCATTCAGACCAATTCGTATAAGCCAACAGCGAAATGTGTATCGTGGATTCTCACTCTGCGTCACACGAGGACTTGCCGATTTCTGCGTGAGAGCCTGATTGCTGACCGCCAGAACAAGCGAAATATAGGCTCTCAATACGCCTGCGTTCAGACTGCTGTTGAACGCCCGTATCTCAATATTATTGTCGGTAAACACGGGATGTAAATTCAAGCATCGATACCGTGACGAGTCGTAGTGAGGGTGATATTCACGGTCATCGCCGTACCACAGTCGCTTAATTGTCTGCAAATCATTTGGTTTTCTCCTGTTCAATTCCTCAACAAAATGCTTGTCCACTTTTTTACAGTAGGTATTTTCACGTTCTGAATTGACCTGTAACGCCTGATACAGCATATCCTCCTTGCTCGCAAAAATATTCACCAAATTACGCAATTTCTGCGGATCATAAGGCTCAAAATCAATGTGAATATGAATTCCCGTTGACTTGTTGCAAACGCCGCCGCTACGCCGAATTTTTGCCGCTTTATGCCCTCAAAATCTCCTACCAAATTATCATCCTCCAGACAAAAAAAACAGCCTGTAAAATTTAATTTACAAGCTGCTTTTTTTATTATTCAATTTCAGTTTTCACTTCATAACCGCCCTTAAAAATTACCAGTATTTCAGTCTTATTAAGAACTTTTACACACTCGATCAATTTGCGGATAAGCACATTATCGAACGTTTCCAACTCGAATTTTTCGCGCTCGATCATATCCATTATTTTATCAAGTTTTTTCTGAGTTTCGGCGGAAGTTTTATTCTGGGATTTTAAAATTTCAAGCCTTTCACTAAGCTGCTGTTCTTCCCAATACAGCCTTGAAAACTCGCTGTCAAGCTTGTCCTCATCACAGCCGCCGGAAGCTATTAATCCGACTAAATCGTTCCTTGAAATGTCAATTTCTTTCAATCTTTTTTCAATCGCTAAAATTTCTTCCTGCCCTTGACATTCAAGCACAGAACCGATATTTGCTTTCAGAATTCTCACAATATCATCACGGCAGCAGTAATAATTATTTATCGCGCGAATTATTCCTTTGTGGAGATTTTCTTCCTTGATCGTCGGTGAATCGGGACAATATTTTTTGCCATGTTCCAGACGGCTGATACACCGCCATACGATTTGTTTTTTTCCTCTCGCAGCCCACGTAGTTCGTCGGTATGGAGTGCCGCAATGACCGCAAATAAGCAGTTCCGTAAGCGCATATTTGCTTGAATATTTGCCCTGTTCTGTAGTCGTTTTATCGCTGATTTTCCGCTTGAACTGCGCCTTGCAAGCTCCTGTTGGACACGATTAAACGTGTCACGATCGACTATCGGAGCATGATGATCTGTCACCAAATACATCGGTTTTTCGCCGTTATTTTTTACAATTTTATGGGTTATGCAATCGACCGTAAACGACTTCTGGAGCAGTGCGTCGCCTACGTATTTTTCGTTTTGCAGAATCCTCGAAATCGTGTTGGAACGCCATTCAGTTGTGCCGAATTTATTAATTCTACCTCGATTTTTTAGCGTAATCGTGATCTCTTTCATCGAATAACCGTCAAGAAATAATTTAAAAATCATTCGCACTGTTTCGGCTTCGTCAGGCACAATTTCAGGCTCGCCATCAATCCCTCTTTTGTAACCAAGGAGGTGCTTGTACTGAAACTGAACTTTGCCCTCACGGTACGCTTTTTCCTTGCCCCATGAAACGTTTTTTGAAATTGATTCGCTTTCAGCTTGCGCAAAACTGCCGTAAAGTGCTATCATAAATTCCGATGTCATGGTCAAAGTATTGAGATTTTCCTTTTCAAAAATCACACCAATTCCAAGTTCTTTCAATTGCCTTACATATTCAAGGCAATCAACGGTATTTCGGGCAAATCTCGATATTGACTTTGTAATTACAAGGTCAATTTTTTTGTTTTTACACATACGAATCATGCGGTTAAATTCAGTACGCTTTTTTGTTTGTGTACCTGAAATTCCTTCGTCGGCAAAAATTCCGACAAGCGACCATTCCTTTTTTCTGTTGATGAGATCAGTGTAATATGCGATCTGCACCTGATATGAATTCTGCTGTTCTTCCTGTTCAGTGCTGACACGGCAGTACGCCGCAACTCGCAGTTGGTGGTATTTATCCCTGTTTTCCGCTGTCTGCGCCTTCGCAGGAATTATCGTTACATTCGCCGTTGTGGGCATTTTCATCATTCCTTTCCGTTGCATTTTTTATAACAATTCCGTTGATAAATTCAACTTCAATGGTACAAAAATGGCTTATCAAAATTCTGTTTACACAGTTTTTTAATAAGCCAATATCAAGTGAATTTAATTGTTTATGATTTTCAAACGAAGCCTTAATTTCCGCTGTTTTCTGCGGATTTTCATTGTAACTACAACAAGCATATTTCAGCTCCGCAAGTTTGAAAATTTCGGATTTTATTCTGTCAAAATCAACTTGTGCGGAATCAAGCATTTGATTTATTTCATTCTGTTTTCTAATCACATCCGCAGTCGGAGAATACGCGCTGATTTCGCCGTTATTTTCAATTAAACTCGGATTCGCAATTGCCGCATTTAAAATCGTTAGAACAGAACCTATAATCATCTAATCCGTCAACTGATATTGTAATCTGTAACAGTCGGGATTACGGCAATCCCACTTTGCACTGCGACAGTTACCGCCGATTCTCGAAAGTCTGTGACCGCATTCTAAACAGAATATGCGATTTCTGATTTCCTGTAAATCTTCCGGAATTACACATACCAAAGTTGCTTTTAAAATTCTTTTTTCGTTTGCCATAGAAAAGAATTTCTCGCTTATGATTTGCGGATATTTATCGTTTCCGAGATACTTTTCATTTTCGATAATCCGCTTTATCATGTTCTTGTTCCAATGCTCAGAATCGGCGGTATATCGGATCTTTTCGGATTCCATCAACTTAGCAATTTGCAGGAAACTACTGCCGTTTAAGTATTCCTCAAAGATTTTTACAACTGCTTTTGATTCTGCTAAATCCGCAATTATTTTTCCGTCTTTCATGCGGTAGCCAAACGGTATTACTCTATTCTTAGGCATTTTCATCGACTCCTTTCCACCAACATAATATCACATTTTCCCATAGAAATCCAGTACCAAAACCAACAAAAATATGCCCTGAAATTCAATTCTTCCAGAGCATATTGTGTTATATTTTTTCTGTAAACTTCAATCCGCCGATTACATGAAACTCCAGCTCATTCTGATTTATGACTATAATTTTTTCTATCAGAAATTCAAACGCAAATTCGTTAAATTCTGTTATTGGATCATTCTGCTTTTCAAAAAAATCAATCAACATTTCAAGCTGCTCCAAAGTTTCATCTTCGTCATCTGAACAAGTGATTTTTTTCAGTTCCGACTGCAGCTTATTTATTTTTGCTGTAAGCTCTGTAGTCTGCTCAAGATATTTCGTATTATCGAGAAAACCTTTTGTTTTCAGTCTTGCAAGAACGTGGGTCTGTTCTTTAAGTTTTGCGATTTCCTTATGAATTTCCATAACTTTGGAATTACCATTAAATCGACGTAATTTTAGATCCTGCAAGGCAGTATGCAAGGGGAGGAGAATCTGCTTATAATTGTGCCAAAGCTTGTTGTGAAGTTTAATAAACACTCCATAAATCATTTCTTGCGGAATCGCCTTTATTTCGCAGTCAAACGCATTTAAATTGTGTCTTGAACAAGTCCAGTATATTTTTTTATTGATGGTTTTTCTTTTAAATGAACAACCGCATTTACTGCACTTTATTTTACTGCTCAGAGGATATGTTTTTTCAGACGATTTGCAGTTTTCTTTTCGTTCTGCAATTAATTTCTGCACTATTGCAAACATTTCTTCGGATATTATAACCGGCATGGTATTCTGAACAAGATATTGTTCTAATTCACCTTTATTTTCTTTTTGCTTATATGGAAAATTA
>JAGAQC010000072.1 GCA_017622925.1 Ruminococcus sp.
AGCCTGTTTAATATCTCGGCGTGTGCGGATTTTCGAGCATAAATTTGTCGAGTACAAGGCGAAAAAGCGAAAGCATACTTGATGTATGGTGAGCTTTTTCAACGCAGTAATCGGCAAATTTTGCCGAAAAGACGTGCGCGATGAGACATTAAACAGGCTCTGATAAAAAGGAAAGGAACTATTATGGCAAAGAAAAAGGACTACGGCAACGACAGTATCACAATGCTCAAAGGCGCAGACAAGGTGCGTAAACGTCCTGCCGTTATATTCGGCTCGGACGGTCTCGACGGCTGCGAGCATTCGATATTCGAGGTCATATCAAACTCTATAGACGAAGCGCGCGCAGGCTTCGGCAATAAAATAATCATCACCTACTACCGCAACCACGACATCGAGGTCGAGGACTTCGGCAGAGGCTGTCCCGTTGACTATAACAACAACGAAAAACGCTTCAACTGGGAGCTTGTCTACTGCGAACTCTATGCAGGCGGAAAATATGACGCTTCCGCAGAATCCTACGAATATTCCCTCGGACTTAACGGTCTCGGTCTGTGTGCGACACAGTTCGCCTCGGAATTCATGGACGTTGAAGTTATTCGTGACGGCTTCAAGTACGATCTCCATTTTGAAAAGGGCAATAACGTGGGCGGCTTGAAAAAGGAACAATGCAAAAAAAAGCAGACGGGTACTAAGACCCGTTGGCGTCCCGATCTGGAAGTGTTTACGGATATAAACGTTTCCGAGGAATATTTTCACGATATTCTGAAACGTCAGGCTGTAGTGAACCCCAATATCCTCTTTTTGTTCCGCTTTGAGAACGAAACAGGCGGATTCAATGAGACCGAGTTCCTTTATGAAAACGGTATAACCGACTACGCCACTGAGATCGCAGGGGACGACGCTCTTACCTCGGTACAGCACTGGACTGCCGAAAAAAAGGGCAAGGACCGTGAGGACAAGCCCGAATACAAGGTAAAGCTTGACGTTGCCCTGACATTCTCCAACAAGGTCAAGCTGACGGAATACTACCATAATTCCAGCTTTCTCGAACACGGCGGTTCTCCCGAGGACGCTGTAAAACGCGCGTTTACGGCTCAGATAGACAGCTATATAAAATCGGTAAACGGCTATCAGAAAAACGAAAGCAAAATAAAATACGAGGACGTTGAAGAATGCCTTGTGCTGATCTCCTCATCGTTTTCAACACAGACCTCCTACGAAAATCAGACCAAAAAGGCGATAACCAACAAGTTCATACGTGAAGCCATGACCGAGTTTCTCCGTCATCAGCTCGAAATTTACTTCATCGAAAATCCCGACGAAGCTAAGCGTATCTCCGAGCAGATACTCCTTAACAAGCGAAGCCGTGAAAACGCCGAAAAGACCCGTCTTAACATGAAAAAGAAGCTCACGGGAACTATCGACCTCGCCAACAGCGTTGAGAAATTCGTTGACTGCCGTACCAAGGACATATCTCGCCGTGAAATTTATATCGTGGAGGGCGACTCGGCTCTCGGTTCGGTAAAGCTCGCCCGTGACGCGGAATTTCAGGCGGTCATACCTATACGCGGAAAAATTCTCAACTGCCTTAAAGCCGAGTATACAAAAATTTTCAAAAGCGATATTATCACCGACCTTATAAAAGTCCTCGGCTGCGGCGTTGAAGTCACCACCAAAGCCAATAAGGAGCTTTCTACGTTCGATATAAACAATTTCCGCTGGAATAAGATAGTTATTTGTACCGATGCCGACGTTGACGGCTTTCAGATACGCACGCTTATCCTGACTATGCTTTACCGCCTTACGCCTACCCTTATTGAACAGGGATACGTGTTTATCGCCGAATCTCCGCTGTTTGAGATAAACACAAAGGAAAAGACCTACTTCGCCTACACCGAACAGGAAAAACAACGCATTTTAGAGCAGATAGGCAATAAAAAATACACGCTTCAGCGTTCTAAAGGTCTCGGCGAAAACGAGCCTGATATGATGAACCTTACCACCATGAATCCCGATACGCGCCGCCTTATCAAGGTCACTTCCGATGATATACGTGAATCGGCTGAGATCTTTGAAATGCTCCTCGGCGACGATCTGCAAGGTCGAAAGGACTATATCTCGGAATACGGCGCGGACTACCTCGAACTTGCCGATATAAGCTGATAAACTCAGAAAGGAAAATTTAAAATGAATAACGATTTTATGACTCCACCGAATCATGTGAACTTTCTTGCAAAAAAATTATTTGGCGCAGCCGGTGAAATAATTGACGTCTCTGTGGCATATCTCTCTCCCAACGGCGGCGGTCCTGCCGAACAACATACCCATAACCACAATCACCTGTTTATCGTTACAAAAGGCGAAGCTAAAATTCTTCTCGGCGACAAGGAGATCATTGTTAAAAAAGACGAGTCATTTCTTGTTCATGGAACTATTCCACATTCCGTATGGAATAATACTGACGGTGAAACGATAATGATAGGAATTTCTGTAAAATAATGAATACGGTACACATTACCTTGAATTTGCCGATATAAGCTGATAAGGAGAAAAAATGATAATTCAAGCAGAAGCCAAAAACGTATGTGTAAAGTGTCAGTAGGCAAGTGGATTTTGTAGGGGACGGCGCCCTCGACGTCCCGAGTTCCAAGTCAAGTCCAAATCACCAATTTCGGGCTGTCGAGGGCGCCAGCCCCTACAGTTTGTATTTACAGAAAGAATATTCGCCTACTTTTTCTTTACACATACCAAAAACATTAAAGTTGTTATCCATATAACTCATATGACAATAGAACGTTTACAATAAATAAGGAGATCGGTTACAGATGCCAAGAAAAAAAGAATCACCCAAAAAGCCCGCCGCCTTTAAGCATGAGGCTTATATCGAAGGCTCGGGAAGTATCGTTGACGAAACTATCACCGATACTCTGAAAAAAAATTACATGCCCTACGCCATGAGCGTTATCATATCGAGAGCCTTGCCCGAAATTGACGGCTTCAAGCCCTCGCACCGCAAGCTCCTGTACATGATGTATAAAAACGGTCTGCTCAATCCCGACAAGGAACGTTCAAAGTCCGCAAACGTTGTCGGCGCGACCATGAAGCTCAACCCTCACGGCGACCAGTCTATCTACGAAACAATGGTACGTCTTACCAGAGGAAACGAAGCGCTCCTGCACCCTTATGTCGATTCAAAGGGAACTTTCGGCAAGCAGTATTCAAGCAGCATGAAAGCCGCCGCTTCACGATATACCGAGGTCAAGCTCGAAAGGATATGCGCCGAGCTTTTCCGTGACATCGAAAAAGATACCGTGGATTTCGTGCCGAACTACGACAACACCATGAAAGAGCCTACCCTGCTGCCGACTACTTTTCCCACTGTGCTTGTCAACGCCAACACGGGAATCGCAGTCTCTATGGCAAGCAACGTCTGCCCGTTCAACCTGACCGAGATATGCGAGACCACCATTGCCCTGATGAAAAATCCCGAGCATGACATTATCAGCACTCTCAAAGGTCCTGATTTTCCCGGCGGCGGATTTCTGTTCTATGACGAAGCCGAGCTGAACAAGGTCTACGAAACGGGCAGGGGCAGCATAAAGCTCCGCTGCAAATACAGCTACGACAAGGCTTCAAACTGCATAGAGGTCACGGAAATTCCCTATACTACGACAGTCGAAGCTATAATCGCTAAGGTAGTCGATCTTGTGAAGTCGGGCAAGCTCCGTGAAGTCTCCTACATTCGCGACGAAACGGGTATAGACGGCTTGAAAATAGCTATCGACCTTAAACGAAATACCGACCCCGACGCACTTATGCAGAAGCTTTACCGCCTTACGACCCTACAGGACAGCTATCCCTGCAATTTCAATATTCTCATTGCAGGAACTCCAAAGGTCATGGGAGTTCGGGAAATTCTGACAGAGTGGACGGCTTTCCGTGAAGAATGCGTCAAACGCCGCACCTACTACGATTTGCAGAAGAAAAAAGAAAAGCTCCACCTGTTAGAAGCTTTGGCAAAAATTCTTCTCGACATCGACAAGGCTATAAAAATTATCCGTGAGACCGAAAACGAAGCGGACGTTGTGCCAAACCTTATGATAGGCTTCGGAATTGACGAGGTGCAGGCTGAGTACGTGGCGGAAATAAAGCTCCGCAACATCAACAAGGAGTATATCCTGCGCCGTATAGAGGACGTTGACCAGCTCAAAAAGGATATAGCCGAAATGGAGGAAATTCTCGGCGATAAGAAAAAAATACGCGCCGTCATAATCAAGGAACTCAAAGACGTTATCAAGAACTACGGTCAGCCCCGAAGAACTCAGTTCTACTACATCACCGATGTGGAGGAGGTTGGCGAAATTGACGATACCCCCGATTATCCCGTTCACCTTTTCATTACGAACAGCGGATATTTCAAGAAGATAACTCCGCAGTCCCTCCGCATGAGCGGCGAACAAAAGCTCAAAGACGGCGACTACATCATTCAGACTTTCGAGGCTACCAACAAGACTGAGCTGATTTTCTTTACCTCAAACGCACAGGCGTACAAGTCTAAGGCGTCCGCTTTCGAGGACAGCAAGGCAAGCGTTATGGGCGACTATATCCCTGCAAAGCTCGGGTTTGACGAGGGCGAAAGCCTGAAATACGTCGTTACGACTGTCGATTACAGCGGTTATATCGTGTTCTTCTTTGAAAACGGCAAGGCGGCTAAGATTCCGCTGAAAGCCTATGAAACGAAAACAAACCGCAAAAAGCTCGCCAAGGCTTTTTCGGACAAGTCTCCGCTCATCGCAGCAGTTTTCACGGCGGAGGACTCCGACATTCTGCTGAGAACTTCAAGCGGTCATGCGCTTGTGTTCAATACGGGCATGATTCTTCCCAAGGCTACAAGAGATTCGCAGGGCGTTCAAGTGATAAATCTGCGCAAAAAGGCTGTTTTAGAAGCGGCGTCCCTTGTAACGGAGGAAAATGCGGCTGAACTTGAAAAATATCGCGTTAAATCAGTCCCCTCTGCCGGAAAACCCGCAAAGGAACTCGGTGACTCCAATCAACTCAGCTTTTAATAAATTTTAAATACCCACTAAAAAACGGGCGGTTCATTATGAACTGCCCGTTATTTTTTATGATTTTTTTAGAGGAATATCGCTTACTGAAATAAGTTTTGCGTCTATCATCTGTATCGTCAGCGCATCTTCGGTGGTAATACCAGATTTTCCGTCAACGTCGGCATTCTCTTTGCCCTGTGCGGATAGTCCGTATTTGTCCTCGTTTCCGAGATGCTGAAGAATCGCCGTTGAATCCGCTATGGTTACCTTGCCGTCGCAGTTGGCGTCGCCGTAGACGATCGTTGGAACTGCTTCAAGGTCGATGAAAGCAAATTCATTTTCTGCCGCATACGTTTCAGCGGTTGTATTTTTATATCCGTATATCGTAAAGTCTTGGTATTTTTTATCGCCGTATCCCAATGCCTTTTCTCCGATAGCTTCTACTTCTTTGGGAATAGAAACGCTTTTGAGATTTTTACATTTATAGAATGCTTGTGCACCGATTTTCTGAACAGTGTTCGGAATTTCAACGCTTGTAAGATTTTCACAATCTTTAAAAGTGCTGCCAAAAATCGTTTCAACTCCGTTTGGCAAAGAAACTTCCGAAACTGCACATTCCATAAATGCTCCTTGGTCTATTATCTTTAACGAATCGGGGAATGTAATTTCTTTCAGAGCAGAACAAGAACTAAATGCGTAACTTCCTATTGACGTAACGCCCTGCGGAATTTCAATTGACGCAAGACCTGTGCACTCGTTAAAAAGAAAACTTGAAATGCTTGTAAGTTCACTTGGCAGTTGTACCGATACGAGAGAAGAACAGCCTTGGAAAGCAGAATCTCCGATACTAACAACGGAATCGGGGATAGTAACTTTTGATAATGCCTTACAATTTTCAAATGCAGATTCTTTTACAACCGTAACATTGCTTGGTATCTCAATTGACGTTAGCTTAGAGCAGTTTTCAAAAAGACTTTTATCTATAGAAGAAAGCTGAGAAGAAAGCTTTATCTTGGTCAATGAAGAACAATCACCAAAAGCTCCTTCACCAATTGACGAAACACTGTCAGGAATCGTAAGCGAACTAAGACCTGTACAGCCATAGAACGCACTGCCGCCTATTGACATAATACCGTCAGGGAGAGTAAGCGAGGTTAGAGCTGAACATTTATTAAATGTACTGCCTCCTATTGAGGTGATATTTGAGGGAATATTTATTTTTGTAAGTTTGTTACAGCGATAGAACGCACCGTCGCCTATTGACATAATACTGTCCGGTAGAATGAGAGACCCCAAACCTGTACAGTCACTGAACGCAAAGTCACCTATTGAAATGACATTTGAGGGAATATTTATTTTTGTAAGTTTGCTACAGTCACCGAACGCAGAGCCCTCTATTGATATAATACCAGACGGAAGCGTGAGTGATGTCAGACTTGAACAGCCCGAAAATGTTCCATACTCTATTGAGGTGACATTCGGGGGAATATTTATTTTTGTAAGGCTTACACAGCCATCGAACGCTTGTTCATGTATTACACTTATTGTTTCAGGCAGAGTGATACTTACTGCGGAGCTATCAGAAAAAGCAGAAGAACCGATCTCTGTTACCTTGATCCCCTCGACCTCGGACGGAACTGTAATATCAACATCTGTTCCTTTGTAAGAGCTAACGGCAGCGTAATCCTTTGATAAAATAGTTTTTTCGCCGTCATTATACTCATATGTGCCGTAAATAATATATCCAAAGCCGTCATCTGTTACGCCGTCATATAAGTCGCCGCTTGAAACAAAAGCTTCAGCAGTTACGGGAGTGATGAGCGTATCGGAAAAAGTATTTCCGACCGAAGCGTTTCCTACTATAAGCATAGAAGCAAGCAGGCAGGGAATAATTCTCTTAAAATTCATATAAAATCCTCCTTGGGCGTTTTATCTCAATTTGAGATAAAAATATTATACCACAATGGTATAATAAAGTCAAGGGTAAAAAGAATATTCGGCAAAAAAGATATAAAAGCGCACGGAAATTCAGCGATAATGCACAAAGAGGATATATACGAAAAATGAGATTAAAAGAACTGAGAAAGAAACGCGGAATAACTCAGCAGAAGCTGGCAATGGAACTGAATATGGCGCAGAATACTATAAGCCAATATGAAAGCGGCGCAAGAGAAGCCGACTACGCAGGACTTATAGCCATAGCGGATTACTTCAATATTTCGATAGATTATCTTCTTGAAAGAACCGATAACCCGAGTATAAACAAATAATACAAAAGCTCACCCGGATCATCGGGTGAGCTTTCGCATGTTAGAGGTGTATATATCGGGGGGATTGATTTTTTGATTTGATTAAAATTCGCAAGGGAGAGAATTGATCTCGCCGAGTATGAAGCGAACCATAACCTTAGCGTCAGCCTCAGTAACGATACCGTCGTGGAAGCAGTCTGCTGTTTCGAGCTGAGCTTCGTTGAAGTGAACGGGGATACCCTTGCTCATTTTGTCGAGGTAACCTGTGAGTGCGAGGTAATCGAATGTATCAACAACGCCGTCGCCTGTGATGTCGCCCTTGGACTGAGGAACGATCTCGTTCTCAGCGGGGATATACTGCTCAGCGAATATCTGATCTGTGGAAACCATTGTCATCTGCCAGTAGTAGCCGTACTCTGTATCTTCGTCGTAAACTGCGCCGATACCGATGTGAGTCATTTCAGCCGTCATCATTGCGCCGTTTGCTGCGAACTCTGCGAAAGCTTCTTCTGCTGTCTCGCAACCTGCTGCGAGAGCCTCGGCTGCCATTGTGAATGTAACCATTTCTGTGTCGATAGCTGTTTCAAAGCCGTAACCGTCTTTTCTTCTGTGGTCGTAGTTTATAGCCGTTTCGATAGCTCTTATCTCTGCTACTTCGTTGAGGTAAGGAAGAACGTAAACCTTTTCAAGACCTGCTTCAGCTCTTGCTTCGTTTACCATGATAGCGATCTCGCTGATCATTGTATCGGGGTTGAATTCCTCAGCAGCTTTAGCTGTTGTAACGTTAGCAGCCATAACAGCCATCATAACGATCGTAGATATTAAGCTAACCATTCTGTTAAACATTCTCTTAGTAGTCATCATACTACACACCTCCGAAGATTTTTGTTCTATTTTAACTTTGTTTTTTACTTTTTTATGAGCTTTTGTTCTGCTCTCTTTCTATGATTAGATTATATCATGGATAGCGCGTTTTTAATACCCTAAAATTCGGAACAATTCCCTCAAAAATACGACATGTATATTCAAAGCCTGCTTTAAAAAGATTTTTCGGCAAAATACGGGTTTATTTTCGGCACAATTATACTGGTTGTTTATTTTCAAAGACAAATTATGCGGACTTCCGATATTGCAGGCGGCAGCGTGTCGCTGCACCCATTGCCGACCGTATTCTTATGTAAGGAATATGCGTCCCCGTAGCCGCAAGTCACAGGAAACGACAAATAACAAAATAAGCGTGTCGCTGCACCCATTGCCGACCATATTCTTATGTAAGGAATATGCGCCCATGATATAAAAATCCCCCTCATAGCGAGGGGGATTTTTTATTTGCTGTCAGATATAAGCTTTCTGAGCATTATTAAATCATATACGTCTATTATTCCGTCTTGGCAGAGGTCGGCATTTTGCCAGTTTGTCATTTCACCTGAACCGAGCAGCCAGTTCTGGAGTATTACTACATCGTCTTTGTCGATTTTGCTGTCGTTGTTGATGTCGCCTTTTTTTATCACTTTGAAATTGACACTACTTAATGTTTCTCCTAATCCATTAAATGACACAATATATACAGTATATTCACCCACAGGATAAACAGAGGAATATGATAATGATTCATATAAATCTTTATTTTCATATTCTTCACCATTTCTATAACTATGTAACCAATAATGCTCTGTGTTAGCTGTTTCATTCCATGTTATTTCTACTTTTTCATCTGTATAATAAATATTTTTAGTTATTTTAGGAGAAGGCTTTTCAGGAGTGGTATCATAAACCCTAAAATCAATGCTACTAATAGTCTCACCAATTCCATTACAAGAAACAATATGTGCTGTATAATTGCCGGCAGGATATGTTGCAGAATACGAAAGTTCCTGATTTAGTGTTTGATTTATATAATCTTCGCCGTTTCTATAAATGTGCAGCCAATATGAATCCGTTGCTTGCGTTTTATTCCAAGTAATAGTTACTGTTTCATTTATTGAATATGACTTCTTTTCAATGTAAGGCTCAGGCTTTTCAGGATTTGAATCATAAATAGAAAAATCTACACTATTCAAAGCCTCACCTTGACTATTACAAGAAACTACATAGGCTGTATATTTACCAGCAGGATATTTTGCAGAATATGAAAGCTCTTGATTTAATGTTTGATTTATATAATCTTCACCATTTCTATAAATATGCAACCAATATGATTTTGCATACTGTGCTGCATTCCATGTTATGTTTATGATGTCATTAGGTGTTCCTGCACTTTTATTTATAGAAAGAACCGGTGGATTTGGGATAGGATCAGGTTTGTTAGAATAATTCGGTCTTAAATATAATCTTGTTGTTCCAACGGAACGTGCAGTTCTTTCTCCCTTACACATTCTTCCGCCATTATTGCCGCCTGCACAATAGACTACACCATTTTCAACTTTTGTTACGATTTCCACATGACTTTTTGTAAAAAAAATGAGATCGCCTATCTTAGGAAAACTGACTTGAACAGCCCCCTTGTTACGCATTACCCGTTCAAAGTCAGCAACAGTTCCGCCGTGTCCGACTATTGAGGAATCTGCTCCTGCATTTTCAATACAGTCCGCAACAAATTCATCGCACCAAGCTCCGGCATCGACACCCGAATAGCCAAATTGAGCTTCTGTTCTTCCTTTCTGTGATTTAGCGATCGTCGCCACATCTTCTGCCATATTGCCGGTCAAAGAATATTTGCTTTTATCAAAGCCGTCCTTGCGACAGCAGATCGCAGATACTGTAATGGGTTCGATCGGAATAACAGAGATCAGCATACAAATTATGCTAACCGACAGAAGAACAGCGAACAGATTAGAAATACTTTTTGTTTTAAACATAAAACATCAGCCTCCGTAAGAATATTTTAGTCATATGTGACTACTATATAGTTATATTATAACCCAATAAGATTAAAATGTCAATAGTTTTCAGTCATTTGTGATAAAATGTTTTTGAAAGGATGTGTCGCATATGGCTTATTATCAGCGTATCAGAGATCTGAGGGAGGATTCTGACAAAACCCAGTCGGAATTGGCTGAATATTTGGGAACTACAGCGCAGTATTATGGAAAGTACGAAAAGGGAGAGCGTGAACTTCCGTTTTCGAGAGCGATACAGCTTGCGGAGTATTACGGTGTGAGTTTGGATTACCTTGCAGGAAGAAGCAAATATAAATGCGAAGTATCAATAAACGATGATGAAGCCGAACTTCTTAGCGGTTGGAGATGTCTGTCGGAGCGCAGTAAAGGCAAGGTCGAGTATCTTATGTCGGAGCTTATCGAAATTGCGGCAAAAAGAAAAGAAACCTGATTTTTATTTACACATACTTTTTTATGATTTGCCCTTGAAAAAGGAATAAATATATGTTAAAATAGTAGCAGAGATTTTTCCCTGTATTATAAAATCTCCCATTCATTATTATAAAGGAGCTGATATTATTGGACGCTTCACAGTATAAATGTCCCAACTGCGGCGCGGAGCTTGTGTTTGACCCGTCCACACAGCAGATCAACTGTGAATTTTGCCGAAGCGAGTTCACCGTTGAAAAAATAAAGGAAATATATGCGGCGATAGAACCCGACTCCCCTGAGGAAACGGCTCTCAAGAAAGATTTCGAGTCTCATACGAACCTATACCATTGCAGTACCTGCGGCGCGGAGATCATGGCTGAGGACGATACTACCGCAACGTTCTGTTATTACTGTCACAGTCCTGTAATACTCTCGGGACGGCTCACGGGCGATTTTAAACCGAGCAAAATAATCGGTTTTCATATAGAACGGGAACAGGCTGTGCAGTCCTTCAAAAATTGGTGCGGCAAGAAAAAATTTATCCCGTCGGATTTCAAGTCTCAGCAGCAATTGGAGAAAATGACGGGACTTTATGTGCCGTTCTGGGTTACCGACTGCAATGTTACCGCCGATTTCCATGCGATCGGAAAGCGTATACGCAGTTGGTCCTCCGGCAGCTATCGGTATACCGAAACTAAGGAATATTCAGTAGAACGTGTTGCCGAGATACATACCGAGGGCGTGCCTGCCGACGGTCAAAGCAAGATAGAGGATATTCTTATGGAATCTATCGAGCCGTTCGACTACACCGCCCTAAAGCCCTTTGATATGTCGTATTTCAGCGGATTTTTCGCCGATAAGTACGACGTTGACAAAGCGGCGGTTTTCCCACGTATACGGGACAGGGTAACTCAGGCGAGCCGAAACATCATAAACAACAGCGTAAGCGGCTATTCCTCCGTATCTGTGCGGAATCAAAGCTATAATATAAATAAGACAAAGTGGGATTACATCATGCTGCCCGTGTGGTTCATGACCTACCGCTACAAAGACAAGATATACGAATTTGCCATTAACGGTCAGACAGGAAAGTTAGCAGGAACTCCTCCTCTCGATAAGAAAAGGCTTGCTCTTTCCTCCGTCATCTTCGGAGCGATCATAGCCGCAGTTACATTTTTGGGAGGACAGCTTTTTATATGAAAAAATTTACTATCGCAGTAATTTCACTGCTAATGATCTCTGCGCTGCTCCCTGCGCTTTCCGTGACCGCCTTTGCAGAGAACTACGTTAAGGGCTGGAACGGCGATGTAAGCGGCTCTTGCTTTTTTGACGGCTCGGACCTTTTTCCAGACGAGCAGGAAGCCGAGCTTACCGAAAAAATACGTGAAACGGCTCAGAAGCTTGAAATGAATATCATCGTTTTCGCTGCCGGTCCTTCTTATTCCATGAGCGATGGCGAAACGGAAAATTTTGCGGACAGATTTTACGACGATGCGTTCGGAGAAGATACGGACGGCGTATTCTTCTTCATGGATCTTACAGGGGACGTTCCTGCATACGACTACATATCCACCAGCGGCAAGGCAGTCCTGAATTATCAGGATCATATTTCTGATATGTTCGAGGAGATAAACGCCTATCTTCCGCCCTCGGGTTCGGATTATTCGCTGCATACCGATGATTTTGAAAACGCTGTCGTATGCTTTCTCGGACAGCTTTCTGAATATAACGGTAAAAAGTCATATTATTATGACGAGGATTCGGGAAAATATTTTTACTATAAAAACGGCGAACTTATGATAACCAACGATCCGCCGCTTCGGAAACGTCTTACTATGCTGCTCGTTGCTCTGCCCGTTGGAGCGGTCGCAGCGATAATATATTATTTCAGCATAAAAAGCACGTATAAATTCAAGTCGTCCATGAATCCGAATGTGTACGTTTCCTCGGAGGATACGAGGTTTGTACGCCGTGAGGACAGATTTATCCGCACATATACCACTAAGACCAAAATCGAAACAAGCAGCGGCGGCGGAGGTCACAGCGGCGGCGGCGGCGGCGGAGGAGGCCACGGCGGCGGCGGAAGTCACAGATAACTATTACACTGTCAACAGCTTAATGTTTTTTGTTTCTTAGAGCCTGTTCAGAATCTCGGCGTGCCGTGTCCTTAATAAGGGAACGCCCTCTCTTGCAGGGCGTTCCCTCTTTTCAAACAGTCATTCTGACTGTTTGAAAATTCACCCTTTGCGGAGCGCTTAAAAGCTATGCAGGGCTTCGCCCCGCACCCCACCAGAGGCGCTGCCTCTGGACTCCGCCAAAGGGACACCGTCCCTTTGGAATCCCGATGTTAGTTCACTTAAATTATGAATAGCTATCGGATATATGTTAAACTGCACAAATAATCAGTAACGTTTTGCACGTATTCTACAAATCATAGCCGTTTTCTTGACAAATCCAACGGATTATGATAAACTGTAATTAAACCTGTGAAGAAGTGTAAGTAACTGTATTGTTTTCAGCGCAGAGAATCGGCGTGTGGTGCGAGCCGATGTGAAATATTACAGAGAATGGACTTCCGAGGGCGAACTGAACGGCGAATTTGCTTATTAGGCGAGCCGCAGTGGTACTGCGTTATCAAAGCCTTAGAGCCTGTTTAATGTCTCGGCGAGTGCGGATTTTCGAGCATAAATTTGTCGAGTACAAGGCGAAAAAGCGAAAGCATACTTGATGTATGGTGAGCTTTTTCAACGCAGTAATCGGCAAATTTTGCCGAAATGACGTGCGCGATGAGATATTAAACAGGCTCTTGTGAGTGGACGGTTTTTCCGTCAAGCGGGGTGGCACCGCAGAAGCATTGATATTATGCTCCTGTCCCGGCATTAGTTCTGTTAATGCCGAGGCAGGAGCTTTTGTTTTCCGCCAAGGCGATTCCCGAAAGGAGAAATTACTATGTCAAATGAAAAGATACCCTATAAAATTTATCTCTCCGAAGATGAACTTCCGAAGCAGTGGTACAATGTCCGCGCGGATATGAAGAAAAAGCCTGCTCCCCTGCTCAATCCCGGAACAGGTATGCCTGTAACTGCCGAAGAACTGGGTCATGTGTTCTGCGACGAGCTTGTTAAGCAGGAGCTTGACGAAACTACGCCGTATATAGACATTCCCGAGGAAATACTCGGCTTCTACAAGATGTATCGTCCCTCGCCGCTTGTACGAGCTTACTGCCTTGAAAAGGCTCTTGACACTCCTGCAAAAATTTACTACAAATTTGAGGGAAACAACACCAGCGGAAGTCACAAGCTCAACTCCGCTATCGCTCAGGCTTACTACGCCAAGAAACAGGGCTTGAAAGGCGTTACGACTGAAACGGGCGCAGGTCAGTGGGGAACGGCTCTTTCAATGGCTTGTTCATACTTCGGCTTAGACTGCAAGGTCTACATGGTCAAAGTTTCCTACGAGCAGAAGCCTTTCCGCCGTGAAGTAATGCGCACATACGGCGCAAGCGTAACTCCCTCGCCCTCGATGACTACGGAAGTCGGCAAAAAGATTTTAGCCGAATTCCCCGATACAAACGGAAGTCTCGGCTGCGCTATATCCGAAGCCGTTGAAGCCGCAACCTCTCAGGAGGGCTACCGTTACGTTCTCGGCAGCGTGCTTTCACAGGTACTGCTCCACCAGACCGTTATCGGTCTTGAAACCAAAACAGCTATGGATAAATACGGCATCAAGCCCGATATTATCATAGGCTGCGCAGGCGGCGGCTCGAATCTCGGCGGACTTATAGCTCCCTTTATGGGCGAAAAGCTGAAAGGTGAAGCCGATTACCGCATTATCGCCGTAGAGCCTGCTTCATGCCCGAGCCTTACAAGAGGAGTTTACGCTTACGACTTCTGCGATACGGGCAAGGTTTGTCCGCTCCAGAAAATGTATACCCTCGGCAGCGGCTTTATGCCCTCTGCAAACCACGCAGGCGGATTGAGATACCACGGCATGAGCGCAATACTTTCGGAACTTTACGATCAGGGTCTTATGGAGGCTAAATCGGTTGAACAGACCGCCGTATTTGAAGCCGCCCAAAGGTTCGCACGAGTAGAGGGAATACTTCCCGCTCCCGAGAGCAGCCACGCTATCAAGGTCGCTTTGGACGAGGCTCTTAAATGTAAGGAAACAGGCGAGGAGAAAACTATTCTCTTTGGTCTCACAGGTACGGGATATTTCGATATGTACGCCTACGCCGCATACAATGACGGCAAAATGAGCGACTATATCCCCTCCGATGAGGAACTTCAAAAATCCTTCGATACGCTCCCAAAAATAAATAAATAAAACCACAGAAAGAGGGAACGCTCCGCAACAGAACGTTCCCTCAAAATTATTTCTGAAACGACAGGGCATAACATGTCCCTGCCAAAAAATTAAATTTCAAACGGCAAATTTTATTTACGCAGTAATTTCCCGATGTAGGGACACGGCGTGCCGTGTCCGTTCAAAGAAATTAAAGAGGCATGTAATTATGGGTAGAATGTAAAATAATAATAATAATAATATATCCGAATATTTACGGGTCATTAAATAATGTGTGCGGACACGGCACGCCGTGTCCCTACAACGAGAAATGCCAATTTAATCAAAAAATTCCAAAGACACGATTCGACCTGTTCCGCATATATCAAATATTGTCGGATAAAATTTTAAAAATATATGTGTAAAAAACGTAGGGGACGGCGCCCTCGATGTCCCGTTTCCAGACTATAAACGTCACCCGATTTCGGGACGTCGTGGGCGCCGTCCCCTACAAAATTCGCTTGCCGAATAAAATTTTAAAAATTAAAACCTTGATTTATCAGGCAAAAGCTGATATAATAGAAATAAAGAATAGACCTCCTCGGGAACTGGGAAGTACTGTATGGCGCAGGATTTTTTGTGTTGTGCAAAGTCTGGTTTCCGCAGGAATACTTTGTGTATTGCAAGGAAAGCTGGCAAAGCACAGCGCAAAAAAGACAAGTCAGACAGTGCTTTTCAGTTTCCGAGGAGGTCTAATTAATATCGGAGGATAAAAATGGATCTACAGCAGCTTCGCAATAATATAGACGATATAGACGAACAGATACTCGGACTTTTCATGAAACGCATGGAGCTTTGCCGAGGAGTTGCAGACTACAAAAAGGAACACGATATGCCCGTATTTCAGGGAGGTCGTGAAAAACAGGTCATTGACCGTATAAAGGCTCTGACAAACGACAAGGAGCTTGAAGCCGGTACGGCGGCTCTTTTTACCTCTATAATGGATATAAGCAAGATATTGCAGAACAGAAAGCTTCTTTCGGCAGCCGAGGAGACTGTATACGACGTTCCCGACTTTGAAAATGCCGAGCGTATCGGCTGTCAGGGAACGTCGGGGGCTAATTCCGAAACTGCGGCACGGCTTATTTTCGGCGATAAACAGCCGATATTCTATAAGACGTTCGAGGACGTTTTCGCTGCCGTGCAGTCGGGGGAACTCGATTACGGCGTGATACCCGTACATAATTCAACGGCAGGCTCGGTCAGCAGCACATACGACCTTATGGCGAAATACAGCGTTTATACGGTAAAGGAAGTATGCGTTGAGATAAATCACTGCATAGCTTCAAAAAACGCCGCTTCTATCGAGGAGATAACGACCGTTTATTCGCATCCGCAGGCGATCGCACAGTGCTGCAATTACCTCACCGCCCACGGTCTGAAAACGGCTGAATACGGCAATACTGCGACCGCCGCCGCTATGGTGTCGGAAAGCTGCGAAAAGATCGCCGCTATCTGCTCCGTGGACTGCGCTCAGCGGCTCGGACTTAACATTCTTGCAAAAAATGTGGCGGACTGCGAACTGAACCGCACTCGCTTCATCTGTATTTCAAGGGACATGCAGATAGCTCCCGAAGCCGATTCTATCTCGGTAATGCTGAAAATTCCCGATACCGAGGGAAGTCTTTATCGGCTTCTGACAAAATTCTGCGTCAACGGCATGAATTTGCAGAAGATAGAAAGCCGCCCCCTCAAAGACGGCAGCTTCAACGTTATGTTTTACCTCGATTTTGACGGACGTATCGACGACCACGGCGTAAAGGCTCTTATGAACGACTTAGCCGAAAACCTCGAATATTTCAGATTCCTCGGAACATTTAAAAACGAATAGGAGGCGGAGCGGATTTGTTTAACGCAACACATGACTACGGCAGCGCAAAAACGGCGGCGGACGATTTTTACAGTCTCCTTGACCGCAGTGGCTTTGTATTTCTGGACGGCGGTATGGGAACTATGCTGCAATCGGCAGGCATCGAAACGGAGCATATCCCCGAGCTGCTGAATATCACGTCCCCCGATACGCTGATAAAAATTCACAGGCAGTACGTGGAAAGCGGCGCGGATATTATCTATGCCAATACTTTCGGTGCGAACCGTCTGAAACTGAAAAACAGCGGATATACCGTGTCTCAGGTAGTCTCGGCAGGCGTGGAAAACGCCAAAAACGCCGCTTCGGGACAGGCTTTGACCGCCCTTGACATAGGTCCGATAGGTCAGCTCCTTGAACCGTCAGGCACGCTGAAATTCGAGGAAGCCTACGATATTTACAAGGAAATTATTCTCGCAGGATCGGCAGCCGACCTCATCGTTATCGAAACTATGACCGACCTGTACGAGGTCAAGGCGGCTCTTTTGGCGGCTAAGGAAAACTCCGACAAGCCCGTACTGGTAACTATGACCTTTGAGGAAAATATGCGCACCTTTACGGGCGTTTCCCCCGAGTCCATGGCGGCAGTCCTCGAGGGTCTCGGAGCGGACGCAATAGGCGTGAACTGCTCTCTCGGACCCAACGAGCTTGTCCCCGTTCTTGATAAGCTGTGCAGTCTTACAAATCTGCCTGTAATAGCAAAGCCGAACGCAGGTCTGCCCGACCCCGTTACGAACAAATTTAACGTAACGCCCGAGGAGTTCGCCGAAAGCGCGTTAAAGCTCGCCGGACTTGGCGTGAAGATTTTCGGCGGCTGCTGCGGAACTACTCCGTCGCATATTGCCGCCCTTGTGAACGCTCTTGCGGATAAGGAATACACGCCCCGTGAAGCCGTTCCGCACAGCGTTGTATGCTCGGCGGCATGCTGCGTTGAGATCGACCGACCGAGAGTTATCGGCGAACGCATCAATCCCACGGGAAAAAAGCGCTTCAAACAGGCGTTGGCTGAGCATGATATTGATTATATACTCTCACAGGCGGTAGAACAGATACACGCAGGAGCTGAAATACTTGACGTCAACGTAGGTCTGCCCGAAATAGACGAAGCGGAAATGATGGTCGCCGCAGTTAAGGCGATACAGGGCGTGTGCGATGCTCCGCTTCAGCTCGACTCCACACGTCCCGAAGTCCTCGAAGCAGGACTAAGGGTGTACAACGGCAAGCCCATAGTCAATTCGGTAAACGGCGAGGACGATTCGTTAAATACGATACTCCCCCTTGTAAAAAAATACGGAGCGGCAGTCGTGGGACTTACTTTAGACAAGAGCGGCATTCCGAAAACCGCAGAGGGACGTTTTGCCCTTGCCGAAAAGATACTGCGGAAAGCTATGGAATACGGCATTCCGAAAGAGGACGTGTACATCGACTGCCTGACGCTCACGGCTTCTGCGGAACAGGAGGGCGCGCTTGTTACCCTTAACGCCCTGAACCGTGTTAAGCGTGAGCTGGGACTTAAAACTGTTTTGGGCGTTTCAAATATCTCTTTCGGACTGCCTAACAGGGTGACTATCACGGGAGCGTTCCTTACAATGGCTCTGCACAGCGGACTTGACCTACCCATTATAAATCCGAACATAGACTCTATAATCGGGGCGGTGCGAGCATATCGTCTGCTTGCCGGATTCGACAAAAATTCCGCTGACTTTATTGCCGCATACGGTCAGGATACGCCTGTAAATAAGCCTGTCACCGTTGAAAAGGGAACTCCCGATCTTAAATATTCCGTGGAAAACGGCTTGAAGTCCGACGCTGTAAAAGCCGTAAAGGAGCTTCTTAACACCTCCGACCCGATGGAGATAATCAACGGCAGTCTTATCCCTGCTCTTGACAGCGTGGGCGAAAAGTTTGAAAAGGGTACTATTTTTCTGCCGCAGCTTATTATGTCCGCCGAAGCCGCTCAGTCCTGCTTTGAGGAGATAAAGGGACAGCTTGCGTTCTCGGGCGGCGAAACCGTTTCAAAGGGCAAGGTCGTACTTGCAACGGTTCACGGAGATATTCACGATATTGGCAAAAACATCGTCAAGGTACTTCTGGAAAGCTACGGATTTACGGTCATAGACCTCGGCAGGGACGTTCCTCCCGAAACGGTGGTGTCGGCGGCGATAGAGCATAACGTTAAGCTTGTGGGACTTTCCGCCCTTATGACTACAACTCTCGGGGCAATGGCGAAAACTATCGCCCTGCTGAACGAAAAGTACCCCGAGTGCAAAACCGTGGTAGGCGGCGCTGTTCTTACTAAGGATTACGCCGAAAAAATAAACGCCGACTTCTATGCAAAGGACGCTAAACAAACGGTCGATATTGCAGCAAATCTGCTCTGCGGTTAAACAGGGGACGCCATTAATTTAAGTGAACTAACATCGGGATTCCAAAGGGACGGTGTCCCTTTGGCGGAGTCCAGAGGCAGCGCCTCTGGTGGGGTGCGGGGCGAAGCCCTGCATAGCGTTTAAGCGCTCCGCAAAGGGTGAATTTTCAAACAGTCAGCATGACTGTTTGAAAAGAGGGAACGCCCTGCAAGAGAG
>JAGAQC010000073.1 GCA_017622925.1 Ruminococcus sp.
ATTTTTCCTCCTGTGTCTAATTTGATTCAACACACTCTATAGACTAACTTAGACTTTCTGATCTGCTCTATAGAGTTGCTTGGACTTTATTATACACCAAAGTTCAATTGTTTGGAAGTCGTGGATTTATTTTACGCTTACCTTATTTCTTCGCTTCCGCAATACGGACACTTTACTTTTACCTCTGCCATCTTTTATTCACTCCGTTTTTATTTTTATTATATCACTTCTTTCTTATTTTTTCAACCTTTTTGCTACACTACCTGTTTTGATACGATAAACCACAGAATTCTTATGTGTAAACTCTGGAAAATGGGAATACATGATAAGAGAGTTTTGAAAATCATCAGCCAGATGTTAAAGGCAGGCTACATTGACCGTGTTCTGTATTACATGACAGAAATAGGAACGCCGCAAGGCAGTATTCTATCACCGTTACTTGCTAATGTATATCTGAATGATTTTGATTGGTATGTGGGACGAAAATACTTTGAACCACACAGAAAATGTAAGCGCAAATCGAATGACAGCAGAAGATTGAAATCACAAGGGGTAACGCCCAAATACAATTTCAGATATGCCGATGATTGGGTAATTTTAACGACATCACAGGAAGAAGCCGAAAGGCTGAAACACTATCTGACTGATTATTTCAGGTATAAGCTGAAACTGGAATTATCGCAGGAAAAGACGTATGTCACAGACCTGCAGAGCAAAGGTATCCGATTTCTCGAATTTGTAGTAAAAGCGGAACGGAAAAGGAAAACTCTCGATCCGAAAACATGGACAGAAAATCTTGTAGGCAAGCCATATCCCGATTTGAAACGGCTGAAACGGAAAACAGAAATGCTACAGGTTGAAATCAGAAAAATAGAGACATTCAGAGAACCTACGGCAAAGGTGGCACAGATTCACAGAATCAATGAAAAGATTATGGGGATCGCACAATATTATCAGCCGTCTATCTGTTCCCATGCCTTTGAAATTATTGACAGACGAGTAAATAATACAGCGTTTGCTGTATGGAAAAATATGTTTCCGCATAGCTACAACGAAATGCAAGTTCCCCTGAAAATCCTTTGTAATCTTCCGCACCGACATTAGGATTATACAAGCACCACATTTGCAATTAGGGTCGAAGGAAACTGGTTCGGCTTGACTTATGCGTTTATCACGCACAGCCGATACGAAACAAAGCCCTTTGATCATAAAACAACTCCCTACACCGAGGACGGCAGGAAGCGATATTTACAGCAATGCAGTAAACACAAACGTCTGCCTTGCGACAGACCGTCCATCAATACTCCCGAAGATTATGCCATTTCGATTTATGCGAAAGGCAAGCAATGGAAGAAAAACTTTGAGTATTTCATGAATCGTGAGTATGCGTACAATCGAGATAAAGGAAAATGCAAATGCTGCGGAAAATTTTACAGTAGTACCGTCATCGGTCATTGTCACCATGTTGACAACAAATTACCTTTGGAAAGAATCAATAAAGTGCAGAATTTAGCGTGGGTATGCGTGGATTGTCACCACATGATTCACAACAGCCAAATTATAAATGTTGATGTTAAAACAGAACGCAAAATCCTTAAATATCGTGAAAAACTCAAAAAGTGAAATTTATCGCAGGCTGTATATCGTGAGAATACAGTTCTGTTGAAATCAGTAGAAAGTAAGTTGATCTGGTGAAACGCTGTGTGCTGTGAAATATCGCACGCACAGCGTGAGGCGGGGGAAAACTCGGAGATTTCTTCAAAGAGTTACCTATCGTAAAAAAATGTCTACCCTGCGAAAGTTTTTGCAGGGGTGGCATACATTTTAGGGCAACGCCGCATAAGTCCCACATTTAGAGATAGAGATATGAAAAAAACTCTGCAAGAATCAAAGGAACGGAGCAATGTTTAATTATCAGCCGCAAGGCGAACTGAATCAGACCGACAGAGATTTTCTATCAGCCAGATACAGATTCGCCAATGCGAACATGATATAATTCTTGGCAGTCTGTTTTCGCAGACCTCGGTATCGTGTTTTCCGATATCCGAATAGTCGTTTAACAACAGCAAAAACGTGTTCAACTTTACAACGAACGGATGATTTTTTGTGTTCTCCCTTTTTGGCAGCGTATTGACCGCTTTTGGAAAGTTTTTTGATAGACGATGGTAATCCTCAAATCAAAATGCTGCTGTCAGTCTCCATGATTACCACAGTCCAATTCACGAGAATAGACACCAAAGAGTTATCTCTTTAACAGAAAGTAAAAGGAAACAGAATCTTCTGTATAAGTTTACTGTAAATACTAAGGAATCACTGATTAAATACCGCTTTTAGCTTGGCACGTCATCTGCTTGCATATTTTCTGTCATCTTACACAAAAACTCCTTGCCATACACAAGGTATGCCTGTGTCGTTTTTATGCAAGCTGCCAAAAAATCTGACTGAACATCTGACGCACCATATTTAATCAGTGCTTCCTTAAAATTGATTCCCCTGAGTTTATACTCACATAACAACAAAAAATATACTAAATCCTCTGCAAAAGGTTAATATCTTTCAATAAATGCTATTATTGACATTTTTTTCGCAAAGATGTATAATTAATAGGCATTACATAAAGAAAATTTTCAGGAGGTAAATATGGACTCATCAGAATCCGCATCAGTCAAAAAAACAGAGGAAAAGCTTAAACCGAAGCTTTTTTCGGTAATGAAAGGCTACAGCAAAGCGCAGTTTATCAAGGACGTAATTTCGGGAATCATAGTTGCTATAATCGCTCTCCCCCTTTCGATAGCCCTCGCTCTTGCATCGGGAGTAAATCCCGAACAGGGTCTATATACCGCAATAACCGCAGGATTTGTGGTATCGCTTCTCGGGGGAAGCAGAGTTCAGATAGCGGGACCGACCGCCGCATTTGCTACGATAGTAGCCGGAATAGTCGCCTCAGAGGGTATGGACGGTCTTGTCATATCGACCATAATGGCAGGAATTTTCCTTATTATAATGGGATTCTGCCGCTTCGGAAGCTTGATAAAATACATACCCGGTACTATCACCACGGGCTTTACATTCGGAATAGCCGTGACGATCGTCGTGGGTCAGATAAAGGATTTCTGCGGAATGACGTTTTCGGGTTCTCCTATTGAAACGACAGAAAAAATAGCAGAAATATTCAAATCGTTAAATACTTTCAATCCCATGGCGTTTCTTATCGGCATTATTTCCCTTGCCATACTCATTTTTTGGCCGAAAAAGCTCAGCAAGATTCCGCCGTCGCTTATCGCCGTCATTGTCGGAGCAGCTATTGTAAAGCTTAGCGGAATGGAGGTCAATACTATAGGCGATCTTTATACGATCTCGTCTGCTCCGCCGTCTTTTACGCTCCCGGAGGTCACATTTGAAAGAGTAAGATCGCTTGTTCCGAATGCGTTTACAATTGCTATACTTGCCGCTGTTGAATCGCTTCTTTCATGCGTTGTGGCGGATGGTATGATAGGCTCGAAACACCGCTCAAACATGGAGCTTGCAGCTCAGGGCGCAGGCAATGTCGTTTCCGCACTCTTTGGCGGAATACCTGCTACAGGAGCTATCGCGCGAACGGCGGCAAATATCAAAAACGGCGGCAGAACTCCCATAGCAGGCATGGTTCATGCAGTCGTGCTGCTCGTTATCCTCGTTCTGCTCATGCCGTATGCTGCGATGATACCTATGCCTACCATTGCGGCAATACTGTTTGTGGTGGCGTATAACATGTGCGGCTGGAGGGAGATCGTGAACTGTGTAAAAATCTCGCCCAAAAGCGATATTGCAGTGCTTTTTATCACGCTCATTCTTACCGTTGTATTCGACCTTGTTGTTGCTATCGGAGTGGGAATAGTCCTTGCCGCGCTGCTCTTTATGAAACGCATGGCTGACGTCACGGAGGGACACGACTGGGTATACGTTGACGACGAAGATACCGACCCCGATCATATTTCACTGAAAAAAGTTCCCGACAATACAAGGGTATACGAAATAAACGGTCCTATGTTCTTTGCCGCTTCGGACAAGTTCAGCTATATTCTCGATGATACGAGCAAAATAGACGTTCTTATTATAAGAATGCGAAACGTCCCTGCAATAGACTCCTCGGGCGTGGCAATGCTTGACAAGATAACCAAACGCTGCAAAAAGCATAATATCGAAGTCGTATTCTCGCACGTAAACGAACAGCCTATGCATGCTATGGAAAAGGCAGGCTTCACTGAAAGAGTCGGACGTGAAAACTTCTGCGACCACATTGATTCCGCGCTCCTCAGAGCGGAAAAGCTTGAAAAAACCGCCGCAAACAACAACGCGTCACGGCGTAAATAAAACTTAATTCCGCCATATAACACCAAAACCGAAGGTCGGCTATAAACTGACCCTCGGTTTTTTTGTATGGGAGACTTTTTCAGTCCCCCATATTATTTCAGATAGCTTTCATCACTTGATCTCAAGCCTTTTTGATACAGCCTCCTGCGCCTTTTTCTTGGGCAGCTCTATTGTGAGGATACCGTTTTTGTATTCGGCGGATATTCCCTCGGCATTTACATCGGAAATTCCGAAGCTCCTTTTATACGAGCCTATCGTGCGTTCGCGGCGGATATATCTTCCGTCCTCCGCCTTAGACTCCTGCTCGTTCTTTTTCTCTGCGGAAATAACGAGATAATCTCCGTTTATATCGAGCTTGATGTCCTCTTTCTCAAATCCGGGAAGCTCGGATTCCATAACATACTTGTCGCCTGCGTCACGAATGTCTGTGCGGCAACTGTTCACCGTCATGCTTCCGTTGAAAAAGTCCTTGTCAAAATCGTCCAAAGCGTTAAAAAGGCTGAATGCGTTTCTTGCAAAGGGTGTCATTCCGTACATCATAATTAATTACCTCCAAAAATTTTCTATGGTTTTAGTTTATGCGTTTTGTAAAGTAATATTCATGTTCCATTGGAATCATCTCTTTCCTTTTGATGATTATATAATACCGCCGCTTTATGTCAGGAATTTAACCATTCTGTGAAAATATAGTGAAATTTAGCACTCGCAATCGGTGAGTGCTAACACCTAACACATTAGAGTGATAACCAAACTTTTAAATCGCCCTTAAATCAAATGTTCTGCCAAACAATACAAATTAATTTGTTAAAACAAAAAAATATATATTTTTTCTAAAAAAATGCTTGACTTTTTATTTCCAAAGTGATATAATTAATATCGTTGAGTGAAGAGAACGTTAAGTTCCTTTAAATCTCAACTTACCCCTTACGTCTGGGTGTGGCGCAGTTGGTAGCGCGCTACCTTGGGGTGGTAGAGGCCGTGGGTTCAAGTCCCGTCACTCAGACCATAATCGTATCAGCAATGATACAATCTAAAAATGCACTCACTTGGTGGGTGCATTTTTCTTTCTCAGAACGCTTATCAATCTGCACGCAAAGTATAGCTCGGGTTACTATAACATCTAATAGGAGTGATCGTTATGTCTGATAAAGAAAAAATATTAAAAGCATGGATCATGATGGAATATCTTTCAGAAGGAGATATTTCATCGTTCGGAATGCCAAAGCTCGCAAATGTTTCAGATCAGGACTATGCCGCGCTCCTTATAAAGGAAAAGGATAATGCTGTTCAGAGAAATATGTTTAAGGAACAAGCGCACTACGGATACGCTGTCTACTTCGATATTTTTGATTTTAATGAAGTTCGGGAATTTCTTCGCAGATATTATGGTATTCAGAAACACTATCCACAACTTAAGAGCATCAAGGAAGCAGGGCAATTTGCACAAGAGAATATTGTAAACTTTATGCAAAATACTACTTGACAAATTTAAAATGCCGATAAAATCGGAAGTAGGTGCCTATTCGGTACACTTCTTGA
>JAGAQC010000074.1 GCA_017622925.1 Ruminococcus sp.
CAGATGCTTTGCGAGTGATCTGATAAAAGAATTGGTTCATGTTTCCGACCTCCGAAATAGCAAAATCTACTATTTCGATTTTGTCGGCATTTTCGTTTTGTCAATTCGCTTTTTGCACAAACTTTCAGCTTGTTTTTGTGTATCATTTTCTTTGTTGCTTTTATTGATGTTATTTGCGGGGTAAATGCTAAAAAACCTTAAGTTGTTGGCATTGTCAAGGGGTGTCCCTCTTGCAAGCATTGTATCGGAACATTCAATTTCTGAGAAATTGTAATGCGGAGATACCGAGCTTGCTGGGTTTGAATCACGCCCTCCGTGCGTGATTTCAATTTGAGCCTTCGGCTCTCCAGTTTTTTACCCCTCTATAAGTTATATACCAAAAAAATATGCCTTTCGTTAAGTACGAAGAATATAAAATTTGCCGATGCGTCATGCATCGGCTGGTTCAATTACTTTTCATCGTCGAAGTGCTAAAAAATCCGGAAAACGTTTTAGTAATCATGCTGAATTTTGGGAATAGGAGAGGAATAATGCGGAAAAGGGCTTGACTTTTTCAAAAATGCGGAGTATAATATAGCCGTAAACAAGATTTGTGTACGGTATGAAATATTGCTTTGACAGAACTTAATAATCTCTGTTTGCATGGTTATTAGGATATCCCACCATGCGGCGAGGTGTTTACTACTATTTTCAAACGGATATGTGCTGAGGGAGACGCCACAAAGTCATCATTTGCTTTGCGAGAAGCGACGGGCAATTTTGCTTTACCTCTATTATGTCGCTGAGCCGTTAATTAGAAAGGAAAATCGGATATCACTATGAAATTTAATGAAATTAAGTCGAATGAGTATGATAAGTATACTTTCGGCAGATGCATCCGAGCAAGACGAGAGGAACTTGGGAGATCGGTTCGTGAACTTGCAAAAGCAGTTCAAATGTCACCAATCTACCTGAGCGACATTGAGCGCGGACTAAGAGTTGCTCCAACCAATAACACCAAAGGCATCGACTACATGGAAAATTTGATAAGAGAGTTGAACATCGAGGACGACGAGATCCTTGCGTTTAACGCTATGGCTGAGGTATCGAAGGGACAGTACATAGATATTCAAGCCTACTTATCAAAGACTCCATCAGCGCGATTAGCTCTTAGGCTCGCAGATGAAGAAGATATTCCTGATGAAGAATGGAAAAAGTTTATAATTCATCTTCAAGCGTTAAAATCATCTAAGTCCTGATACATTTGTCAAAATTCTAATCATATGCTTCTCGGCTCTATCGCCGACGATGTAGCACCTGTACACCGTCAATGACACCATTGATAACGTGACAGGTGTTTTTTTGACCCTAATCAAGCAGAAAAGAAAATATGAAAGGATTGTTTTTTATGACAAAGTCAGACACCGGGAAACCTCGAAGCGCCGTCATGTGGGGCGGTCTTAACAGCTGCCATATTACTATGAAGTATCTTCTTGAATACTTTGGAGGATTACAGGTTCCTCTCGGTCCGGTAGACATCAAGGATTTTGTGGACAATTTCTTGCACCTTGAAATCCTAAGTGACATTGTTGACTTACCTTATATCAAAGCTTTCATATACTATTCTCCGGGAGTATATTTTCATATTAAAAGTGATTGTCCGATTTCAGTTGAACCCGGTACAGTCATTCTGAATCAGGATATACAGGTCGATTCGCCCGAATGGCGCTTTGTGCTGGCGCATGAGGCTGGACACTGGATCATCAACAGAGAGCTTGCCGATCCGTTTCGTCCTAATTACTCCTGCTGTAAATCTTTTGAAATGCGTACAGACTATCTGGATGCTGAAAAGATTAGCCATTACATCGAAACAGATGCCGATGCATGGTCAGAGATAAAGGCTGACTGTATAGCAAACGCCATACTGATGCCTACAAGTGCATTCCTTACCCTGTCTATTAAGCTTATGGATGCATACGGTTTTAAGGACGAAAGGATCACACTTGGTGAACATCTTGAAGCGGAAGCAGCTCTGATAAACGATCTTGCTGAAACGTTCCTCGTTCCTGATTATGCGGTAAGGAATAATCTGTATGCCTACGGGCTTCTTGCACGAAACCAAGTCGTTTGATATGAGAATAATAATGGATGTTAGCATCCATTATTATTTTGAAAATAGTGTACACAACATTTGTACACACGAGGAGCAAAGATATGGAAATGAAATACGCCGTAAAATGTCCTTGGTGCTTCAAATCGGAAGTTCAGTCTGACGAGAGAAGTACTGGTCATCAAAGATATATCTGCTGGAAATGTCATAGACCGTTTATCGTGGATTGGATCGCACTTACTGCTACGAAATCGAAAAAAGAGAGAATCAAATAATATGATACTGACCGCACCGAAGGACATTGTCACTTCATAGAACGGAGTATGAGAGCAGCTTAAAGGATTAGCTGTGATCATCTCCGTTCTTTTTTGTTATGAGGGGAGGGATATCTGTGAGCCACAAAATTGAACATAGTGACTTGATCGATATGGTCAGGATCATAGATGTCCGCCACGAGTTCCATAAAGAATGGGAGAACGATGAAAACATGATCAGAATGTTCATCGACCTGAACATCGGCAACTTTCTCCCCGGTGACGAAGATACCTTCGGTAGTTACCTGACCAACCTGATGCACTTCAAGGGGCTGACACAAACCGTTCTTGCTGAACGGACAGGCATCAGCTATAACACCATATTCAAATACCTTTCCGATTACGGAAGAACGAAACCGTATACGCTGGCATTGATGATAGCATTCGGACTTGAACCGTCGCAGATCGATGCGGTATTCAGTCTTGCAGAGCTTCGTATTGACAGACGATGCACGGAGAACAACATCATCAATCGTTATATGCTTCTCGGTAGGAGCGATGACAATGCCGTAGCCAAATGCAATCAGGCATTGGTAAAATTCGGTTGCAATCCGCTGACAGCTTTAGGGACAGATGCTTACGGAAGATAGCCATGATTGTAAGAAATATAGAATTTCAGATAGGTCATTTCTTGTCGAGAAATATTCATTCCTCATTATACAGCCTTAAACGGCAATACATGAGGTGAAATTATAGACTTTTTACTGTCTTTTGTACAAAAAGCACATAAAACAGTGTTGGCTTTTGGTGTTGTTACCTTTCTCGTCGAGATATATCTTATTTTGCCGAAAAGGTTTACAATAATAATGGGGCTACGAATGCTTGCGCGCAGCTACTCAGTTCCGTAGCTCCAAAACACAATCACCAGGCTGAGAGGGATTGTCAGAGAGAAACACTCCGACACCCGCTTGGCGTATTTGGTATGCGTTTTTCTCTGACAGAAAGGAGAAAAACATGAAATCCAAACCGAAATTCCCGAAGGAATACTATGAAATCGAAAAGGTCGAGGGTATTACTGAGGAGACTGTCAAGGCATACCGCAGCCTCATTCGTCATGAGATGTATGAGGAAAAGAAGCGGAAGCAAAACGAAGCGTTCAGCTATGGACATATCGACGATATTGAGTATCTGCTGTCCACCGATAATACTATGATGTCACATGGCATGCTCCAAAATCCTGCACTTGCTCAGGCATTGGAAGAACTCAGGGTAAGAAATGAGAGCTGGTATGAAGCTGTTATGGACTATTATCTGAGATATGAGAACGCAAGCTATGGCAAACTCGCCCAGAAATACGGTGTCTCAAAGATCGAGGTTTTCCGTAGAGTTACTCACGGGGTTGAGTTTCTGATTGAGATTATGACAAGATAACCGTATAACTCACAAAAAAGCCATACCGGAACTGTGCATAGTTACAAAATTCGTTTTGATGCTTAACGATGACCAAATTTTTTTGGTAATAACTTTTAGAGGGCGCAACAGTGTCTTCAAGGGCTGAGGGGATGGCATCGCCGTTTTGTCCATTTTCCGGTTGTGTCGTTCCCCATATGCTCATATTTCAAAGAAAGAGGTGCAATAAATGAAGGACACAATGATCACCGTAAATTACGATAACGAAAAGCCTATGGTCAGCGGGCGTGAGCTTCACGCTGCGCTTATGATCGACACTCGCTATAACGATTGGTTCAAAAGAATGTGCGAATACGGATTTGTTGAGGGTAGAGACTATTACTCGTTTTTGAGTAATAGGGTTGATGGATGCGCAGGCAAGCAGAGAAAAGACCATCAGCTCACTATTGATATGGCAAAAGAGCTGTGTATGATCCAGCGGACTGACACCGGCAAGCGCTGTCGTGAATATTTCCTTGAAATCGAAAAGAAGTGGAACAGTCCTGATGCAATTCTCGCAAGAGCGCTGCTGATCGCAAATCATCAGTTGCAGATTACGAAAGGCGAAAACACCAAGCTCCTTAACGAAAACACTGAGCAGGCTGAGAAAATCAAGAATATGCTCCCGAAAGCTTCTTATTACGATTACGTCCTGAGTGCCGAGGGATTGATGCCGATCAGCACTATCGCTAAGGACTACGGAAAGTCAGCGGTATGGATGAACAGATGGCTTCACGAACACGGCGTACAGTATAAGCAGGGACAGGTTTGGCTTCTCTATCAGAAGTATGCTGATATGGGATATGTGAAATCAAAGACATTCGCAGTTTCCGATGAGAACGGCAACCCGAATGCAAAGTTACATACTTGCTGGACACAAAAAGGCAGACTGTTCATCTACGAACTCCTGAAGGAATACGGCATTCTTCCCCTTATGGAGCAGAACGGCGGTAACTCATAATATATTTCTTTCTTGTGAAGGCAGCGGAAACGCTGTCGGGAGTATCCGTTCTGCGGTGAGGACGGATACTGCCAACGGTGCTTCATTTACCTCCTATGTTTTGAACGACGGCTGATGTGCCGTCGGGAGCTTCTACTTCTCGGAGTAGGAGCTGCCAACAGTACATCAATCTTTGGGCATAAAAATAACCGACAGACAGATGTGCTTACAGCATCTTGATAACTGAATATGAAACATCAACGCTATTTTGTTTTCTTTTTCTTCTTCCTGAGAGAGGAGTGAAGTTATGGCAAGCAAGTCCGTAAGGAAACCGTTCAGGAAATATCCTGATATTGTCACAATATCCCAGGTATGTGAAATGCTCGGTATCAGCCGTAATTATGCTTACGCTCTGGTAAAACAGGGAAAGCTTGCACGGCTTGATCTCGGACGCATCATCAGAGTGACAAAAGCCTCAGTAGTTGAGCTTCATGAAAAAAGCCAGTACACTACGGAGGATTCCCCGGTGTAAAATGCCGAAAATAAAGAAATGCGGTCGGTTTGTATTGCATTATATTTGGTTTCGCGCTATAATATAATAGTCAACAGCAGACTTCTACCGCTTTCAACTCAAAGGAGGAATACAAATGAAAGCAAGTCTGCCTTACAAATACATTACTTCCGTTAAAAACGGAAAGCACTATGTTGTCTTTGACTATAAGGATCACAGCGGAAAGCGCAAGCGTAAGTGGGTAAACACGAAATTGCCTGAGAAGTGTTCAAAGAAAGCTCTTAAAGAAGCTGTTGAAGCTATTGTTGCAGAGTTTGACAAGAGCATTACCGAAGGAGAGATTGCAGTCAAATCCGCAAGCACTGTGCCGTATGCTGTTATGAGCGATGAAGGTGCTTCTAATATGTTGCTCGGTGATTTCTTTTCCGAGTGGCTGACATATATCAAACCGAATGTGGCTCGTACAACACATCTTTGCTATCGCAAGATCAGCAACAGGTACATGGAGTACATCAATGAAAACTATCCGAACCTTACGCTCGGACAGGTAAATCACAACCACATTCAGAACTTCCTCAACTACAAACTGGACAACGGCTGTAAGGGCAGTTCCATAAAGCAGTATTATCTCACCTTGCACTCCGCATTTGCTTATGCTGTAAAAATGGAGCTGATTCCGAAACACCCTATGGACAAATTGGCAGTGCCAAGAGCCGACAGACATGAAGCTACCTTTTATAATGCAGATGAACTGAATGAGCTGTTCAAGGTTTTCAAAGACGATAAGCTTGAGCTTGTTGTCAATATCGCAGCTTACTACGGTCTGAGAAGATGTGAGATACTTGGTCTGAGGTGGGATGCTATCGACTTCAAGAACAAGACGATCACAATCCAGAGGAAGATCGTCAGCGACTACGATGATAACGGCGAGATGAAGCTCTATGTTGAAACCAGGCTGAAAACCAATTCTACAAGAAGAACACTTCCGCTGATTCCTCACATTGAAGAAATGCTGTTGGATAAAAAGAAGATGGAAGCTAAGTTCAAAAAGGCGTGTGGCAACAGCTACAACAAGGAGTTTGACGGATTTATCTGTCGTGACAATCTCGGCAATATGATCTCTCCAAGCTATGTGACGCAGCACTTCCATTACATCGTCACTAAAAGCGGTATGAAGCATTTGCGTTTCCATGACCTTCGTCATTCATGTGCGAGCTTATTACTTGCAAATGATATTCCGATGAAGGCAATTCAGGAGTGGCTCGGTCATAGCAATTTTGCAATCACGGCAAACCTTTACAGCCATCTGGAGTATAACGCTAAAGTAAATTCTGCTGAGACAATCGCAAGAGTGCTTGGAGGTGATCCTGCACCGAAGTCCGAACCTGATAAAACAGCAGAGAAGAAAACTGCCACCAAAAAATCTACTGCAAAGACAGCAAGCGATACTGCCCCTAAAAAAACAAGAGGTAGAAAAAAGAAAAGCGATAATCCCGAAGGCACGGGAGAATCGCAAAGGTCAACCTTATAGAATATAATATGCGAAAGTGGAATCAAGAAAAAGAAATCAAAAAACGTGTGATTACGGTAGAAAAAATGGTAGAAAAAAAGAACAATTCACGTTTATATTGTCTACCAACAATTCACTGAAACTCAGTCATTTCGGACAAATCAGAGAATTGTTACTAAGGAATTCATATAATAGAGTAGACAAAAGCATTATTATATGGTATAAGCAGCGTGTCGCTGCACCCTGTGTCGCGTTAAAAAAATATTTATCGAAATTTATTTCCGCGTCTGTTGCAATTTTGAGTGTAATATGGTATAATTATTTCTGCAATAAAAAACAAAGCAGAGGTAAAAAATATGAACAAAAAAGAGACAGCAGAGATCAAGAAGAATTTTTCGGATAAGAGCGGATTTTTCATTATGGACAGGGTTCTTACGGGCTTTGTGGACGCAGAAAAAAACGTCCGCTACTATAAAACGTCATCGTGTCTGACGATGCCTGTTGAGGAGCATGACGTATACGACGAAACGCTGAAAAAAGTCCTCAACACAAACGTGGGAAAGAATTTTTGCGAATATCAGTTTCCCAACGAGGCTTACGAGGAGGGACAGCCGCAGGAGATACTTTACAGTCTGCTGCGTTCCGAGCTTAAAGACGACATTATCTGCGAGAATTTCATGAATCATATAGCGAACAATTTCAGCCACGAAGGACCTTATGCGGTCATTACGGCATATTGTACATACACTATCCGCCGCAAGGACAAAAACGACGAGTTTGCGGAGGGCGAGGACGAGCTTTACCGCTATTTGCTGACGGCTCTTTGTCCCGTGAATACAGGCAGTGACGGCTTTGTTTTCGACAGCTTCAATAACGAGATAACGAAGAAAGTAAACACCGAGCTTATCATCAGCAAAGCTCCCTCCGAGGGATTTTTGTATCCTGTGTTCAGCAACAGAAGCTCCGATATAAACCATGTAATGTGTTATATGAAGTCCGCCTCAAAGCCGAATATTTCGCTTGTTGAGAATGTTCTGGGCTGCACGTTCGTGATGTCTGCGGATAACGAAAAGGCAAGCTTTCAAAATATTCTCAAAGGCGTTGTCGGCGACGATCTGGACTATATGGTAATAAAGACCGTAAATGAAAAGCTTCAGGAGGTAGTCGAGGAAAATAAGGACGATACGGACAAGACAGTTATCGACAATTCCAAGCTAAAGGGCATTCTTACCGATATAGGAATTCCGCAGGAGCGTGTGGAAATGACCGACCCCGTGTACGAGAAATTCTGCGGAGATGCGCCGCTTACCGTGAGCAATCTTATCGAGACTAAAACGGTGCTGACCTCTCCGGGAATAACCGTGAATATCAAGCCGTCGGCAGCCGATAAGGTGCGTACAAGCGTGGTAAACGGACGGCGATGTCTGCTTATAGACCTTGACGACCCGACCATTGAAATAAACGGTCTGCCTGTCAGACTGGAGGAGAAAAAGGAGGTCATGGCATAGAAACGCCGCTTTTGAGTTCCGCCGTGTTTCTATTGACGATATGCAGAAGATAAAGGATATTTTACACAGCGAGCATATTAAAGAGATAAGATTCTTTTTTAAATGGCTGTTTATAGGCTCGGTCATGGGAGTTCTTATAGGACTTACGGGAGCTTTGTTTCATTTCTGCTCAGGCGAGGCGGAGAGCTTCCGCGCGGAACATACGTGGCTGATATTTCTGCTGCCTGCTGCCGGAGCGGCGATAGCCTGCCTGTACGATGTACTGAATTACAGCCATGATAAGGGGACTAACCTTGTGCTTTTAGCCGTCCGCGACAATAAAATAATGGGAATACGCCATGCCGTGTGCATTTTCATAGCGACTGTGCTGACCCATTTGTGCGGCGGTTCAAGCGGACGTGAGGGCGCGTCCCTGCAAATCGGGGCTGCGCTCGGTTCGTTTACGGGACGTAAGCTGAAATTCAACGACGATGATAAGCGTATAATGACCATGTGCAGCATGAGCGCAATGTTTTCGGCAGTTTTCGGAACTCCCGTGACGGCTGCTATTTTTTCTATGGAAGTAGTCAGCGTTGGAATTTTCTACTACTCGGCGATAGTTCCGTGCGTTACGGCTGCGCTGACGGCAGGATATATTTCGTCGCTTTTCGGAAACACCCATATACAGGTAAGCGTGAATATGCCCGAGGCTGACCCTGCGCTGTATCTGAAAGTTGCGCTTATAGGAGCGATATGCGCAGGTATCAGCGTGTTTTTCTGTTTGCTTCTGGGCGGTACGAGTAAGCTTTTCAAAAAAATAAAAAATCACGCTCTGAGGGCGGCGGCAGGCGGCGTTATCGTAGTTCTGCTGACCGTGATCGAGGGCAGCGGTATGTACAACGGAACAGGCGGAGCGGCGATAATCTCGGCGTTTGCCAAAAGTCCGTTTTTTGCGGCGTTCCTTATAAAAATGGTGTTTACGGCAGTCACTCTCGGTTCGGGATTCAAGGGCGGAGAAATATTTCCCGTATTCTTTATCGGCTCGTCTTTCGGAAGTGTTTTTGCGCCGCTGCTGGGGTTGGATAATTCCGTTGGGGCGGCGGTAGGCATGGCTGCGCTGTTCTGCGGAGTTACAAACTGTCCCGTTGCTTCGATACTGCTGAGTATCGAGCTTTTCGGCAGCGAGGGTATCGGCGTTTACGTGCTTGCCTGCGCGGTGAGCTACATGCTTTCGGGTTACAGAGGTCTGTACAGCGAACAGAAAATATTGTACTCCAAAATCAAAACAAAGTACATAAATAAACGAATAGGCGGATAACGGCGTTGTCTTTTTTTACATAAGATTCTTAGGTCTTGATGAATTAACGCCAGCGATACCGCCGAATGCGCCTGCCGCTGCGAGCAGCAGAAGTTTTCTGAGGTCGGTAAATTCCCCGAATGCGGCAGATACCGAAAGCAGAACGGCGTATATGACTGCGCCGCATATTGCGCCGTCAATCATTCCGCGGCGTCTGCGGTAACGTCCGCATAAATTGCCGCTGAAATAGCCGCTTATGAACAGCGTCAGCAGGTTAAAAAGCTTGCCGAACATCATACCCTTAAACACAAAAAACGACACCGCAGAAAATAAAACGCACCCTGCAAGTCCGCATAGTATGCCGAAAAGTATCGGTATGCCGAAGCTCAGAAAAGTATTTTCCCATATGCTTTTTCTGTAATGACCCATAAAAAGCCTCCACATAATATTTGTTAAATACTATGCGGAGGCTTGTTTTTTTATTCGTTTTCGGAGGGATCGGCGTCCTCGGATCTCTTGGATTTTTTTGATTTTTTCTTGTCGCCGTCGTCGGAAATTCCTGCCGCTGCAAGGGGCGACTTTGTTTTGGACTGCGCTTCTTTTGCTCTTTCGGCAGCCGAAACGTTCTCGGCAACAGCCCATTTTTTTATTCTCAGCTTATTACGTTCGCCGCCTGTTTCGATTACTACAGTATCGTCGCCGATGCGGAAAACCATTCCGACAATACCGCCGCTGGTGACGATCTCATCGCCGACCTGCAAGCTGTTCTGCATGTCTTTGGCTTCCTGATCGCGTTTTTTCTGCGGTCTTATAGCCATAAAGTAGAGCAGCACGAACATAAGCACGAGCGGAATGACCAAGGTCATTACGGGGTTGCCGGCAGCCTGCTGATTTCCCGAATCTGAAGCAGCCGCTTCGCCCTCTGCGAATGCGTTCATTGCAAAAGCTCCTGCCGACATCATTGTAATGATCGCCGTTACAAGAATATACGCTGTTTTTCTTTTCATAAAGCATCTCCTTTTTTTACGATGGACCTGTTTAAGAATCAGATAACTAAAATTCATTATACCATATACAGGAAAAAAATGCAAGCTTTTTTTAGAATTATTTTATTTTAAGTTTTAAGGTAAATTGAAAAATTGATTCTCACGTAAAAAGAAGTATGTTTAAAGTTTTAAAAGACAGATGAATTTTGCACATAATGGGAATTTTATTTCCTATGTGATTCTCCCGATGTAGGGACACGGCGTGCCGTGTCCGTTCAAGAAAATTACAGGAATAAATAATTATGGGCAGAAATATAAACCCAAAATAACGATATATCCGCATTTTTATATATCGCATAATGCTGCGTGCGGACACGGCACGCCGTGTCCCTACATCGGCAGATTACAGCGTAAATAAAAATTGTTGTCGATAATTTTTTGCATGAATTTGGTGCGGCGACACAGGGTGCAGCGACACGCTTATTTTGTTATTTGCCTTTCCCTGTGAATTGCTGCTACGGGGACGCATATCCCGAACATAAGAATACGGTCGGCAATGGGTGCAGCGACACGCTGCCGGGACGTCGAGGGCGCCGTCCCCTACAGTTTGTATTTTCGGAAAAAATGTTCACATGCGTTTTCTTTACACAATATCAAGAAGCAGATTCTTGACAAAAGCGGCGGATTATTGTATAATAAACTTATCTAAGAGCCTGTTTAACATCTCTCCGCGCACGTTTTTTCGGCAAAATTTGCCGATTACTGCGTTGAAAAAGCTCACCATACATCAAGTATGCTTTCGCTTTTTCGCCTTGTACTCGACAAATTTATGCTCGAAAATCCGCACACGCCGAAATATTAAACAGGCTCTAAAAAGCTGAAAAGGAGTTTTTATTGTGGAATTTCTTTTAACAGATGATAATGAAATAACCATAGAAATAGAAAAGCTTATGCTGGAAAGCTGCGGATTATCGGTCGTAACGGCAGGCTCGGGAGAGGAGGCTGTGCGGCTTGCGTCGGAGAAAGAATTTTTCATGATCTTCATGGATATACACATGCCGGAGATGAACGGATTCCGAGCGGCTGAGCTTATCAGGGAGAGCAGTCCGAACGTGCCGGTCATTGCGCTTTCCGCCGACGAGATAGCTCCCGACGATCCCGAATATATAAAAAGCGGAATGAACGGTTCGCTGCTCAAACCGCTTCAAATGGACGATCTAAAGGAGCTGCTGAATCGCTTTCTCGTTATCGACTTTGCAGGGGAAAACGTTGAAAGCTCCGACGACAGTTTGTTCAGTTATGACGAGCTTTTCGCCGTAATGAAAGAAAAAAAAGCCGTACTGCGGCTTCTCACGCAGTTTCTCAGCGTACATAGCCATGACTGCGAAATGCTGAACGAGCATGTAAAAAACGGGGAGATAATTTCCGCGCGTGAAATACTCCACAACGTCATCGGAATTTCGGGAAATATGTTCTGTAAGCGGCTTTACCGTGTTTCGGGCATGCTGAGTGACGAGCTGAAAAAAGGCGTTTCGGACAGTCTCGAAAGCTTCACGGAGATATGGAACGACACTTTTAAAGAGCTTTCCGACTGCCACAGCAGGCTTTCGGAGGAGGAAGATATTTCTTTGGGTTCGGTGGATTGGCAGTCGCTCCGTGAAAGCTTTGTCTCGCTTTGTGAAGATTTTGACGTTTCCGCGGCGGAGCTTTTTGTTGAAAACATGGGAGTTTTCGCGGCGAACATGAATTCCGAGAACTTCATGAAGCTTAAAAGCGCAGTATCGGGCTATGATTTCCCATGGATAACAGATAATTTGGAGGTGCTTTATGTACAAGGTTCTCTTAGTTGAAGATGACGCCGCGCTGCGGTTCATCTATTCAAAAATGAAAACTTGGTCGGAATGCGGATTTTCTATAGCCGCCGAAGCTTCAAACGGAAAAGCGGCTCTTGAAATGCTTGAAAAAAATTCCTTTGATCTGATTTTTACGGACATAAGAATGCCGTTCGTAGACGGTATAGAAATGCTGAGAAAGCTCAATGAATCGGGAAATACGCTGCCCGTAATATTCGCAAGCTCCTATGACGAGTTTGAGTATGCGCGGCAGGGACTTATCCTCGGAGCGTTCGATTATCTGCTGAAACCCGTAGATAAGCGGAAGCTGGAGGACGTTCTTCTGCGTGTTAAAAAGCGTATAGACGAAATGGATCAGGGCAGCCGCATACAGCCGTCGGTTGAGGAGGTACTGAAACAGCTTGACGTTTCTGCGGACACCAATAAATTTATAAATCAGGTGGCGATGTACTGCTCTCAGCATTACGGGGAGATCATCACCGTTGACGATATTGCCGAGGCGCACGCCTACAGCAAGGATTATTTCGGCAAGCTGTTCAAGCAGCATTTCGGCGTGACCTTCCACGAGTTCTACTCAAAGATAAAAATAGAATACGCCAAGGAGCTTATCCGCACAGGCAACTACAAAGCGTATGAGATAAGCGATATACTGGGGTATTCTTCCGTGGATTATTTCACTAAGGTGTTCAAGGAAATTACGGGAATGACCCCGTCGAAGTACAAAGCCGGACTGACGCCGTTGAAAAAGTGAGGAAAAAAATATGAACAACTATGCTGAAATACTTGTGGTGGACGATATGCCCGATCACATCGCTTATTCGGGTACTCTGCTTCGTGCCGAGGGGTATCGTGTTTTTGCGGCGGCAAGCGGAAAAGCGGCAATGCGTTTTCTTGAAAAGCGTATTCCCGACCTTATCCTGCTCGATATTCAGATGGGCGATATAAACGGTCTTGAAGTCTGCGAGAAGATAAAGTCGAATAAGAAAACACGGGACATTCCGATCATATTTCTTACGTCGGAGACAAGTCCCGAGATAATAAGCCGAGGTTTTGAACTGGGCGGCTGTGATTATGTAAAAAAGCCGTTTATCAAGGAGGAGTATCTTGCTCGTATCAAAACGCACTTGCAGGTATCGTTTCAGCAGAAAGAGCTTACCGCAGCAAACAACGAGCTTACGCAGTTCTGCTCTGCGGTGTCTCACGACCTGAAAGCGCCGTTCAACATAATCAACATGCTTATAGAGATGCTGCGTTCCGAATTGGGCGAAGCTCCCGACGAAAGCATTGTCACCATAATGGATATGATAGTATCTAAGGCGACCCAAACGAAAACGATGATAGAGCGGCTTTTTGATTTCTCGAAGATGTGCAACGTCAATGCGGTGGTACGTCAGGTGGACATCAGACCTATCGCCGAGGAGACTTATCACGACCTTAAAGAGCTTGAACCCGATCGTGACATAGAGTTCATCTGCGGAGAGCTGCCCCTTGTTGACTGCGACGAGGTACTTATGCGGATAATGCTGAAAAACCTGCTTTCCAACGCAATAAAGTACACCTCAAAGCGTGAAAAGGCGGTTATCGAGCTTTCGGGACATTCGGAGCAGGGCTGCAACGTTATAAAGATCAAGGACAACGGCTCGGGATTTGATATGACCTATTCAAATAAGCTTTTTCAGGTATTTCAGCGGCTTCATTCCGAGGAGGAGTTTGAGGGCAGCGGCGTGGGACTTGCGCTTATTCACCGTATAATGGAACGTCACGGCGGCAGAGTAGAAGCATACGGCGAGGTCGATAAGGGCGCGGAGTTTTCGCTTTGGTTTCCGAAACGATGATATGCAAATCACTGTCTACAATTTAAGTGGGGGACGCCGTCCCCCACACCCCCTGCCAAAGGGGTGACCCCTTTGGAATCTCTGTTGTCGTGAATTGGGCTGTGGAAATCCCCAAATCAGCGTAATGCCGTTAGTCTCCATGATTTCCACAGTCCAATTCACGATAATGGACACCAAGAGTTACCTCTTTAACAGAAAGTAAAGGGCATCAAAATCCTCTTAACTTGTGGATAGTGATATGCAAACATAAAAAGGACTGCCGAAGCAGTCCTTTTTTATTAATCGTTATCGGGTTGAAGTACGGCATAGTTACCGTCGTCACGCTTGTACACAACGTTTATCGTACCTGTTTTCGCATTGAGGAACATGAAGAACTCGTGGCTCAGAAGATTCATTTGGAGAATAGCCTCCTCAACGTCCATGGGGCGCAGCTTGAACTTCTTTTCCTTGATGACCGTATAATCGGAGACTTCCTCGACAGGCTCGGCGAAAGCGTCCTTAAATGCGGTATCTTTCAGCCTTTTCTCGACCTTGGTCTTGTTCTTGCGGATCTGTCTGATGATCTTGTCAACAGCGTCGTCGAGAGCGTCGTTTTTATCCACCGCCGCACGTTCGGAACGGTAGATAATGCTGTTATATTTTACAGTAAGCTCGACAACGATCTGATTTTTTATCTCGGACAGAACGATTTTTGCGTCCGCCTCGTCGCCGAAAAACTTACTGAGCTTAGAATCAATTTTCTCCTGTGCATATTCGGTAAAATTCTGTGGGATCTGCATTTTTTTTGCTGTAATGGTTGTTTTCATATATAGTAGTCCTCCTTTGAGACTTTCAAAACGAGCTTTGAAGCAGGGGAGCATGTCCCGCTGCGGTCTCTGCCGAATCGAAGTCTGACTTATATGGAATATAAATTCCATAATCATATTATACCATAATTCAAAACCATTTACAATAGAGTTTTGTTAATTTTGTATATTCTGTACAATTGATGCAGTAATATTTGTTAAAAATAGCAATATTTCCTTTTTGAGCGATGTTATCAACATAAGCGTACTAATATTGGGATTCCAAAGGGACGGTGTCCCTTTGGAGGAGTCCAGAGGCAGCGCCTCTGGTGGGGTGCGGGGCAAAGCCCTGCAAGAGAGGGCGTTCCCTTAGCAATACAGGAAACTAAAGAAGAAAATAAAACTTCTTGAGTAAATGAAATTCGGGGACAGCGTCCCCCTGTTTAAGTTGATCAGATCAACCGCAAAGGCTGTTGAGCATGGTTGTGACGATATTTTCAGCGACAGCAGGGGTACTGTACTTATTTTCCAGAACCACGCAGAACGCAATAGGATTTTTGGTATCGTCAACAAATCCCACGAGCAGGGCGTTTTCCTCTGCGCCGTCCTTTACCTGCGCAGTACCGCTTTTGATAGCAACGTTATATCCGGGGATAGAATATTGGTAATGATTTGCGCCGTTGGTCAAAAGTATCTGTTTTACGGCGGACGCTGTAGACGAGCTGAAAAGTGCGTCGCTGTATGATGTTTCCGCCGTATCGACGGTTTTTCCGTTTACATCGGTAACATGTTCTATAAGGTGAGGCATTGTCATTTTGCCCGTTTCGTTGGCAATCGCGCTTTGCCACATCATAAGCTGCACAGGACTTACAAGGGTCTTGCCCTGTCCGATACAGCCCCATTGTGTGGAGAAATCAGAAGAATCTGTAAGCTTTGTTGACGCTTTTTCGCATTGAATGCCGTCAATATCAATATATCCGACCTCTGCCTCGGTCTCATCGTCGCTGACCGCATAGCCTAACTTTGTGTACATTTCCTTTACACGGTCAAGGGGCAGATCGGAGTCCTCCACAAGCTGTGCGAAAAACGGATTGCAACTGTTTTCGACTGCCTGCTGTATATTCTGTTCGCCGTGACCCCATGAATTATGACAGTCTATTTTACCGTCCGATTTATTTATGTAGTAGCCCGAGCAACTGAATTTTTTTGAAAAAAGAGCGCTTTGCCCCATAATTTCCATAGCCGAAATAACTGTTGAGACCTTTTGGGTAGAGCCGGGGACGGTACGGTACATAGCTTTTTGCATGAGAGTTCCCGACTTCATGTTTTCAAGACCTGCATAGCCTTTGGAGGGGTCTATATTCGGCAGACTTGTGCAGACGAGCAGTTCGCCCGTTTTATAGTTGTACGCAACAGCGCAGCCGTCCGCTCCCATAAAAGCGTCGTAAGCGGCTCGGTTTGCCTTGTGGTCGAGAGTAGTATAGATAGCAGCCTTACCGCCTTTTTTCACAAGACCGCTGTTGAAGCTGTAATTATTGAGACTGTCGATATTTTGCGCCACAAGGGTATTTTCCATTTGTCCCTTGTCATCGCCGATAAGGTTGCCCACGTCTATGAAGTGGTTGTTGGGATAGTCGCCGTTTCCCGAGCCGTCGAAAAGCACGTCGCCTTTTCTGTCGTAGACCTTGCCCAACTCGTAGTTTTCGGAGTGCGACATATAAAAGGGAGCTTGCTTGTTTATGCGAACCGTAAGGGTAACGATTCCTGCAATAAAAGCAAGCAGAAACAGGGTCATAATATGCTGACATCTTCTGATACTTTTCATGACGTCCTCCTTTTCGCCTGTTTACGGGACTTTTTGGGCTTTGGATTCTTGAATACGGGCGACTGAGCGGCGGCTATCATGCCTATCATAAGACCGCTTGTGACCATGGAGCTTCCTCCTGCTGAAATAAACGGCAGAGTTACGCCTGTAAACGGTATCATATTGCATGAACCGAAAATATTCAACGCCATCTGCACCGTAAACGCCGCGCATACGCCTGCGCACATGGTTGCGTGATAGTATGAACGGGGCGGATTTACAAGGGGCATTGCAACGATAACAAGCAGCATAAGCACGGTCATAAGGGCGTAGAGAAGTCCCCATTCTTCGCTTATAGTGGCGAAAACAATATCGCTTTCATAAGCGAAAACGTTATGAAGAAAGCCTTCGCCCGGACCTTTGCCGAACCAGCCGCCCTCCGCAATACCGATAAGAGCTTTGGACTGCTGATAGCCGTTGCCGTCGGGGTCGCTCCAAATATCGACGAAAAGTCTGTCTTTAACATACGGCGGAGCAAGAATGACCGCCACGATGCCTGCTACTGCCACGCATGAGCCTGCAATTATCAGCGTTTTCTTTGAAAATTTGGCTTTGGGGTAGCATATACGCAGCAGGAACCCCGATGCGTATATCGCCGCAAACGTCGGTATACTGCCGAGGTCTCTGCACCACCATTGGAACAGGATAACAGCGGCGACGATTCCGAAAAGGATAAGATTTTCGTACACTACGTTGAAGCAGAGTACCTTGTGCTTGTTCTGCTGCTCCGAGATAGAAGCGGCGCAGGCGAGTACAAGAAGCGGCTTAATGAACTCCGAGGGCTGGATAGTCATAAATCCGAGGTCTATCCACATACTTCGGCTGCCGCAGAAAAGGAATATCACAACCATAAGTACGCCGATACCCACCCAGACAAACTTCTTTTTATCCTGTATCCAGCGGTGATTTCTGCACGCTATACAGCCTATTCGGCATGAGACAAGGGCGGCAATGCAGGTTATAAAGTGTTTCAGGTCGAGGTGGACTCCGCCAAAGCATGATTGGAAGATATTGCTCATGTTCAGTATCAGGAGGAGCATGAAGTCAACCGCATATGTACGCTGCTTAAAGAACGGCATTACGATGAAGTACGCCGCGTCAAGCCCTATAACAGCCGCACACAGGGTTATAACATCGTTGACGCTTTCGTAGTTGCCGTTTTGAAAAGCGTTGAAAAGCATTGCTCCGTGAGCGATGATGACAAATACGCATGAAAAAAAATATGAGATCGGACTGCTCAATTTCGCTCCCTCCTTTTTCTGAAAATAAGACGGCGATTGCCGAGAGTTATAATATCGTTGTCGTACAGTCGGACGTGCTGAACGTGAACGCCGTTTACATAGATACCCGATTTTGAGCCTATGTCCGTGATAGTCCATTTGCCGTCGGTAACGTTGAGCATAGCGTGATACCTCGATACCGACATATCGGGCAGACGTATATCCGCAGAAGCGTGACGTCCTATCAGTATTTCATCGCATTCGAGAGCGTATGAACGGTTCTGATCGGCAAGCTCCATATCGGCGGAGATCTTGCTCCACGCCTTTCTTTCCGACCGCCTTTCGCTGTACGAAGCCAATATCAGTACCAACGCGCATATATCCAGCGCAGCCGCAGCCGCCGCGCATAATACAAGATTCATTGATTCCATGAAAACACCCCTTTATAAATATCCGCTAAGTTGCAGACAGCATTTTAATTAAAATATGTGTTCCTTGAAACTTATTATAACACATATTGCAGTTTATTGCAAGAGATGTACTTTTTTGTAATTTTTATTTAAGATAATCTTAAACAAAATGTACAAAGCACGGCTGTGACTTTAATTTTTATAAAGTGAAATTTTATATTTTTGGCAAAATTCCGCAGCATTACTTTTTATAGTATAATCGAGCTTTCCGTAGCAGAAATTTTTAATATGCTCGGGAATATCGCCGTAGAACGCTTCTGCGATTCCGCCTGCAATGCAAGCCATAGTATCTGCGTCACCGCCGAGCGAAACAGCGTTTCTTACAGCACTTTCGTAGTCGCTTGAATCAAGAAATGCAGTGATAGCAGGCGGCACGCTGTAGCTTGTGCTGCTGTCAAAGCTGTAATATGGGCGTATATCGTCAACCGAACTGCTAAGATCGTATCTGAACTTTTCACATATAAAATTTTTTATGCTCTCTTTGGAACTGTTATGAGCGGCAAGAAAGACGGCACATGCCACCGCCTGCGCCCCTCTTATGGCTTCACGGCAGTTATGCGTATACAGACAGCTTGCCTTAGCCTGAAGAAGAACCTGTTCAATGCTTTCATAGGCGTAACCGATAGGTACTGCACGCATAGCCGCACCGTTGCCGTAGCTGCGCTGTATTCTCATATTTTTCACAGCCGAAGCCCATTTGTTAAATAAATATCCATACCCTGCATTAGGAAAATAGGAATAAAACTGCTTGTACTGAACAGCAAATTCTTTTGCACGCTGTTTTAGCTGATGTTTATTTATCGGACAGCCGTTTAACAGTATCGCCTTGCTTACAGCAGCGGTCATAACGCTGTCGTCGGTGAACGTGCATTCTTTGCGTAAAGGAAAATCGTATTCCTTTGTGCAGTGAAGTTCGTAATAAGAGCCGATAATATCTCCGAAAATCGCGCCGAACATTCTATACCTCCCGTATAACAAACGGCACACCGTAAGGCGTGCCGTACTTTTCATATCGCTGTCCACAACTTAAGTGGATAGTGTTCCCTGTATCTTTTGCCAAAAGGTAATTTCTTGAATCCTATATCGTAAATTTCCCTGCATAAAGCCATAAAAATATGGATTCGGATTTATATGGCAGGCTTTATGCAGGAAAATTTACGACAACAGAGATTCCAAAGGGGTCACCCCTTTGGCAGGGGGTGTGGGGGACAGAGTCCCCCACTATAAGTTATAGACAGTGTATATCATCAAATACCGGCAGAATAGTTAGGAGCTTCCTTAGTGATATAAATATCATGAGGGTGGCTTTCCTTGAGACCTGCGCCGGTAATGCGGACGAACTGAGCTTTTTCGTGAAGCGTGGGAATATCGGGACAGCCGCAGTAGCCCATACCCGAGCGGATACCGCCGATAAGCTGGAAAATCGTATCTGCAACAGAACCCTTGAACGGCACACGACCCTCAACGCCCTCGGGAACGAGTTTCTTTGCGCCCTCTTGGAAATATCTGTCTGTAGAGCCGTTAGCCATAGCACCGAGACTTCCCATGCCGCGGTAGACCTTAAACTGTCTGCCCTGATAGATCTCGGTCTCTCCGGGAGCTTCCGCGCAGCCTGCAAGGAGCGAGCCGAGCATTACCACGTTTGCGCCGGCAGCAAGAGCCTTGACAATATCGCCCGAATATTTGATTCCGCCGTCTGCGATAACGGGTATGCCGTATTTCTGGGCAACGCATGCGACGTCGTAAACCGCAGTTATCTGAGGTACGCCGATACCTGCGACAACACGGGTCGTACAGATAGAACCCGGACCTATGCCGACCTTTACGCAGTCTGCGCCTGCCTTGATAAGGTCCTCGGCGGCTTCGGCAGTAGCGATATTTCCGGCAATAACGGGAGTATCGGGGAACGCCTCCTTGACCATGCTGAGGCATTTCAGGATATTTGCGCTGTGACCGTGAGCGGAATCGAGAACGAGAACGTCCGCCTGAGCTTCGATAAGAGCCTTTGCTCTGTCGAGAACGTTAGCGGTCACGCCGATAGCTGCGCCGCAGAGAAGTCTGCCCTGACTGTCTCTTGCGGAATTGGGGTACTGAACGGATTTTTCAATATCCTTTATAGTGATAAGACCTTTAAGGTAGCCCTCGGCGTCAACTATGGGGAGCTTTTCTATTTTGTGCGCGCGGAGGATCTCCTGAGCCTGTTCAAGCGTTGTGCCAACGGGAGCAGTAATGAGATTATCCTTTGTCATAACGTTTGAGATCTTCTCATCGAAGTTTGTGAGGAAACGCATATCACGGTTGGTAATGATGCCGACGAGCTTGCCGCTGCCGTCAACGATCGGAACGCCCGATATACGGTATTTGCCCATAAGCTCGTCCGCGTCGGAGACAAGGTGATCCTCATTCAGCGAGAACGGGTCAACGATAACGCCGTTTTCGGAACGTTTTACCTTATCGACTTCCTCCGCCTGCTGTTCGATAGTCATATTCTTGTGGATAATGCCGATCCCGCCCTCTCTTGCGATAGCGATAGCCATTCGGGAGTCGGTGACAGTATCCATAGCGGCTGTCATGACAGGGGTGTTGAGCGTAATATTTTTGGTGAGATTTGTGCCGAGGTTGATCATATTGGGCGTAACGTCTGATTTTGCAGGGATCAGAAGCACATCGTCAAACGTCAGACCCTCTTTCTGAAATTTGCTGTTCATATCGGTGAGCATAATAAATCCTCCTTTGCTATTAAACCAAAGTTTATTAACTTTAATGATAACATTTTTTCGCCGTTATGTCAATAGCTGCGGAAAAAAAGATATATAGAAAATAAGTGTGGAATAAACGGGGGTATTTGTAAAATATAGCGATATATGCGATTGAGGGACTTTATCTGATCGTTGAATTTTTTGCATAAATTATCAGTATCTCGGCAGCGTCCGAGGAATCTATTACGCCGTCGCCGTTCAAATCGCCGACGATCTGCTGTTTGGGCGTGAACCGAGGGGGCGTTCCCGTTGAGATAGCCGAATACTCGATAAGAACGTCGGAAGCGTCAGAGGAATCCACAGCTTCATCGCCGTTTACATCGCCCGAGGTAAAGTTATTAAGGTCAATAAAGTCGATATTATTTTCAAGAGCGTACTTTTCCGCGCAGCTTCCGACTGTGCCTTTTATAAGAAATCCTTGAACGGCAATGCTTCCCTGACTGTGAAAATCCGCTTCCATACCGAGAGCGTCCTTACCTATAGAGGTCACGCTCGGAGGAATTTCCGTATCGAGCTTGTCGCAGCCGAAAAACGCTTCGCTGCCGATAGAAGTCAGCGTATCGGGCATATTTACCGTAACAAGATTCGGGCAAGAGAAAAAGCAGTCGTTTGGGATAGCAGTGATACCCTCTCCGATAGTGACCTCTTTAAGCTCGTTGCAGCTCATAAAAGCCTGTTCGCCGATAGAGTTCACGGTCGGGGGGATAGTGAGCTTTTCGAGGGTCAGGCTGCCCATATAAGCCTTTTCCGAAATGGATACAACGCTGTATTCCTCGATTTTTTCGGGAACGACAGTTTCCTTGACGCTGCTCGGAACGGCTGCCGAAATAATTACAGCCGTTTTACCGTCGTCATTTATCTGATAGGTGTAGCCTACCCCGTTGATCACCGCCGTAAGTTCTGTCTGTCCCGCCGCCGCAGTCTTTGGAAACGCCGACAACGCAGTAATTCCGCCGACAAGAATGCTCAAAGCTTTCATGAAAGCTCCTCCCTTCGTATTATTTTTCCGTCTATCATAACGAGTATGGGTTCGGACATAAGAGCAAGGGGATCGTCGCCTTTTTTGTAAAGCTGTATATCGGCGTCTTTTCCTGCCGCAAGACTTCCTACAGAATCGTCTATCCCGAGAATTTCGGCAGGAGCTGAGGTAACGCATTTTAACGCAGTTTCCATGTCAAGACCACCCTTGACAGCCGCCTGCGCCGACAGAGGAAGATACTGTATCGGTATTACCGTATGGTCTGTGCAGACGGCGGTCTTTACGCCGTTTTCCGACAGAACGGCGGCGTTTTTCAGTTCAAGACCTTTCATTTCGGGCTTGCAGCGGTCGCAGATGAGAGGACCGCATATCACGGGGACTTTTTCCTCGCTCAGAATATCGGCTATTTTGTAGCCCTCCGTACCGTGAATAATGACCGCGTCAAGGGAAAACTCCTTGGCTATGCGTATTGCGGTGCAAATATCGTCCGCGCGGTGACAGTGGAAAAACGCTTTCTGCTTGCGGTCGAGCAGGGGCATGAGAGCCTCGCATTTTATATCGTACTCGGGCGGCTCGTAGTTCTCGTTGTCGGAGTAGTAGCTGTCCATATCGTGAGCGTAGCGGCGAGCCTTATACAGTCCCTCACGGATAACAGCCGCCGTAGCCATGCGTGTTACAGGCGTTTCGCCCTTGTCGTTGTAGACCCTTTTGGGATTTTCGCCGAGAGCGAATTTAATGCCGCAGTTTTTTATCAGCATATCGTCAATACGTCTGCCTGACGTTTTAATAGCGCATATTTCGCCGCCGCAGGCGTTTGCGCTTCCGGGGCATGATGCGGCTGCGGTAATGCCCCTTGCCCGAGCTTCTTCAAAGCAGCGGTCAAAGGGATTTATGCCGTCTATAGCGCGCATTTGCGGAGTGAAAGGGTCGGTGGATTCGTTGCAGTCGTCCCCCTCGAAATCAATACCGTCCTCGATAATGCCTAAGTGCGTATGCGCGTCGATAAAACCGGGGAGCAGAGTACCGCCCTCGGCATTTATACTGTCCTCGGGAATATCCGCAGGTTCGCCCTCTCCGACAGCCGAAATGCTGCCGCCGTTTGTTTCGAGCCAGCCGTTTTCGATAGTTCCGACACTGTCCATTGTTAATATTTTTGCATTATATATAATCATAAAAATCTCCGTTTTAAGGCAACACCGCACAGAGATTGTGCGGCAGATGCGAAGTCAGATTTTTGTCTGTCGGTCAGCCCCTCTGTCAGCTTCGCTGACACCTCCCCAGCAGGGGAGATCACGTCAGATTGTACAGAAACGACGCAGGAATACTGTCGTATTTCAAGGAGTTTATGTGCGATATGACGGAAAATATGCAAGCAGATGGCGTACAAAGCCGACAGGCGGTCTTTGTGTGGTGTTGCCTTAACTGAACTTTAAGGCTTCCGTTATCAGTTCGACAGTTCTCAGGGGACTGTCGCTGCTGTCGATACGGATAGTCGAATGCTTTAAGTATACATCGCGGCGTGAATTGAATCGTTCTTCCAGTTCTTCCTTGGTGGACGATGCCGCAATGGGGCGGTTGCTGTCGCCGCTGATACGTTGGTAGCAGGTCTCGAAGTCAACGTCGAGAAATATAACTTCTCCCGACTCCGCCGCCGCGGCAGCAGATACGGGATCGAGCATAGCTCCGCCGCCGCAAGCGACAACAGCCTTTTTTCCGCAGAGCGATCTTATAATATCGGCTTCGGTCTTACGGAAATACGGTTCGCCTTTTTGGGAGAATATCTCGGGTATGGACATGCCCTGCGATTCAACGATAAGGTCGTCCGAATCATAAAAGCTCATTCCGAATTTTTTAGCGGCAAGCTTGCCAACGGTAGTTTTTCCGCAGCCCATAAAGCCGCAAAGAAAAATGGTCATAATAACCTCCTGTAATGTTTTTATCGCCTTAATTTGACGAAGCAGCCGAGTTCATGCGGTTTACCTCGTTTTCGACGTCTATAATAATATCCGAAATATCTTCGAGACCGAATTTGCCGCCGTACCACAGCTCATGCGCCTTGACTGCCTGATACACGAGCATAGCCGCGCCGCCGACAGCAGTACGTCCCAATGCGCGCGCTTTTTTCATGAGAAGCGTTTCGGAGGGATTGTAGATAACATCGAAAAAGCTCAGACAGCTTTCGATAACTTCGTCTGAAACAGCGCAGGCGTTCGTTTTCGGGAACATTCCCACGGGGGTGGCGTTTATCATAAGATCGAACTGCCCCTCTATCTCGGAAACGAGACATATCCTTACGGATGCGTCCTCGCACTTTGAAAGTATCTCCGCCATAACGAGCTGAGCCGTTTTAATATCCTGTGGGATAACGGCGATAGTCAGCTCCGCTCCGTGAAGTGCGGCTTCAATGGCGATCATTCTGCCTACTCCGCCGCAGCCGAGAAGCAGCACGTTTCCGCCCAGCGGCAGAAGCTCCGCTGAACGCAGAAAGCCGTCGCAGTCCGTGTTATAGCCCGTCATAATGCCGTTATCGTTTGAAACGCAGTTGACGGAGTTATATCTCAGTGCGCTTTCGCCGAGCTTGTCCGTCATGGGGATAATGGCGGTTTTATGCGGAATAGTGATGTTGAAGCCTTTAAGCTCGCGAAGCAGTTCATTTTTAGCGGAAAGCTCCTCGGGGGCGATGTCGATAAGCTCGTAGCTGTAATCGGTGATGCCGCTTAGAGCGAACAGCTTTTCGTGTATAAGCGGCGACATGGAGTGACCCAGAGGGTGTCCGATAAGTCCGTATTTATCCATATATATCAGCTCCTTCAAGACCTGCAAGGTTTTCGATATTAAGCGCTTTTACATCGGTGAGAGTTTTTCTGACAAGTCCCGTGAGAGTTTTTCCGGGACCGAATTCAACGAAAGTATCCGCGCCGTCCGCCTGCATCTGAGCGAGTTCCGAGGTGAAACGGACGGGCGATACGATGTGCTTTGCCAAAAGGGATGGCATATCGCTGAAATCGGTCAGTTCGCCGCCTGTTACGTTGGAGTAGAATTTTACGTTCGGCGACTTGAATCCGACAGCTTTTGCAGCCTCGTAGAACTTGTCCGCCGCCGACTGCATGAGCTTTGAATGAAATGCGCCTGCAACTTTCAGAGGAACTACTCTTGCTTTAAGCTCCGTAAATTTCTCCGTGACCTCGGCGATACCCTCGGGAGTTCCTGCAATTACGGTCTGCTGGGGCGAATTGTAGTTCACGGGAACGGCGTAATTTTTTGCCTGCGAGCATATTTCCTCGACCTTTTCGGGAGCTATTTTCATGACCGCCGCCATAGCTCCCTTATGCTCCGATGCAGCCGCCTCCATAGCTTCGGAACGTGCCTTTATAAGCCTGAATCCGTCCTCTGGAGACACCATGCCCGAGATAACGAGAGCGGCATATTCTCCCAACGAGTGACCCGATACGCCGTCGAATTTATAGCCTTTTTCAATAGCCGCAGAAATGCAGACAAGAGAGGTCAGCATGATCGCAGGCTGTGCGTTAATGGTTTTTGAGAGTTCGTCGGCAGGCATATCGAAGCATACGGCTCTCATATCCCGTCCGAGTATCTCCGACGCCGTATCGTACAGCCTTGCCGTCGAGGGAAAAGCGTCGGCAATATCCTTGCCCATTCCCTGAGACTGCGCGCCTTGTCCTACAAAGAGTGAAATTGTCATGTTGTATACTTTCCTTTCTGTACGTTTTTTTATTGCAAGCTTAAACAATGTAACGATTTTACCGAATTATTTTAAAGTTCTCTGTTAAAATTGACGAATTTTTCTTATCATCACATTAAATGACTAAAAAATTCTTGCAAAAAATTCGGAAATGATTTACAATATATAGTGTATACTGTTTTGAGATAAAACAGCTTACTTTAATACTATAACACATATTTGCAAATTTTACAACACTTTTTTCAAAAATTTCAATTTTAATAGACCTCCTCGGGAACCGGGAAGTGCTGTATGGCGCAGGATTTTTGCGTTCGTCAAAGTCAGGTTTCCGCAGGAATACTGTATGTATTGCAAGGAAAGCTGGCAAAGGCGAACACAAAAAAGACAAGTCAGACAGTGCTTTCCAGTTTCCGAGGAGGTCTAATGTGGTAATTAAAAGTGTAGAGCCGATCTGCGCATCGGCTCTGATAAAGGAGTAACGGAATGGGAATCAATATCTTGGCAATGGGAAGCTATCTTCCCGAACAGACGCTTACAAACGACGATTTCGTAAAATTTGTTGATACAAATGACGAATGGATACGTACACGCACAGGTATCTGCGAAAGGCACATGGCAGGCTGGGAACCTGCATGGCTTATGGGAAAAAACGCTGCTCTCAAAGCAATTGAAAGGGCAGGTATCGACCCGAAAGACATCGGACTGATAATCGTCAGCTCCGTTACTTCGGATTTCCTTACTCCCAGTATGGCAAGCATAATCCAATACGAGCTGGGGGCTGAGAATGCCGCGGCGTTCGACCTCAACGCAGCCTGCTCGGGATTTGTTTACACTCTCGATACGGCAAGGCGATTCCTTGAAACTGACAGATCAATGAAATATGCCCTTGTGGTATCTGCGGAGGCTCTTTCACGTTTTACCGATTTTGAGGACAGAGGTACGTGTATACTTTTCGGCGACGGAGCTGCCGCCGCTGTTATTGAAAGCAGCGATAAGCTGTATTCCTCGTTCCTTGCATCGGACGGAAGCGGCGCAAGAAAGCTTTTCGCAAGGAATTGTCACGTAGCTCCCGAAGTTAAGGTGGAGTCCGATTTTGACGACGGTTTCCCCGAAAAGCCTATACACAAGCTTTATCAGGACGGACGAGAGGTGTATAAATTCGCTGTAAAGGCGCTCCCTCATGCGTTCAGTTCCGCTGCGGAAAAGGTAGGTCTGACAAGTTCGGATATGGACTGGTTCATACCTCATCAGGCGAATATCAGGATAATTGAAACTGCCGCAAAGAATCTTCACATAAGCACGGATAAATTTATCGTTACCGTTGACCACCACGGCAACACTTCAAGCGCGTCTATCCCGCTTGCCCTCTGCGAGGCTATCGAAAAGGGCGATGTGACACGGGGACAGAAGCTTGCTCTCATAGGCTTTGGCGCAGGACTTACTTACGGAAGCGTTATAATAGAGTATTAAGGAGTTGTATATATGAAAACAAGAATAACAGAACTGCTCGGCTGCGAATATCCGATAATTCAGGGCGGTATGGCATGGGTCGCCGAGCATACCCTTGCTGCGGCAGTATCGAACGCAGGCGGAATCGGTCTTATTGCAGGCGGTTCTGCACCAATTGATTATCTCCGCGATCAGATACGCAAGTGCAAGGAGAAAACCGACAAGCCTTTCGGCGTAAATATCATGCTTATGAGTCCGAATGCGGACGACCTTGCGCAGCTTTGCATTGACGAGAAAGTTGCAGTCGTAACAACAGGCGCAGGAAATCCGGCGAAATTCATTCCTGCATGGAAAGAAGCAGGAATCAAGGTAATTCCCGTTATCCCCTCTGTTGCGCTTGCAAAGAGAATGGAGCGTGCAGGCGCGGACGCGGTTGTTGCCGAGGGTACGGAATCGGGCGGTCATATAGGCGAAAATACGACTATGTGCCTTGTTCCGCAGGTCGTTGACGCTTTGGAAATACCCGTTATCGCGGCAGGCGGAATTGCGGACGGCAGAGGTATTGCGGCTTCGTTCATGCTCGGAGCGGAGGGCGTACAGCTCGGTACACGTTTCCTTGCTTCGGAGGAATGTCAGATACACGCTACTTTCAAGGAGCTTGTCGTTAAGGCTAAGGACACCGACAGCGTTGTAACGGGACGTTACACGGGTCACCCGTGCAGAAACATCAAGACAAAGTTCTCCAAAAAGCTTGCAAACGGCGAAAAGGACGGCTCGCTTACTCCCGAGGAGTTTGAGGAGCTTACTCTCGGTTCGCTGAGAAAGGCAGTACAGGACGGCAATCTTGACGAGGGTTCGTTCCTTTGCGGAGCTATCGCAGGCATGATAAACGATGTAAAGCCGTGTTCCGCTATCGTTAAGGAACTTATGGAGCAGGCTGAAAAGCTGCTTAAAATATGAACGGACTGAGCTTTAAATTCTGCCCCATAATTTTGCAGGATATTGCGAGGACTGCAACAGAATTTTTGCAGAATTTGAAGTTACAGATATATAAATTGGAGGAGGATAAATATGGCTACAGCAATCATAACGGGCGCGTCGCAGGGAATCGGCGCATGTATAGCGAAAAGACTTGCTAAGGACGGCTTTGACGTTGTTATAAATCATTATCCCAGCGACGGCGACAGGGAAAAGGCTCTTGCCGTTGCGGAGGAGTGCAGAGCGTTCGGCGTAAAGGCTGAATGCTATGCGGCGGACGTTTCAAAATTCGACCAGTGCGAAGCGATGGTAAAGCAGGTCAAGGCGGACTTCGGCAGCATTGACGCTCTCGTAAACAACGCAGGAATAACGAAAGACGGTCTGCTTGCGCGTATGAAAGAGGCGGATTACGATGCAGTTATCGCTGTAAATCAAAAGAGCGTTTATAATATGTTGAAGCACGTCTGCTCGGTCATGATGAAGCAGAGACACGGCAGAATAGTAAACGTTTCGTCCGTTGCAGGACTTTACGGAAATCCGGGTCAGGTGAACTATTCCGCATCAAAGGCGGCGATAATAGGCATGACCAAGACAGTCGCAAAAGAGTTCGGTTCGCGAAATATCACATGTAACGCCGTAGCTCCGGGATTTATCCACACTCCCATGACGGACGTTCTCTCAGACGAGCTAAAGGCTAAAATGCTCGGAGCGGTAGCTCTCGGCAGATACGGCGAACCCGAGGAGATCGCTTCGGTAGTATCGTTCCTCGTTTCCGAAGATTCGTCTTACGTTACGGGACAGGTCATCGAAATTTCGGGCGGCTTGTCAATGTAACTTAAGCGAACTAACATTGGGATTCCAAAGGGACGGTGTCCCTTTGGCGGAGTCCAGAGGCAGAGCCTCTGGTGGGGTGTGGGGCAACGCCCCACAAAAGCGTTAAGCGCTCCGCAAAGGGTGAATTTCCAAACAGTCAGTATGACTGTTTGGAAAGAGGGAACGCCCTGCAAGAGAGGGCGTTCCCTACAAAAGAGAAAGAAAGCCACCGCATTACGGTTCACTGAAAGAGTTCACTGAAAGAATAGCATTGAAAAACAGGAAGGGAAAATGTATAGAATATGAGTAGACGAGTTGTAATTACGGGCATGGGAGCAGTTACTCCCCTCGGTACGGGAGTCGAGAAATTCTGGGACGGCATTAAGGCTAATAAGCTCGGCTTTTCCTATATTGACGCTTTCGATACGGAAGCAACGGGCGTAAAGATCGCAGGCATTGTCCGTGACTTTGACGAAACCGAATACTACGGCGTAAAGGGCTGTTTTGATAAAAAGGACGCAAAGCGTATGGACAGATTCACGAAATACGCCGTTGTCGCCGCTCATGAGGCTATGGAGGACGCAGGAACGGACTTTTCCGATATTGACGCATACAGAGCAGGCGTGCTTGTCGGCTCGGGTATCGGCGGAATCGACCTCACGCTTTCGGAGTATTCAAAATACCTTGAAAAGGGTCCGGGACGTGTTTCGGCGTTTTATGTGCCTATGATGATAAGCAATATGGCTGCGGGTACTATCGCCATGAAAACAGGCTTTAGGGGCGTTAATTTTGATATTTCCTCCGCATGCGCTACAGGCACTCACGCTATAGGCGAGGCGTTCCGCAAAATAAAGGACGGATACCTTGACGTATGTCTTGCAGGCGGTACGGAAAGCACGAACGTTGAATTTACGTTCGCAGGCTTTGCCAATATGAAGGCTCTTACAAAGAGCGACGACATTGAAAGAGCGTCTATCCCGTTCGATAAGGAGCGTCACGGATTCGTTCTCGGCGAGGGCAGCGGCGTTCTCGTTCTTGAAGAATACGAGCATGCCAAAGCGAGAGGAGCTAAGATATACGCCGAGATAGCAGGCTACGGCGCAACGGACGACGGCTATCACATGACGTCCCCGATGCCTACGGGCGAAGCGGCAGGAATGGGCATGACTCTTGCAATGCAGGAGGCAGGATTGAAGCCCTCCGATATAGATTACATCAACGCTCACGGCACGTCCACGGGTCTTAACGATAAGTACGAAACGGCGGCTATAAAGCTTGCTTTCGGCGATGAGGCTTACAACGTTAAAATAAGCTCCACCAAGTCCATGACAGGTCATCTTCTGGGAGCGGCAGGAGCTGTAGAGGCTATCGTATGCGCAAAGACCATTCAGGAGGGACTTATCCATGCAACGGTCGGTTACAAAGTACCCGACGAGGAGTGCGACCTCGATTACTGCGTAAACGGCAATATCGAGCAGGAGGTCTGCGCCGCTCTGTCAAATTCTCTGGGCTTCGGCGGACACAACGGCACTCTTTGCTTTAAGAAAGTCAATGATTAAGGAGATGTAAAATGGATAATATACTTTTTGATTCTATCAACGTCAAGATAATTGAAAAAATAGAAAAGCTTGCGGAGATAGTTTCCGACAACGAGCTGTCGGAGCTTACCATAAACATAGAAAATTGCAGCATCACGTTAAAAGGCAAAAAGCCCAAGCCTGCGCCGTCTGTAATGCCTGTTCCTATGGGTATGCCTGCGGTCGTTTCCGCGCCTGTTCAGCAGACCGTTTCCGAGACCGAAAAGGCAGAACCCGTTCCCGTGGGAAATATTGTGAAATCGCCTATCGTAGGTACTTTCTATCAAGCTCCATCGCCCGATAAGCCGCCTTTTGTAAAGGTCGGCGACACGGTGAAAAAGGGCGACGTTATCATGATAATAGAGTCCATGAAGCTTATGAACGAGGTGCAGTCCGAGTTTGACGGCGTGGTTGACCGTATTCTTGTTACGGACGGTCAGGCAGTCGAGTTCGACCAGCCTATCATGATAATAAAGTGATTTGTGTCAATTTCGGAGGTTTGTATGTCGGAAATTATAATGAATAAAGAACAGATAATGGAAATAATACCCCATAGAGACCCGTTTCTTCTCATTGACGAGATAATTGAAATGGAAGTGGGCGTAAGGGTCAAGGCGAGAAAATATATCAAGGAGGACGACTTCTGGTTCAAGGGACATTTTCCGAATTATCCCGTGACGCCCGGAGTTCTCATGGTAGAGATGCTTGCTCAGGCAGGCGCGGTATGTATGCTGTCGAAGCCCGAATTTAAGGGCAAGATAGGTCTTTTCGGAGGTATCGACAAGGCTAAGTTCCGCAGACAGGTAGTTCCGGGGGACGTTCTCGATCTTGAAGTCGAGATCATACGTCAGCGCGGTCCTGTGGGAACTGGAAAGGCTCTTGCGTCGGTGGACGGCGAAAAGGCAGTCTCCTGTGAAATAACATTTGTTGTTGCGGACAGCGAGAAGTAACTGTAAATTTACAGCATATCTAAAGGGAGTTCAATTAAATGTTTAAAAAAATATTGATTGCCAACAGAGGAGAAATTGCGGTGCGCATTATCCGTGCATGCCGTGAATTAGGCGTTCGCTGTGCGGCGGTATATTCCACCGCAGACAGGACTTCCCTCCATGCTCAGATAGCCGATGAAGCGGTATGTATAGGACCTCCCGCAACAAAAGACAGCTACCTCAATATGAACGCCGTTATACAGGCGGCGGTGAACGTGGGGGCGGAGGCGATACACCCCGGCTTCGGATTTTTGTCCGAGAACGCGGAATTTGCCCGTCTTTGTGAAAAAAACGGAATAGTATTCATCGGACCTTCGTATAAATCTATTGAGATGCTGGGCGACAAAGCGGCTGCCAAGGAGACTATGGCGGCTGCCGGAGTTCCCGTTATACCGGGTTCAAAGGGAGCTGTCAGGAGCATCGCAGAGGCAAAGGAAATTGCGGAGAGATGCGGTTATCCCGTTCTTGTAAAGGCGTCAGCAGGCGGCGGCGGACGAGGTATACGCCGTGTCGATTCCCCCGAGGAGCTGGAGTCTCAGATAATCGCCGCTCAGCAGGAAGCGTTAAGCTTTTTCGGCGACGATACGGTGTATATCGAGAAATTTCTCGTAAATCCGCACCATGTTGAGATACAGATAATGGCTGACAAAATGGGCAGCGTTATATATCTCGGCGAACGTGACTGCTCGATGCAGCGACGTAATCAGAAGATACTTGAAGAATGCCCCAGTCCTATCGTAAGTCCCGAGCTTCGTAAAAAAATGGGCATGGCGGCTGTTACGGCAGCCAAGGAGTGCGGCTATTACAACGCAGGCACTATCGAGTTCCTTGTGGACGAAAACCGCGACTTCTATTTTATGGAGATGAATACGAGAATACAGGTAGAACACCCCATAACCGAGGAAGTGACGGGATTTGACCTTGTAAAGGCGCAGATAGAGGTCGCCGCAGATATGCCGCTGCGTATTACGCAGGAGGACGTAAGGCTTACGGGTCACGCTATCGAGTGCCGTATAAATGCGGAAAATCCGAAGCTTAATTTCCGTCCCTCGCCGGGTACTATAAACGCCCTGTACGTTCCGGGAGGTCCGGGAATACGCATTGACGGCGCAGTTTATCAGGGCTACACCATTACGCCGTACTATGATTCCATGATAAGCAAGCTTATCGTTCACGGCTCGGACAGGGACGAGGCTATCCGCAAGATGAGGTGGGCGTTGTCCGAATTTATCGTGGACGGCGTTGATACGAATATCGACTTCCAGCTTGAGATCATCAAGCAGCCGGAATTTATCGGCGGCGATTACGATAACGGCTTCCTTACACGCTATATGGAAGCCAAGAAGTAAGGCGGTGATATAGATGTTTAGTGACTTTTTTAACGTTGTGAAAACACGTTTCAACGGGACTTCCGATGAAGATTCCGTGCCGATGTTCAAATGTCCGAGGTGTCAGAGTACCTATGCGATGAGCCGATATGAGGAGCTGCACAGGGTATGCCCTGCGTGCGGCTATCATGGCAGACTTTCCGCGCCTGAACGTATCGCGCTTACCTTTGATAAGGGCAGTTTCGAGGAGTTTGACGGCAATATGATAAGCTGCGACCCGATAAGCTTTCCCGACTATCAGCAGAAGCAGGAGGAGCTTCGCAGTTCCACGGGGCTGAAAGACGCTATTATCACGGGAACAGCGTTGCTAAAGGGGATAAAAACCGTCGTGGGCGTTATGGACTCACGGTATATGATGGCGTCTATGGGCAGCGTAGTGGGTGAGAAGATAACACGAGCCTTTGAATATGCTGCGGAAAACGACCTGCCCGTTATCATGTTTACGGCTTCGGGCGGCGCAAGAATGCAGGAGGGAATAGTTTCGCTCATGCAAATGGCAAAGACCTCGGGCGCAGTAAAGCTTCACAGCGACAAGGGCGGACTTTATGTAACTGTTCTCACAGACCCGACTACAGGCGGCGTTACGGCAAGCTTCGCCTCTTTGGGGGACATTATTATCGCCGAGCCGAAAATACTTATCGGCTTTGCAGGCAGACGAGTTATCGAAAGCACCATGAAGCAGCGTCTGCCAGAGGATTTTCAGCTTGCTGAATTTATGCAGGATAAGGGCTTCGTGGATATGATAGTCGAAAGAAAGAAAATGCGTTCTGTACTTGCCAATATTCTGGCATTGCACGGCTGCGGAGAAAAGGAGGTCTGAGCTTTGGAGAACAATAAAACGGCATGGGAGCGGCTTGCGCTCGTCCATACAAAGGGCAGACCTACCATAAGGGACTATATACCGCTTATTTTTACGGACTTTTACGAAATGCACGGCGACCGTCTTTTCGGAGATGACCATGCGGTCATAGGCGGAATTGCGCGGCTTGACGGCAGACCCGTGACTATCATAGCTCAGGTAAAGGGCAGAGACCTCAACGAAAACAAGGACTGCAACTTTGCCATGCCGCTTCCCGAGGGCTACAGAAAGGCTCTGCGGCTTGCGAAACAGGCTGAGAAGTTCCACCGTCCCGTGATATGCTTTATAGATACCCCCGGAGCTTATGCAGGTATGGCGGCTGAGGAAAGGGGACAGGGCGAGGCTATCGCAAAGAATATAGCCGAGTTTATGACGCTGCGCACGCCCATTATATCCATAGTGCTGGGAGAGGGCGGCAGCGGCGGAGCTTTGGCGTTAGGCGTATGCGACGAGCTTGCCATGCTGGAGAACGCTCAGTACTCCGTAGTATCGCCGAGAGGGTTCGCAAGCATATTATGGAAGGACGCGTCACGGGAGGAGGAAGCCTGCAATATAATGCAGGTAACAGCGGACGATATGGTGCGTCTTGGAGTGGCTGAAACCGTCATTGAAGAACCCCTCGGAGGGGCGCATAACGATTTAGACAAAATTTCCGAAAATATTAAAGAATATTTGTCACTCAAAATTGCAGAAAAATGCGAAAAAGATATTGACGAATTGCTAAAAGCAAGGTATACTAAGTTTAGAAAGATCGGCGAGTTCATAGAATGAACCGATTTTAGAAAAAAGGTAATACCGCACAGAGATTGTGCGGCAGATGCGCAGTCAGATTTTTCGTCAGCTTGCATAAAAACGACACAGGCATACTTTGTGTATGGCAAGGAGTTTTTGCGTAAGATGACGGAAAATATGCAAGCAGATGACGTACAAAGACGTAAGGCGGTCTTTGTGCGGTGTTGCCTTGATAAGAATAATTGAAAATGGAGGAAAAAATTATGGTATTTGACAAGGTTAAGGAGCTTATCGTAGAGCAGCTCGGAGTTGAGGAAGAAAAGGTAATGGCAGAAGCAAGCATTCAGGACGATCTCGGCGCAGATTCTCTTGACATTGTTGACCTCATTCAGACTATCGAGGACGAGTACGACCTTTCTATTCCCGATGAAGCTGTAGAGGGCATCAAGACCGTAGGCGACATCGTAAGCTACATTGAGAACAACACAGAGACAGAATGATCTCAGTATCAAAAAGACCCCCGATGAAAGTCGGGGGTCATATTTTAAGCGGTTTCCTGTTATTAAAGCGTTCTAATATCGGGATTCCAAAGGGACGGTGTCCCTTTGGCGGAGTCCAGAGGCAGCGCCTCTGGTGGGGTGCGGGGCAAAGCCCTGCATAGCGTTTAAGCGTTCCGCAAAGGGTGAATTTCAAAACAGTCCTGCGGACTGTTTTGAAAGAGGGAACGCCCTGCAAGAGAGGGCGTTCCCTTAATAGGAATATAATTCCTTAAGTTGTAAATAGTGATTTTTTTACAGAAAAAAAGACGGCTGAAAGTTTATTTCAGCCGCCGTATTTTTATGCGTTCATACCAAGCTCGAAAGCCTTGAAGTTATTGGTGATAAGCTGCGCCTTTGCAGGGGGAACGATCTTCTCGATAGCCTTTTTAAAGACGTCAACGTTAAACAGCTCAGTCTCCTTAAAGACTTTGCCGAGGAGAACGATGTTAGAGCCGCCTTTAAGCTCGTTGTCGTCCGCAAGCTGGGACGAGGGAACGGCATATATCTCTATATCCGTGCGTGTACACTCGTTCTCGATAAGCGTGCTGTCGTAGAAAACCTTTCCGCCGGGCTTTACATCGTTTACAAATTTGTCAAACGAGGGCTGATTCATTGCAATAAGAATATCGGGAGTAAGAACCAACGGCGAGCCGATCGGCTCATCGGAGATACATACGGAGCAATTCGCCGTACCTCCGCGCATTTCAGGACCGTATGAGGGAAGCCATGAAAGCTCCTTGTTGTCCATAAGACCGCAGTAGGCAAGTATTTTTCCGGCGAAAAGAACTCCCTGTCCGCCGAAGCCTGCCAAAAGTATCTCAGTAGTTGCCATTACTTCTCGCCCTCCTCTGATGTAGTGTCCTTGTATACGCCAAGGGGATAGTATGGGATCATTTCGTCCTGAAGTCTCTTGAGAGCCTCGGTAGGCGTAAGTCCCCAGTTAGTGGGGCAGGTGGAAAGAACTTCGATGATAGAGAAGCCTTTCTTAGCCTTCTGAGTTTCAAAAGCCTTTCTGATAGCCTTCTTTGCGTCACGGATATGAGGAACGCTGTCAACCGCTACACGATGAGCGTAGGCAGTTCCCGTGAGCGTGGAGAGCATTTCGCATACTCTTACGGGATAGCCTGCAAGCTGAGGATCGCGTCCGAACGGAGTAGTCTGCGTAACCTGTCCGGGGAGAGTTGTGGGAGCCATTTGTCCGCCCGTCATGCCGTAGATAGTATTGTTTATAAAGATAACAACGATATTTTCGCCTCTTGTAGCCACATGAACGGTCTCAGCAGTACCGATTGCGGCGAGGTCGCCGTCGCCCTGATATGTAAATACAAACTTATCGGGATTTGTACGCTTTACGCCTGTAGCGACCGCCGGAGCGCGTCCGTGGGGAGCTTCGATCATATCGCAGCCGAAGTAGTCGTAAGCCATTACAGAGCAGCCAACGGGACATACGCCTATAGTATCGCCCTCTATACCCATTTCGTCCATGACCTCAGCAACGAGTCTGTGAACGATACCGTGAGTACAGCCGGGGCAGTAATGGAACGTCACATCAAGAAGTGACTTTGGTCTTTCAAAAACAACAGACATTACTCAGCACCTCCGACTTTCTTTATCTCTGCCAGAACCTCGGCAGGAGTGGGGATAACGCCGCCTGTACGTCCGTAGAACTCTACGGGTTTGGAGCAGTTTATCGCAAGCTTGATGTCATCTATCATCTGACCCATTGACATTTCAACGCTGAGGAGCTTCTTTGCGCTCTTTGCAGCCTCGTTTATCTCCTTAACAGGGAACGGCCAGAGCGTCTTGGGGCGGAAAAGTCCTGCTTTAATGCCCTGCGCTCTTGCCTCGTTTACAGCGGACTTTACAACTCTTGCAGTTGCGCCGAAAGCGCAGAGAAGTATATCGCAGTCCTCGGTAAGATAAAGCTCGGCGTCCGTTTCTTTAGACTTGATAACGTCATATCTTGCGAAACGGTCGGAAACGGATTTTTCAAGCTCGTCGGGTTTCAGGTAGAGCGAGTTGATGATATGATGCGCTCTCTTGCCCTTGTGACCGTCGGCAGCCCAACTGCTCTTGTCAACGCAATTTGCCTTGATCTCGGGGAACGAAACAGGCTCCATCATCTGACCGAGAAGTCCGTCCGCAAGGATCATGGCAGGCATACGGTATTCGTCGGCTTTATCGAAAGCTCTGACAACCATATCGACCATTTCCTGAACGGAAGCGGGCGCAAATACGAGAAGGTGGAAATCGCCGTGACCGAGAGCCTTAGTAGCCTGCCAGTAATCCGCCTGCGAAGGCTGGATACCGCCGAGACCCGGACCGCCTCTCTGAACGTTGATAATTACCGCAGGAACGTCCGAACCTGCAATATAGGAAATTCCCTCGCTTTTAAGAGAAAGTCCGGGAGAGGAGGAGGACGTCATAGCGCGAACGCCCGTTGAAGCCGCTCCGAGAACCATATTGATAGCGGCGATCTCGGATTCCGCCTGTAAAAATACGCCCCCTGCCTTATTCATACGCTTAGCCATGTAAGCGGCAAGCTCTGTTTGGGGAGTTATAGGGTAACCGAAGAAACACTTGCAGCCTGCTCTTATAGCGGCTTCGGCAAGAGCTTCATTGCCCTTCATAAGATTTCTTTCCAAAGCTTTTACAGCTCCTTTCATTTATGGCAACCTCTAAAAACCTCTTTTGACAAAAATCAGCTATGCACGTCATATGCAGCGTCAAGCACCCTCGGAGGGCGACAGCCCGCCGTCAGGCACTTTCCTTGCCTCTGCCGCACCTATCTGATTTTTGCTTAATCAAACAGGTTTTTAGAAGTTGCCTTATTTTTCAACCTTGATAGCACAATCGGGACACATCATAGCGCACATAGCGCAGCCGATACAAGCGGCGTCGTCTGTGCATATTGCATAGAAATAACCCTTTTTATTACGCTTTTCCTTTTGAAGCTCCACAATTTTCTTGGGGCAGGCGGTAGCGCAAAGTCCGCAGCCCTTGCAGCGCTCAGTTATAACAGTCATTTTTGCCAAAGAACTCACCACCTTTAAGTAATAATTGTTATCTACAAATCCCAGATAGGTTTTACGTATATTTTTACAGGACGGACGTTACCGATTCCGTCAACAGCGCACAATTCCTCGGGATATGTTGTGAATTTAAGGGGCAGACCTGTTATTTCGGCGACCCTGTCCGCAAAGTCGATCGACTGTGCGACGATCTCGGCGGTAGTCTCGCAGCCTAAGTTGGTGTTGTTGACGATCGCCGTATGCTTCATACGGGACGCTTCTTCAATTTCAACCATAAGCTTTGCGGCAGCTTCGGGAGTTTCCGTAAGGTTACGCCGCTGGTTGATAACGTAAAGCATTTCAAGCTCGTCACGGAAACCGTTAAGAGCCTGCGCGTACCTGCCCAAAGCGAAAGCTCCTGCATCGTCGCCGCCGACGTCTATAATAAGGCAACCGTCACCCGAGGCAAGCTGTTCAATATCGAACTGCACCGAGGGTACGTCAAGATTGCTGTTTGCGAAGTCGGGGGCGATAAGCTCAATGCCGTTTTCCGCAAAAAGCTGTTTGAAATCTGCTGTTCGGAAATACGGATTGACCAGATCGAGATCGACAACGGCAACAGACTTCCATTCCTTAGCCGCTTCAACGGCGAGATTCACGGAGAGATTTGTTTTTCCGCAGCCGTAGTGACCGGTAATAACTGTAATTCTTTTCATATTATCCCTCATTTAACGGCGGACTTCGGGAAACCGAAATATTTCCGAATACCGCTCTATTTTTAATTATATCACTTTCCGATACAAAATGCAAGAAGTACGGATTAGCAATTACTAACATGTGAGCATATTATAAACTTATGCAAACTAATATCGGGATTCCAAAGGGACAGTGTCCCTTTGGCGGAGTCCAGAGGCAGCGCCTCTGGTGGGGTGCGGGGCGAAGCCCTGCATAGCGTTAAGCGCTCCGCAAAGGGTGAATTTCCAAACAGTCCATAGGACTGTTTGGAAAGAGGGAACGCCCTGCAAGAGAGGGCGTTCCCTAAATAAATAGAAATTTTATTTAAGTTAATGATATTATAGTTGAGAAGCAGACTAAAAGTTTCCGCCATTCCAGCCCCAGTCGGCGGTTGCGGCATATTTTACATATATCCGCGACGGGTCGATAGAGAGCCTGTTTTGGAGGATACTGCATATTTCGGCAGTCAGCTTGTTGAACGCCGCAGAGTTTGCGCTGCCGTAAACGCTGACCTCGACCATAGCGGCAGGGGAGTCGTCGCCCTTGAAATAGAGAATATGCTCGGGTTCGATACCGACCATGAGCCACGCTTCGGACTTCCCGGGGATAGCTGAGATCGCTTTTCCAAAATCGGATTTGAGATCAATTTCAGCGTCCTTTGAAACAGGGACGTTTGTTTTAACGTTTATAAAAGGCATAAAAATTCCTCCTCATAAAATATATACTTCGCCGTCTATTTCGTAAACGGCAAGGACAAACGGGTTCATGTGTTTGGTAAGAAGAAAGCTTCCCTCGTCAGTCTCATAGCACGTATCGCCGCCGATCTCCACCAGCTTTTTGGAAGTGATCTTATCTGCGGCGGAGTTGTCTACTGCGGCAAGATTTTCCGAAGCGTTCTTAAAATACGCCGCTGCCGTTTCGTCGGATTCGTCAAGGCAGTCCGAAACGCAGATATAATTTATTGTGAAATTCTTGCCGAGGGAATTTTCAACAGAGTTGTACAGGCTGTCGAAATACTCGTCCGTATCCGAATAGCCGTTATGTTCGCAGACGTACTCCAAAAATTCGGGATAATAAAGGCTTTTAAGAAGCTCGGCGTCCTTGGTGTTCAGAGCGGCGATAAAGTCGTGAAGCTTGTATATTTCCGTGAGATCCTGATCGTCGCCGTTTGCGAAATACCGTGAGTCGTAGGAGATCTTATAGGTTATTTTTTCGTCGAAGGCGTTGCTGAGTTCGCTCATATGCGAGCCGTAGGGCATATCCTCCTGAGCGATGTTTCCGTTGCCGTCCGTATCGAAATCGCCCACCATGTTTTTACCCGAGCCTTCGGAGTTTTTTTCGCCGCAGCCGACCGTTAGAGCGGCGGTCATAACGACAGCCAAAGCCGTGTATACTATTTTCTTCATAATAACGCTCCTATCCGAAAGTATAGTATTTTCCGTCTTTTTTGGCGAAAACAATTTCCGTTTCGCTTATAATGCGGTGTTCTTCGCCGTCCTCGCCCTTTGCAAAGATAAAGAACGTAAGCCGCTCAAAGCCGTCCGAATTTTCGGCAACGAAGTTGTAGTAGTCCATATTGAAAATATCGTCAAGATAAGAGAAGAAATCCTTGACCTTGCTTTCTTCGGTCTCGCCCTCGGTGAGGGACGGACGTTCGCCGCGGATACGTGTTATTTCAAATTTACCGCTGTAGCCCTTGTTATTTTCCGATTCCGAATCGGCGTATATCTCGGAAAGCATACGGCTTTCGAGGTTGCCGTGCTGAGCCTCAAAGGAGTTCTGCAACGTATATTCGCCGTTGTGTTCGGAAGTATCGCTGAGGTTTTCACGGAGATATTTGTCATATCTTTCGGCGTAGTCGGGGAAAAGCGCATTTTTATACGCCTCGAGATCGCCGTTCTGAAAGGAAAGAAAGTAATTTTCGAGAGCAAGCATCAGTTCGGCAGGTATGGCTGTGTCGTCATAGTAGAGCTTTATCCCGTTTCGGTCGATACGGTACGAGCCGAGGTCGTATTCTTCGCTGTCCTTGTCGGGAGTTATAAGCTCGCCGACGCTGTTTTCTCCGACAGAAACAGAAGAAGCGGCGTCCTTTTCGCATGAAGCAAGACAGGCAAGACATACCATAGCGGTAAGGACCGCAATAATTTTTTTGAGTTTCATATACATCTCCGTTCGGTTTTGTTGCCACTATCTACAACTTAAGCGGGGGACTCTGTCCCCCTGCACCCCCTGCCAAAGGGGTGACCCCTTTGGAATCTCTGCTGTCGTGAATTGGACTGTAAAAATCCCCAAAATAATATGGTACTGTTAGTCTCCATGATTTTCACAGTCCAATTCACGAGAACGGACACCAAAAGTTACTTCTTTAACAGAAAATACATGGAAACAAAATCCTCTTAAGTTGTTGGTAATTAAAGTGAACTAATATCGGGATTCCAAAGGGACGATGTCCCTTTGGCGGAGTCCAGAGGCAGCGCCTCTGGTGGGGTGTGGGGCAACGCCACACAAAGCGTTAAGCGCTCCGCAAAGGGTGAATTTCAAAACAGTCTCTTGGACTGTTTTGAAAGAGGGAACGCCCTGCAAGAGAGGGCGTTCCCTTATTAAGAACACAGTACACCTTGTTCTTAATAAAGAAAAAAGAATCCCTTAAGTTGTTGATAATGATATTATATCTCCAAATCTCGCATATAACGTGGTATAAAGATGAAAATTCTGTGATTTTCTCAGCCTTTGGCTTTGACCTTGGCTCTTTGGGAGTTGCTGAGGATCCTCTTGCGGATACGCAGGCTCTTGGGAGTTACCTCGAGAAGCTCGTCGTCCGCCAAAAATTCCAGACAATCTTCAAGGCTGAGGATTCTGTGCGGAACAAGGCGGAGCGCATCGTCGCTTCCGCTTGCACGGGTATTTGTGAGGTGCTTTCTTTTGCAGACGTTTACAACAAGGTCGTCGCTCTTGGGGGAAGCGCCGACTATCATTCCCTCGTAAACGGGCGTACCGGCAGGTATGAACAGTTGACCTCTTTCCTGTGCGTTGAACAGACCGTATGTCACAGCCTCGCCCGTTTCAAAGGAAACGAGAGAACCGGTGCTGCGGCGGTCGATGTCGCCCTTGTACGGCTGATAATCCTCAAAGACGTGGCTCATAATGCCCTCGCCCTTTGTATCGGTAAGAAATTCGCTCTTGTAGCCGAAAAGACCTCTTGCAGGCACAAGAAATTCGATACGCATACGGCTGCCCTGCGGGTGCATGGAAACAAGCTCGCCCTTGCGGCTGCCCATTTTCTCCATAACAGAGCCTACGCAGTCCTCGGGAACGTCTATGACAAGTCGCTCGATAGGCTCTAATTTTCTGCCGTTTTCGCCCTCTTTGAAAAGCACTCTCGGGGTGGAAACAGCAAGCTCGTAGCCCTCGCGGCGCATATTTTCGATGAGAATTGAGAGGTGCATTTCGCCTCTGCCTGCAACTCTGAACGAGTCGGTGGACTCGGTTTCCTCAACACGGAGAGAAACGTCCTTGAGAAGCTCCTTGAAAAGACGTTCACGAAGCTGTCTTGAAGTAACGAATTTGCCCTCTTTTCCTGCAAAGGGGCTGTCGTTCACAGAGAAAGTCATTTCAACGGTAGGCTCTGAGATCTTTACGAAAGGCAGCGGCTCGGGAGCGTCCGTTGAACAGATAGTATCGCCGATAGTTATGCCGTCTATTCCCGAGATCCAGACAATATCGCCCACCTTTGCCGATTCTGCGGGAACTCTCTGCAAGCCCTGTATCTGAAGCAGGGAAACTATCTTCGAGTTGTAATTTTTCTTTGAGCCTGTATAGTCGCAGACCGTCACCTGCTGATTGACCTTGATGTTTCCGCGGACTATACGTCCAATGCCGATACGTCCGACATATTCGTTATAGTCGATAGAGGAAATAAGCATCTGCAAGGGTCCCTCCTCCTCGCCTTTGGGAGGGTCAATATAGTTGATTATAGTATCGAAAAGCGGTTTCAGATCAGTGCCTGCCTCGTACTGACTGAGGGACGCAGTACCGCTTCGTCCCGAGCAGAAAAGGATAGGCGATTCGAGCTGATCGTCGTTTGCGTCAAGGTCGAGGAGAAGTTCGAGTACCTCGTCGCCGATCTCGTCAAGACGGGCGTCGGGACGGTCTATCTTGTTTACGACAACGATTATTTTATGACCCATTTCAAGGGCTTTTGAAAGAACGAAACGTGTCTGCGGCATAGGACCCTCCGCAGCGTCAACGAGGAGCAGAACGCCGTCCACCATTTCCAGAACACGCTCCACCTCGCCGCCGAAATCGGCATGTCCGGGAGTATCAATGATATTGATTTTTATGTCGTTGTACATTACGGACGTGTTTTTTGCAAGGATAGTGATACCTCGTTCACGCTCGATGTCGTTGGAATCCATAACTCTCTCGGCGACCGCCTGATTTTCACGGAATACTCCGCCTTGTTTGAGCATTTCGTCAACAAGGGTCGTCTTGCCGTGGTCAACGTGAGCAATAATAGCGATGTTTCTCAGATCTTCTCTTATCATATTTATCTTTCCTCCAGAAGTATAAGGAACTATGCAGCACAGTTCCTAAAGATTTATATAAGTTTTTCCAGCTCATAGCGCAGAGCATCAAAGTTGGTAAAGCTTTTCGGGATATAAATGGTTTTTTTACGGGAATAGGAATTGAACAGGCGAAAGCCTTTGAGCTGCGCCTTTACACGCAGAAATTCCCTGTCCTCGCTTATGTCGAAAACGTTTTCGATAACATAGCCGCCGTAGTTGATAACGTCTTTATTGCATATAAACGCATCGAGGTGAGCCGTTTCACGTATTTTCTGCATATTGGCAGTTACTTTCATACGTTGGAACACGCCGTTTCGGTTATTTATGCTGTAGGACTTTCCCAGCAGCGTATCGTTGCCGAAAGCTTCGGTGAGGTCAACACGGTACAGTATATTTTCGTCAAATACATAAGCTGCAAAGTAATTGTTGTTGCGGCTCATTTTAAGGTAGCCCGACAGTATCAGCAGCGCAATGATCAAGGCTGCTATCATCGGAACGATACCGCCGTATTCGGTTTCCATTTCAGCGAAGCCCCAAGCGATCGTTCCGAAAAATAAAACGATTATGGAAATGATCACTCTCATCCAGATAACGCTTGTGACTTTTTGCTGATATGTAACGTGTAGGTTGTCTGCGTCGTCAATCCTGCTTATAGTCATAACGAACCTCTTTTCATTGTTTAAACCGACTGCCGAGCTTGTCTTTCAGAAGCAGTCTCAATTCATCGACCGTGCCGACAGTAAGGTCGCTGTTTTTAACAATGCAGACCTCGGAGGAGTTAAAGCAAATGAAAAACCAGTCTCCCCATTCCACGGCGGAATGAATAGAAGCATAACGCTTGTAACGTTCGGCGGAAAAGTTCTCGGACTGAGAGATCAAACCGAAAGAATCGTCGGAGAAAATAAATCGGCGGCGGAATTTATCGGGAGTAAGGCTTTTTTTTGAAAAAAGGACATTCCACATTTCAACGAGACAGGCTATAATTCGGGCTGCCAAATAAAAAGCGGCAATATAGTTAATGAGTGCAAAAACAGATTTTTGAGGGAATGTAGCAAGTATCCAGATAAGAAATGCTATTTCAGCAATAATTTTTACGATAAGCAATTGTTTGTAATTTTTGAAAGCTTTTGACGTTATGTAATAGTTGCGGTTGGCTTCGAGATATTCCCTTGTATAGGTATTTTCGGCTGTTATCATCTGCACTTCCTCCTGAATTTTTTTCCGAGCTTTTCCGCAAGGAGAGTTGAAAGTTCCTCGGAAGTACCCTGAGTTATCTCGTGTTTGCCTATAACGCAGATTTTGGTTTCATCAATTCGCACAAGGAAAAACAGTTTCGTTTCCTTTGCCGATTGAAGCTCATCGTAGCCGCAGCGTCTGAATCCCCATTCTTCGTCGGAGGTGTATTCGTGATAAAATTCATTTTCATCGAAAGAAAAATTATTTTCAAATTGGTTGGGAACGTTGGAGCTTATCTCTTTTTTTCTTTTGAACTTTTTCCTTATGGTTGAAAAAACGGCAAAGAAACAGGCTAAGCATATAAAAGCATAAATAAAGGTATATTTTGTTGTCCATTCCGATTTGCCGAAAAAGGGCAGCAGATAGCAAAAAATACCGACGCTCCATAGGCTGAGAGCCGAAAATAAAATGATGTCCGTGACGAACTTCCAGTCAAATCGGGAATATTCCTTGTGGCACGCCCACATATGGTCGCCGGTGTATTTTACGTTAGCTTTTATCATGTCGTCCTCCTGTTGCAGAATTTAATCGGTGATTCCTTATATATTTATGCACAATAATGGTGTATTTCCGTACAAATGCTCTTTTTTTTCGGGCATAAAAAAATCCGCTTAAAGCGGAGTAACATAGTTATAAAAATTGGTGGGAGAGGATGGATTCGGACCATCGAAGCTGAAAAGCAACAGATTTACAGTCTGCCCCCTTTGGCCACTCGGGAACTCTCCCATACAATTTTTTATTTATCGGCAATGACCGATAAAGTGGAGCTGGTGGACGGACTCGAACCCCCGACCTGCTGATTACAAATCAGCTGCTCTACCAACTGAGCTACACCAGCTTAACTGACTTAATAATTATACCACAAACATTTAAGTTTGTCAAGCCTTTTTTTGAAATTTTTCAAAAAATTTTTTTTATGGTCGAGGCGACAGGACTCGAACCTGCGGCATCTTGGTCCCAAACCAAGCACTCTACCAAACTGAGCTACGCCTCGGACAATCTTTACTGTCCTTGACAGCTTTTATATTATATCAGAACTTTGCGGAAATGTCAATAGCTTTTTCGGAAATCGTATAACTGCACAAATTCAACAGTCAAACGCCATGCGGCTTGTACAAAAATACGGGACGGCTCTAAGACCGTCCCGTAATGGATCTGAATTATTCAGCTATATCTTCCTTTGCATCGTCAGCAGCTTCTTCGGCGGCTTCTTCAACGTCGTCGGTCTTGTCCGCTTCTTCGGCAGCAGCGTTAGCTTCGTCGAGAACCTCGTCAATATCGAAATCAATATCTTCGTCTGTATCGTAAGGATCGGGATAATCGTACATATCGTTATCGTAATCGTCGTTTGATTCCTTGCCCTTCAATACCTTTGCCGCTACTACGCCTACAGCTACAGCTGCGCCCGCAACAAGGAGACCTGTTAAAAGTTTGCTCATTATAATCCTCATTTCTCCGCAAGTAATCTTAGCTTACCGACACGCTTGCGGCCGCCCTCGATAATCACATTATTTATTATAACACATTCTTTTAATAATTTCAAGTGTTTACATATTTTTTGTTAAAAACATCAAAATTGAAAGGGCTGAAATTGGTGCAGTTTCACAACGAAGGATCCTTTTTCCAAGCCACACACGTTCTGCGCCTGCAAAAACGACTTTTTCGACTTCCGAAATATCGAATCCGCCCTCGCTGCCTATGATTATTCCTGCGGACTTTATTCCGTCAAAATCGACAGTTCCGAAAGGCTTGCCGCCCTCTCCTTCGTACAATATCACGGTCTTGTCGATCTCTTTTATCATTTCGAGACATTGTGAGAAGCTCGCTATGGGCGTTATTTCGGGGATTCTGCCTCGTCCCGACTGCTTTGCGGCTTCTTCCGCTATTTTTGCAAGACGGGGGAGTTTTTTTGCAAAATCTTTTTCGGAGGGGCGCGATATGCAGCGTTTTGTAAGTATGGGGACAACTCTTGCCGCCCCTAATTCCGTGGATTTCTGAATGATATATTCCAGCTTGTCGAGCTTCGGCACGGCTTGGAACAGCGTGACCTCAACGGACGGCTCGGCTTCGCAGGGGTGTTTATTTACAAGGTCAAGATATACGGAATCCTCGGTAATTCGGCGAATTTGGCAATCGTAGTCGATTCCGCCGCAGCATACCGTCACAGCTTCGCCCGGACGCATTCTCAGGGAACGTCCGATATGACGGGCGTTTTCTCCCGTTAAAAAAATATCGTTTTCTGTTATATCATTTACAAAAAATCTTGGCATTTTTACCGCTCCGTTTCACATATTTATGAGATTTATTATATCATTATTTTATAGTGCGTGTCAACTGTTCTCCGAAATTTAAAAACAGCGTTTTGCACAATCAGAAAGCGTAATTTTGACAGTTCCGCCAAAATTTTTCCATATTGTCTGAATGTACATAAAATATTCACAATTGTTGTATCGTTTTGTGATATAATGTACCTATATAGTGAGCGTGATATTCGGTTTGTTCCGAATATCCGATATGTGCGCTTTTGCCAACAAAATATTTCCTGATATTGAAAGGATGATAATTATGAAGTTTACAAAAAAGCTTACAGCCGCGGCAGCTTCGGCTGTATTGGCAGTTTCCTCGATACCTGCGGCTAATCTCAGCGTTTCAGCCGCAGACCATAACTACATGGAAGCTCTTGCGATGTCGCTGTATTTCTTTGATTCCAACGCCTGCGGCAAGGGCGTTACGGGCGGCCCTCTTACGTGGAGAGGCGACTGCCATACCTATGACGCAGAGGCTTCGGTCGGCTCTCTTGACGGCTCTCTTAAAGCCATAGTAGACCCCGACGGTGACGGCAAGGTAGACGTTTCGGGCGGCTGGCACGATGCAGGCGACCATATAAAATTTAACATTACTATCGGCTTTGCGATGTCAAGTCTCGGTATGTCCGACTACTTCAACCCCGATATTTACGAAAAGGCAGGCTGCCGCGATCATCTCGAATACGAGCTTCGCTGGGGAGCTGACTACCTCATGAAAACTACGTTCCTTGACGATAACGGCGACGTGGCAGCTATTGCTCATACGATCGCTGAGGGTGGCACAGACCACAGCTTCTGGACTTCCCCCGAGGTGCAGACCTACGACAGACCCATTTACTGGCTGACGGCTTCAAGCAATAATTCGGCGGTAAGCTGTGAAATGGCATGCGGTCTGCTCGGCGCGGCTTATGTTTTAAAGGAGTCCGACCCTGCATATTCTGCCGAGTGTATCAAGTACGCCAAGGCTCTTTTGAAATTCGGCACAACTCATGTCGGCAACGACACGGGCGGTATCGGCGGATTCTACAGTACCGATGCTCAGTATCAGGACGAAGAAGCGCTTGCAAAGGCGTGGCTGTGGATACTCGGCGAGGGCGACAAGCCGACACGAGTTCCCAAAGACAAGAATTACGGCGATAATCAGTACGACGGCTGGATATATACGTGGGATAAGGTATGGCAGGGCTATTCCGCGCTCATGTACAAGGCAACGGGCGATACGGTGTTCAAGGACGAGCTTATCCTTGAAATGAACGGTCAGCAGGGCGGACTGAAAGTCGGTTCATACAATACGTCGGGTTGGGGAACTTCACGCCATAACTGCGCTTTGCAGATGGACGCCTATCTTGCGGCGGACGGCGACCCTGATTCCGAATATGCAAAGGGCGCAAAATGGCAGCTCGACTTCATTCTCGGCGACAATAATTTAGGCTATAGTTTCCTGCTGGGCTTCGGCGATAAGTGGCCGTCGCATATTCACCACCGCGCGGCAAATCCGGGCGGCGAGGGCATAACTTCTGCACAGAATCCCTCGGCTAAGTACACGAACTACGGTATGCTTGTAGGCGGAATTGACGGCAGCGGCTATGAAGACCACGCTGACAGATACCAGTATACCGAGGGCGCGCTGGATTATAACGGAAGCTTTGCTATTGCGTGTTCGTTTGCGGCTGCTATGTACGGCGGCGACGCATCGACTTTTGACGCTGTAAAGAAATCGGCGGACGAAATAAACGACAGCTTCAAATTTGCCGAGGGCGACCCTCAGCCTCCCGAGACTACGACCACAACTGCGACTACGGCAACAACTACTACTACGACCACAACTCCCGAAACGCAGCCGCCTACCGATGATACCATAGTTTGGGGCGACGCAAACTGCGACGGAAAGGTATCTATCGCCGATTCCACGGCAATTCTTCAGCATCTCGGAAATCAGGACAAATACGGACTTTCCGAGCAGGGTCTTAAAAATGCCGACGTTGACGGAAAATCGGGCATTACTACGGAGGACGCGCTTACGATACAAATGGTAGACGCCAAGCTTCTGACTGTTGACCAGCTCCCTTTAAAGTAATAATTTATAACAATTTATGATGAATTTAATAACGCTGCATGGTGAAAATCATGCAGCGTTATTTTATTTAACTCGTATTCAAAAAACAATTTCGTGATTTGCAATAAATATAAAACTTTATAAGAGAAAATATGGAATAAATTCATCTAAAATACATAAAATTAAACGTATTGTTGAAGTGCATAGTTTTTTTACCGTTATTATGTATAAAATCAACAAAGCTTTTATGTTCAATACGGAGAAAATAACGGGAAAGCAGCCCTTTTAACTAAAATGTAATCTGCACGTAACCGAATTGTAACCAAAAATGCAGAGAAATTATGTATAATAAATGTACAACGTATTATAGGCACAAATCTTTTTAGAAAGAAGTGTGAGATCAATGATCAATTTCAAGAAAGTTAAATCGGTCGTTCTCAGCGGAATGATGGCTGTCGCTTCTGTGGCAGGCTCGTTTACCGTAGCTGCTCCCTCTCTCAATGCGGCTGCTGCTTCCGGCTCTGACGACTATGCAAAGCTCCTCCAGTATTCTCTCTATCTTTACGACGCAAATATGTGCGGCGATGAGGTCGAGCAGAAATCAGGCATGACATGGAGAGGCAACTGCCATACTACCGACGAGGTAAAGGGCGGTTTCCACGATGCAGGCGACCACGCTATGTTCGGTCTGCCGCAGGGTTATACTGCGTCATCTCTCGGCTGGGGCTACTACGAGTACAAGGACGTTTACAACGCAACAGGTCAGGCAGAGCATTTTAAGGTGATCTCAGATCATTTTAACGACTTTTTCAAGGCGTCCACAAAGCTCAGCGGCGACACTGTTACAAACTTCCTCTATCAGAAGGGCGACGGCGACGAGGATCACGGCTACTGGGGTCCTCCCGAAAAACAGGGAGGTTCGAGAAAAATGTTCTGGACTTCCGCCGGAGCAAGCGATATTGCCGCAGATTACGCCGCTTCTCTTGCGCTGAGTTACCTTAACTTCGGCGATGAGGAGGACCTGAAATACGCAAAGGCTCTTTATAAGTTCTCTACACAGTACAATCAGGTCGCTAAAGACGGTCCGAACGGTTTCTACAAATCAAGCGGCTGTCAGGACGAACAGGCTAACGCCGCAGGTTGGCTCTACATTGCAACAGGCGACGAGAAGTACAAGAACGACTGCGCAAGCAAGCAGACTGAGTATCTCGGCTGGGTTGACGGCTGGGACAACAGAGGTCTCGGAGCTGCCTGCGTTTACGCTTACATTACGAACAACTGGAACAAGGTAAATTCATATATCGGCGGACTTGCAAACGGCAGCAACTACCTCTTTATGGATAAGTGGGGCAGCGCGCGTCTGAATACGACTATGCAGTTCTGCGCTCTCGTTGCTTCAAAGCATTCGTCTGCGGACTTTACAGGCTGGGCTAAGGGTCAGATGGATTACATCACAGGAAACAACCCCACAGGCACTAACTTTGTCGTTGGATTCTCAGGCAATTCAGCTAAGAATCCTCACCACAGAGCTGCTTCGGGCTACAATTCATATGATGAATTCAACGGTTCTGCTCATCCTCAGTCGATAAGCCCCAACGGTCACAGCCTTATCGGCGCGCTTGTCGGCGGTCCGACAGACGCAGGCGGTACTTATACCGACGATATGAACGACTATGTGTGCAACGAGGTAGCTTGCGACTATAACGCAGGCTTCGTAAGCGCATGTGCAGGTCTTTACGAGGTTTACAAGACGGGTAAGACGGTTTCCTCTATCGAGGGCGTTGACAAGATCTACAACGGCTCGGTAGACACTCCAAATCCTCCTGTTACAACTCCTCCCACGACAACTCCCTCTCCCACGCCTTCTTCAAACGGTTCTTATACGGTTGCCGTTGATCAGGCAGTAGATTATCCCAGCATTCCCGAGGACGAGAGAATGCTCGGCTTCAAGTGGAACGATTTCAACATCAACTACGGCGAGACTATCAAGGAAGTTCAGGTAAACATCTCCGCAAACGGAAATATCGGCAAGTGGGAGGGCGCGTTCGGTTCGTCCACAAAGTCCGCTCCCGAATACTGGACTCAGACTGACAATATGTCCGAGACTATCAGCGGAAACAAGGGTACTATCACATGGAAGATAGACGCTGCAACAGCTAAGATCATCAACACCACAGGCGACCTGAAATTCGGCGTTTGGTGGATAGACTGCCAGCAGTTCAACATTGACTCCATTACGGTCATCACAGACGCATACAGCGGAACTCCTTCAACTCCCGTTCAGACAGCTCCTCCTCAGACTAAGCCTCCCGTAGCTACTACGACAAAGGCAAACACTCCCTCACCGAGCGGAAATGGCGAATACGAGAACAAGGTAAACCAGTCTGTCGATTACAATAAGCTCCCCGAGAACGATAAGATGATCGGTTGGGAATGGGCAGATTTCGGCATCGGCGCAAACGAAACTATCAAAAAGGTCGAGATCAATATCTCCGCAAACGGAAATATCGGTAAGTGGCAGGGCGCATTCGGCTCGTCCACAAAGGTTGCGCCCGATTACTGGACTCAGACAGACGATATGCAGCAGACTTTCAGCGGAAACAAGGGTACTATCACATGGAATATCGACTCCGCTACTTCAAAGATCATTCAGACTCAGTACGGCGGCGAGCTTAAATTCGGTATCTGGTGGATAGACTGCAAGCAGTTTACAATTGATTCTATCAAGGTTTACACGGACGGTTCAAGCACTGTTACACCCACAAATCCTCCCACTACAAAGCCCCCTGTAACTAACCCTCCTGCTACAAATCCCCCTGCGACAAATCCTCCCTCGAGCAGCGTAACACTTTACGGCGACGCAAACTGCGACGGCAGGGTATCTATCGCGGATTCAACGGCTATCCTCCAGCACCTCGGAAATCAGGATAAATACGGACTTTCCGCTCAGGGACTTGCTAATGCGGACGTCTGCAACAACGGCGACGGCGTTATGTCAAGCGATGCTCTTGCAATTCAGATGGTCGATGCTTCGATACTGAAAGCAAGCGATCTTCCTGTTAAGAGACTTCCTAACTAAACATTTTAACTAACAGACGATCTAAAAATTTTATAAAATTTATCCCGTCAGAGCAGCGGCTTTGACGGGATATTTTTTTGCCATTAACTTAAAATGAATTTGTCTAAGGGAACGCCTTCTCTTGCAGGGCGCACTTCGTGCCGTCCCCTCTGCCCTTCGGGCATCTCCCCACCCGTGGGGAGTCACCTCTTTCAAAACAGTCTATTGGACTGTTTTGAAATTCACCCTTTGCGGAGCGCTTAAACGCTATGCAGGGCTTCGCCCCGCACCCCACCAGAGGCGCTGCCTCTGGACTCCGCCAAAGGGACACCGTCCCTTTGGAATCCCAATTTTAGATCGCTTAATAACATTGGAACATCGTCCTTGACAGACCAAAAATTGCTTATGATATTTATAGTTTAGCCAAAAATTGCTAAATTTATATTCATATTTGACAACTTTGTCTTTTTGTGTTAAAATAAAATAGGTGATTTTTTATTACCGAGAGATGTAATAAAGCATGAAAAACGATTCATGCGATATTTATGGAGGGATGATCATAATGAAGAATTTAAAATTCACACGATGCGCGGCGGCTGTTCTTGCTGCTGCAATGACCGTTTCCGCAGCTCCTGCCGTTTATGCGGCTGACGGAGACTCGTCCGCTGCAACGGGCAAGGTCGTTTACAGCTTCGACTTCGAGGACGGCGACGTTTCCGCTTTCTGCAACAGAGGTGAAAACGATACTACCGAGCTTTCGGCTTCTGATGAAGCGTCTGTAAGCGGCAGCAAATCGCTTCTCGCAAGCGGACGCTCTAAGGACTGGAACGGTCCTGCTTTCCGCCTTGACGATAAGCTGAAGCCGTACACCGAGTACTACATCAGCGCAAAGATAAAGGGCAGATATTATACGGGAGCAACTTTCAGCTTCCAGTATACTAATTCCGACGGCGAAACAAAGTATTCAAATCTTGTTCAGAATCTCAGCGGCAGCGATTGGATGTCCGTTGAAAATGTTAAGGTAAGCTTTACCGATGAAATGACGGGCGTTTACGTGTACTTCGAGGGCGGTCAGGACGATCTTTTCATAGACGATTTTACCGTGACCGAAGTTCCCTCTGTTGAGATAGAGCAGGATATACCCGGTCTTAAAGACGTTTTCGCCAACGATTTCAAAGTCGGAACGGCGATCGTTCCCGGCGATCTGAGTTCAAAGCCTACTACTTCGCTTGTTGAAAAGCATTTCAGCGGAAGTATTACGGTAGGTAATGAAATGAAGCCCGATTCCGTTCTTAATCAGGCTGCTTGTCAGGCTTATTTTGAGGAAACGGGGGACGATACCGTTCCGCAGATCTCTTTCTCAGCCGCAAAGCCTGTTCTTAACTATTGCCGTGACAACAATATCCCCGTAAGAGTTCATACTCTTGTATGGCACAGTCAGACGCCCGACTGGTTCTTCAAGGAGGGCTATACAAACGACGGCGAATGGGTCTCCAAGGAGAAAATGCTCAAGCGTATGGAGAACTACATCAAGGCTTACTTTGAAACGCTTACAGAGCTTTATCCTACTGTTGATTTCTATGCCTGCGACGTTGTGAACGAAGCATGGCTGGAGGACGGAAAACCCCGTCAGCCCGGCGAACAGGGCAGCGGCGGTTCTTCAAAGTCTGCATGGGTACAGGTTTTCGGCGATAATTCGTTCATTGAGCCTGCCTTTACGTTTGCAAGAAAGTATGCTCCCAAGGGCTGCAAGCTTTACTACAACGACTACAACGAGTACATGGACGGCAAGATGAACGCTATTATCGAAATGGCAAAGGACTTCAAGGAAAAGGGCATTATCGACGGTATCGGAATGCAGTCGCACCTTGACGCGCGTCAGAGCCTTGACGCAGCTTTCCCCTCTGTCAACATGTATAACAAGGCGCTTGACAAATACTGCGAGCTTGGACTTGATATTCAGGTAACTGAGCTTGACGCTACAACTCCCGAAAATCCCACCGAAGCGGATTTCAAGGTGCAGGCGGATTATTATAAGGGCATTTGGGACGCTATCTACGCTCATAAGGACAATATTTCTGCTGTTGTACTCTGGGGTATCACCGATGACGGCAGTTGGAGAGCGAAGCAGCATCCGCTTCTCTTTGATGCGCAATACAAGGCTAAATCGGCGTTCTACTCAATTATTGACGGACATGAAGTTCCCGATATAAAGCCGACTGAGCCTGTTCCGACAGACGTTGAGCCTACAGACCCCATAGCCGCTGAGGTAACTCTCCTTGGCGATGCAAACTGTGACGGCGTTGTAACTATTGCCGATTCTACCGCAATTCTTCAAGCTCTCGGAAATCCCGACAAGTACGGACTTTCGGCTCAGGGAGCAGCCAACGCCGACTGCTGCGACCCCGGAAGCGGCGTTCTGCCAAGCGATGCGCTTGCAATTCAGAAGATAGACGCAAAAGAAATAACTAAACTTCCCGAGATCACCGAAAAATAATCACTCTCCGCAATTTAAGCAGGGGGACTCTGTCCCCCTGACCCCCTGCCAAAGGGGTGACCCCTTTGGAATCTCAGTTGTCGTAAATTCACCTGTATAAAGCCGCCTTATTTACTTGTAAATTTAAGTTCGCATGGCTTTATACAGGAGAATTTACGATATTGGGTTCTAAGAGTTACCTCTTTAACAAAGAGTAAAGGGTAACAAAATCCTCTTAAATTGTTGACAGTGGAAAAATAATATTTAATAAAAATCGTTGCAGTACCAATAATACTGCAACGATTTTTTGAGATATAGAACTTAAAGTCCGAACATAACGTTATTAACGATAGCTTCAAGCATTTCCTGTCTGCCGCTGGTGAGCGAGTCGGTCACTTCGCCCTTTTCAAGAGCGTACTTTTCAAGCTCGGCAAATCCGACCTTACCGTCGATGATGTCCTTGCCGATACCCGTATTCCACGAAGAATAGCGTTCCTCAACGAACTTGTCTATTCTGCCGTCCTCGATGAGCTTAACTGCAATGCGAAGTCCGAGCGCGAACGTGTCCATACCTGCGATGTAGCTGTGGAAAATGTCCTCGGGAGTAAACGAACCTCTCCTTGCCTTTGAATCGAAGTTCAGACCGCCGTTGGTGAATCCGCCTGCTTTCAGCACCTCGTACATGCACATAGCCGCTTCGTATACGTTCGTGGGGAACTGGTCTGTATCCCAACCGAGAAGCGTATCGCCCTGATTTGCGTCTATCGAGCCGAAAGCTCCGTTTTCACGGGCAACTCTCAGTTCGTGCTGGAATGTGTGCTGCGCCAACGTTGCGTGGTTTGCCTCGATGTTCATTTTGAAATCTTTTTCAAGACCGTATTTTCTCAGGAATCCCAGCACTGTTGCGGTATCGAAGTCGTACTGATGCTTTGTAGGCTCTTTCGGCTTAGGCTCAATGTAGAAATCGCCCGTGTAGCCGATAGAACGCGCGTACTCGACAGCCATTTTCATAAGACGAGCCATGTTGTCAAGCTCCAGTCCCATGTTGGTGTTGAGAAGCGTTTCGTAACCCTCGCGTCCGCCCCAGAAAACGTAGCCCTGACCGCCTAATTTCACAGTCGAGTCGATAGCCTTTTTTATCTGAGCTGCCGTATACGCAAAAACGTCGGCAGAGGGGGACGTTCCTGCGCCGTGCATATAACGGGGGTGGTCGAAGCATTTTGCAGTACCCCAAAGGCATTTTATACCTGTCTGAGCCTGTTTTTCCTTGATGTAGTCGGTCACCTCGTCAAGCTTTGCGTTGGACTCGGCAAGCGTTCCGTACTCGGGGGAGAGGTCGCGGTCGTGGAAGCAGAAATATCCGATAGACAGCTTTTCCATGATCTCGAAAGCGGCGTCAACCTTTGCTTTTGCGCGAGCCGTAGGGTCAGTTTCGCCCCATGACTTGTCGGCAGTACCGCAGCCGAACATGTCTGTACCGTCGCCGCCCATTGTGTGCCACCATGAAAGGGCGAATTTGAGATGTTCTTTCATGGTCTTTCCTGCGATCACCTCATCGGGAGCGTAGTACTTGAACGAGAGAGGGTTGCTGGAATTTTTTCCCTCGTAGGGAATTTTGCCGATGTTGCTGAAATATTCTTTCATAATAACCTCCGAAAAAATTATTTTATCTATTATCACTGTCTCGCTTGGATTGCAGACAGTGGGTAAACCATATCTGATAACAACTAAATTATAGCATTCTTGTCAGGAAATGACTAATCAAATCTTGCTTTTTATGAAACGTAATTTGCGGAAATTTTAATAAACTGTTAAGAGGAACTGTCTCAATTATTGTCGGAGTTTTTGAAAAGCTTTCTGAACTCCGAGGGCGTGCAGTTTTTGTGAGCTTTAAAGATTCTGTTGAACGTCGTTATACTGGAAAATCCCGAACGCATAGCGATGTCTGTAATGGAAATATCGGGGTCGCAGAGAAGCTGTTCAGCCATTTTTATGCGCTTGCAGCTTATGTATTGAATGCAGGACATGTTGTTATACTTTTTAAAAAGGCGTGAAAAATGGAATTTGCTGTACCCTGCGATCGCCGCCAGCGTGTCAAGGGAAAGCTCCTCGGTGAAGTTGTGATTTATGTAGTTCATAACGAATTTCAGTTTCATGCTGTCGTCGGAGCTGAGTTCGCCGTCCTCGGGAGCGTCGCCCGTCTGTCGGAGCTGAGCCTCACGCACGGCGGTGAGAATGCTGAGGAGGTTCATATAAATTCGAGCGTCGGAAACGGGCGACTTTGAATAGTAGTCGGAATAGATGTCGAGAATGCCTTTTCGGGCTATCAGGTAAAGCTCCCTGTCAGGTTCGGGAGTGATGTAAACTGCGGAGCTGAACACAGGCAGCAGTGAGTCGAGGATAACGTTTCCGCCGAGCTGAGTATTGTCGCATTGAAAAATAATGCGCCGTCCCTCTCTTGCCGGCATTGAGTGAAGCTCGCCCGGCGGAATTATGAGAATTTCCTTTTCTTTCAGCACATATTCCCTGTCGCCGGAAATAACGGAAAAATCGTTTGTGAGGGGGATAATTATTTCGACCGCATTGTGCCAGTGAGTGGGATACGCTTCTGTTTCGTCGTTGTCATAAAGCATAACGACGCGTTTGTTCTCGTATTCGACGGTCTCGTACACGCCTGTTAAATTTTTTATCATTTTATTCACCTTCTTGAAAGATATATTTTGCAAGGGGAAAGTCGTTTCTTACATCTAAATTATACACCAAAGTGATATAATTTGTAAATAGTGTTTGAATAATTTGTGAAAATTCAGCAATTCATGACCGAAGCACCGCAATTTTTGGTTAGTGAAGTTGTTCAAAAAGATATATAATTAATTCATAACATAGATAACAGTACAAAATAGACTTTTTCGGAAGCTGCTTTTCAGCTATTGAGGAGGTCTAATGAAGAAGGTATACGAATGGCAGTAAAGTTTTCTGAAATAAATTACGGCGGATTTGGCAACTGCGTCTGCCTTGAGAACGGCACGGTAAAGCTCATAGCTACCGCCGACGTCGGACCGAGGATAGTTTATTTCGGGTTTATCGACGGCGAAAATATTCTTTTTGAGGATATTGACCGAAATTTCTACGAGATAAACCGAGGCTACGGAGTATGGTACGCTTACGGCGGACACAGGATCTGGACGGCTCCCGAGACTATGCCTGAAACTTATCTTCCCGATAATTCGGGGGTCACGGTCGGATTTAGCGATAATGTGCTGACCATGACATCTCCAATGACAATTTTTGGGAAGAAAATAAGCATGGAAATAACCATGGACGAGGGCAGCGGCGCTGTAATAGTCAACAAAATTGAAAACTGCTCGGGAAAGCCTGCGGTGTTTGCGCCGTGGTCTATCACGGGACTTGCGGCAGGGGGTACGGAGTATGTTCCGCTTTGCAGCGAGGATAACGGATTTCTCCCGAACAGGGCAATGGCGTTATGGAGCTATTCGGACGTTCATGACAAGCGATTTGAGCTTACGGACAAATATGCCGCTCTGCACCATGACCCAAAGACCGAAAAGCCGTTCAAAGTCGGCTTTAACGTAACAGACGGATATGTGGAGTACAAAAGAAACAAACAGACATTGAGGGTGACATTCGACGGTTATAAAAAAGCTGAATATCCCGATTTCTGCTGCAATTTCGAGACATATGCCAACGGCTTGTTTCTCGAATGCGAAATATTGGGGGAAATGAGAGCCTACGAATCGGGCGAGACTGCGGAGATCCGTGAAAAATGGGAACTTCTCCACAATACCGAACAGGCTCGGAGCGAATAATGTTGTTCAGCGACAGGAGGACATAGTGGAAAAGTACAAAAACGAAGAATTGACCCCGCAGGAAAGGGCGGAGGCTATAGTCGAAAGGCTTACCGTTGAGGAGGCGGCGTCCCAGTTGAAATACGACGCGCCGTCCGTTGAAGCTCTCGGTATTCCCTCGTATAACTGGTGGAGCGAGGGACTTCACGGTGTAGCCCGAGCAGGGGTGGCGACCATGTTTCCCCAATCTATCGGATTGGCGGCGATGTTTGACGAGGAGCTTCTGAAAAAGGCGGCGGACATTATTTCCGATGAAGCAAGGGCGAAATACAACGAATATTCCGCTCACGGCGACAGGGATATTTTCAAGGGACTAACGCTTTGGTCGCCGAATATCAACATTTTCAGAGACCCTCGCTGGGGCAGGGGACAGGAGACTTTCGGCGAAGACCCCTACCTTACGGCGCGTCTCGGAGTAGCCTTTACAAAGGGACTTCAAGGAAACGGCAAGGTTCTGAAAACAGCCGCATGCGCAAAGCATCTTGCGGCACACAGCGGTCCTGAAGCACTGCGCCATGAGTTTGACGCGGAAGTTTCGGAAAAGGACATGGCGGAGACTTATCTTCCCGCTTTCGAGGCTCTTGTGAAAGAGGCGAAAGTCGAAAGCGTAATGGGCGCGTATAACAGAGTTCTCGGCGAACCTGCCTGCGCCAGCGGAATGCTCATGAAAAAGCTTGAAGAATGGGGATTTGACGGTCATTTTGTTTCCGACTGCTGGGCGTTGAAGGATTTCCATACGAATCATAAGGTAACGAAGTCCGCTCCCGAGTCGGCGGCAATGGCTCTTAAAGCAGGCTGCGACCTGAACTGCGGAAGTACCTACATTCATCTTCTGATAGCTCTTGAACAGGGACTTATTACCGAGGAGGATATACGAAAAGCCTGCGTAAAGCTCATGAGAACGAGAGTTCGGCTCGGTATGTTCGACAAGGAAACGGAATTTGACAAGCTCGACAGCAGCATAGTCTCTTGTGACGAGCATAAAAACGTTTCCCTTGAATGCGCAAGACGTTCAATGGTACTGCTGAAAAACAACGGCATTCTTCCCCTCGATAAGTCGAAGCTGAAAACTATCGGCGTTATCGGACCGAATGCGGACAGCAGGGCGGCTCTCGAGGGCAACTACAACGGCACGGCAGACAGGTATATCACGTTCCTCGAGGGAATTCAGGACGAATTTGAGGGCAGGGTGATGTATTCTCAGGGCAGCCATTTGTACAAGGACAGAGTTATGGGACTTGCGATGGCTGACGACCGTATCGCCGAAGCTGAAATAGTTGCCGAGCATTCGGACGTTGTTATCCTCTGCGTAGGACTTGACGCAGGTATCGAGGGCGAGGAGGGAGACACGAGCAACGAGTTTTCCTCGGGAGACAAAAAAGACCTGAGACTTCCCGAACCTCAGCGTAAGCTTGTAAAGGCGGTCATGAGCAAAGGAAAGCCAGTAATTATCGTAGCGGCTGTGGGAAGCGCAATAAATACCGAAACCGACTGCGACGCTCTTATACACGCATGGTATCCGGGACAAAGCGGCGGAAAAGCGTTGGCGGAAATACTTTTCGGCAAGGTATCGCCCTCGGGAAAGCTGCCCGTGACGTTTTACGAAAACGCCGACAAGCTGCCCGATTTCGAGGATTACAGCATGAAGAACCGCACCTACCGCTATGTTGAAAACGGCGAGAACGTTCTTTATCCCTTTGGCTACGGTCTTACTTATTCAAAGGTAAAGTGTTCGGGTCTGAAATTTAACGGCGGAACGGCGGAGGTCACTGTAACGAACGAGGGCGACTTTGACGTTGAGGACGTTGTACAGCTCTATATCAAGGGGTACAGCGAAAATGCCGTACCGAATCACAGCCTTTGCGGTTTCAGGAGAGTTTCTCTGAAACGTGGCGAAAGCAAAACAGTTTCGCTGAAAATTGCCGATTCTGCGTTTGAATCGGTAAACGAGAAAGGCGAAAGGGTGCGCGAGGGAAAACGCTTCACGCTTTACTGCGGAACTTCCCAGCCCGACGCTTTAAGCGAAAAATTAACGGGAAGCAAATGCGTTTCCGTAGAAATAGTATTATAAACATTTAATTAAATTTATGGAGGTTTTATTATGAAAAAGGTTTTATCCACTATCGCTGCAATGGCGATGCTCGTGTCAATGGCAGCATGCGGAAACGACAGCGGTTCAAGCGCTGACGGCGGCGGCAGCAGCAGCTCAGGTAAGGGCGGCAAGGAAACTATAAACGTTTGGGCGTTTACAGACGAAGTTCCCGGAATGATAAAGAAGTACATCGAGCTTCACCCCGAATTTGGAGAGAAGTACACTATCAAGGAAACTATTATCCCTACAACGGACGGCAACTATCAGCCTGCTCTCGATCAGGCTTTGTCGGCAGGCGGAAAAGACGCTCCCGATATTTACTGCGCAGAAGCGGCTTTCGTTCTGAAATATACGCAGGGCGCGGCTTCACAGTACGCAGCCGCATACAAGGATCTTGGAATTGACGTTGACAACGAGATAAATGCTGCGGACATTGCTCAGTATTCCGTAGACATCGGTACAAATCCCTCGGGCGATGTAGTAGGACTCGGCTATCAGGCTACAGGCGGCGCGTTTATCTATCGCCGTTCTATTGCAAAGGACGTTTTCGGAACGGACGATCCGGCTGCTATCCAGAGCGAGATAGGTCCCGGCTGGGATAAATTCTACGATGCAGCCGAGGAGCTGAAAGGCAGCGGCTACGGTATAGTTTCGGGTGACGGCGATATTTGGCACGCTGTTGAAAACAGCTCCGATCAGGGCTGGATAGTTGACAACAAGCTTCATATCGACCCCAAGAGAGAGGAATTCCTCGACCTGTCCATGTCTCTTATGGATAACGGTTACCACAACGATACCGAGGACTGGGGCGACGCATGGTTTGCCGATATGAAAGGCGAGGGCGCAAAGGGCATATTCGGATTCTTCGGACCTGCATGGCTCATCAACTATACAATGGCTGACAACTGCGGCGGAAAGGCAGTCGGAGAGGGAACATACGGCGATTGGGCAGTATGCGAACCGCCTGTAGGCTTCTTCTGGGGCGGCACATGGCTTCTTGCAAATAAGGACACCGAACAGAAAGAGGGCGTAGGAGAGCTTATCGACTGGATAACACTTGACTGCTCGGAGAACGGATTGCAGTATATGTGGGCGAATGGCACATACAATCCCGACAAGCCTACCAAGGATTGCGTAGCTTCGGGAACAGTAATGAAAATGTCCGACGGTACTGTAGATTTCCTCGGCGGACAGAATATGTTCGACGTATTCGTACCTGCTAACGAGTACGCAAACGGAAAGAACCTTACGCAGTACGACGAATCCATAAATATTCTCTGGAGAGATCAGGTTCGTATGTACACTTCGGGACAGAAGTCACGCGAGGACGCTCTTGAGGACTTCAAGCGTCAGGTATCCGATAACCTTGCTATCGAAGCAGAATAATTTATACTTCTGAAATCACTGTCTGCAACTTAAGCGGGGGACGCTGTCCCCCACACCCCCTGCCAAAGGGGTGACCCCTTTGGAATCTCTGTTGTCGTGAATTGGACTGTAGCAATCCCCAAATTAACGATATGCTGTTAGTCTCCATGATTGCCACAGTCCAATTCACGAGAATGGACGCCAAGAGTTACCTCTTTAACAGAAAATACAGGAAACAATATCCGCTAAGTTGTGGATAGTGCTTCTGATGGTAAAAGGAGTGTGACAAAATTGAAAAAACCATTAAAGGGCATCAGCTATGCGAAATGGGGATATATTTTCAGTATACCGTTTATGCTTATATTCCTTATTTTTTCGCTGTACCCGACTATATACACCGCAGTACTGGGCTTTACGGACTGTGTGGGACTGAACAACAGTGAGTGGCATTTTCTTGACGATCCGCTTACCAATTTTGATTCAGTAATTCATAACAAGTCCTTTACAACGTCCCTGCGGAATACTGTGGTTATCTGGATGATGAACTTCATTCCGCAGATAACGATAGCGCTTTTGCTTACGGCGTGGTTTACCTCTCACCACAACGAAATAAAGGGAAAAGGCTTTTTTAAGGTAGTTTTCTACATGCCGAATATCATAACGGCTGCGTCCGTAGCGATACTTTTCAACGCTCTTTTCAGCTATCCCGTAGGACCTGTAAACGATATTCTTGTATCGTGGGGAATACGTGACGAGTCGTACAACTTCTTTGTAGACGGCTTTGCTTCAAAGTGTATCGTGGCGTTTATCCAGTTCCTTACATGGTACGGAAACACTATGATAGTGCTTATTTCGGGCGTACTCGGCATCAGTCCCGACATTTACGAGGCGGCGGAGATCGACGGCGCAAACGGCGTTCAGACGTTCTTTAGAATAACTATCCCGAATCTTAAAACAGTTCTTCTGTATACGCTTATAACAAGCCTTGTAGGCGGACTTAATATGTACGACATTCCCAAGCTTTTCCTGAACGGAGGACCCGATAACGCAACGCTGACGACCAGCGTATTCATCTACAATCAGGCATTCAGCGGAAGTTATCTGTTTAACAGAGCTGCGGCGGCAAGCATGATAATGTTTGCGATAATAGCGGTATGTTCGGCGGTATTGTTCTATGTAATGCGTGATAAGGACGAAGTCAAGCTGCAAAAGGAAGCTCGTAAGGCGAAACGTGACACAAAAAGAAAAGGGGGTATGTGGTAATGGCAGCGGTAGCAAATAAAAAAGCCTCCTCTTTGGTATTCAAAGTTACGGCGTATACTTTCTGCATACTTATGACGGTAATAAGCCTTCTGCCCTTTGTTATCATGATAATCAACGCCACAAGAAGCACAACGCAGATACAGCAGCACGCCATATCCTTTGTTCCGTCAACATTCTTAAAGAGCAATTTTGACGTTCTGACGGGTAAATCTTTCGATCCGTTCAAGGGATTCCTCAATTCCCTTATAATTTCGACTTTTTCCACAATTTGCACGGTGTATTTTTCCACCATGACAGCATATGCGCTGACAGCCTATAGCTGGAAGCTGAAAAAGCCGTTTTTTACCCTTATTATGTGCATTCTTATGATACCTGCGCAGGTAACGAGTATCGGTTTTTATCAGTTTATGTACAAGATCGGCATGACGAATAACTTTCTTGCGCTTATTCTTCCGGCGATCGCATCTCCGACAACAGTATTTTTCATGAGGCAGTATATGATCCCCTCCCTGCCCATGGAAATACTCCAGTCGGCGAGAATAGACGGCGCAGGGGAGTTCAGGATATTCAATCAGATAGTCCTGCCCATGATGAAGCCCGCAATGGCTACACAGGCGATTTTTGCCTTTGTAACGAGCTGGAACAGCCTGTTCCTGCCGCAGATACTTCTTATTGACAACGATAAGCATACCCTGCCTATAATGGTAAGCCAGCTTAACGGCGATATTTACCGCACGGAGTTCGGAGCGATATATCTGGGACTTCTCCTGACAGTCCTCCCCGTACTTGTGATATACTTCTTATTGTCAAAGCATATCATAGCAGGCGTAGCTCTCGGCGGCGTAAAAGGATAACACACACATATATTCACCCTCTACAACCTTAGTGGGGGACTCTGGCTAACCGCCCCGTACCCTCTGTCACTTCGTGACATCTCCCTACACTGTAGGGAGTCACCCCACACCCCCTGCCAAAGGGGTGACCCCTTTGGAATCTCTGTTGTCGTGAATTGGGCTGTAGCAATCCCAAAATTAACGATATGCTGTTAGTCTCCATGATTGCCACAGTCCAATTCACGAGAATGGACGCCAAGAGTTACCTCTTTAACAGAAATACAGGAAACAGTATCCACTAAGTTGTGGATAGTGTATATAAAAGTGACCGCCGATGTATTCGGCGGTCGTCTTTTTTTGATGAAATTATTCAGAGGCGGAGCTTTTATTCTCCGCATTGGAGATCCTGTTTTTTACCGTTTGCATTCTGTTATCCAGTTCCGCGCTCATTTCCGAGCAGAGAAGCAGTTCTCCTGCAAGAAGCTCGGCGTCGGCTTCGGAAATATTTTTCTTATAGCGGAGCTTATGTTCAAGACTTGCCCAGAAGTCCATTGCTATCGTGCGGAACTGTACCTCCGCTTTCATGTACCGCGTTTGGTTTTTGAGGAATATGGGGACTTCCACGATGAGGTGCAGACTTCGGTAGCCGTTTGGTTTGGGATTTTTTATGTAATCCTTACGCCTTATAAGCTTAACGTCGTCCTGCCTGAGAAAAATTTCGGCAAGGCGGTAAATATCCTCCTGAAACGAGCAGATAACACGTATTCCTGCAACGTCGCAGATATTCTCCTCCAAAGAAGAAAGGGTCATAGGAAGCTGTTTGTCCCGCATTTTTTTGATAACGCTGTCCCACGATTTAAGACGGGTCTTTATGGTCTCTATGGGATTGCGGTCGTCCTCCAGCGAAAGCTCCTCGTTAAGTACGCAGAATTTCGTTTCTATCTCCATAATAACGCAGCGGTAGTAGGTCATCAGCGTTTCGATCGGCAGAGTTTTCTCCTTTGCGAGGTCGAGAAATTCGTCTGACAACAGGCTGCTTTTTATTCGCTCACGCTGGATTGGCGTAAGCTGAAAATTTGATTGTATCGGCATTTTTAACTCCCCTATTTTTTATACAACGCTATTTTAATAGCTCTATAAATAATTATACCAAGTTTTACGAAAATGTCAATATACTTCATGTAACTTTCACAAATAATTAAAGCTGATTTTGCTGGGAACGATGCCTTTGACGTTTCGAGTTTCAAGACAGTCCCAGTTAATGATTTCGGGACGTCGAGGGCGCCGTCCCCTACACTGTATTTGCAGAAATAATGTTCGGCTGCTTTTTCTTTACACATACAAATCATTTTTTCTTGACATAAAATATTTTTCGTGGTATACTAATAACAGTAAAACTTTTTGGCATTATTAAGGAGAAGAAATTGAAAAATTTATTATTTATAGGCGATGTCGTGGGACAGACAGGGTGCGGCTTTCTCCGCTCGAAGCTCAGGGACATCAAACAGAAGTTCGCCGTTGATATTACTGTGGTAAACGGCGAAAATTCGGCTCAGGGAAACGGCATTACCCCTGCTTCGGCGGATTCGCTCATCAATTCGGGCGCGGATATTATTACAACGGGCAACCATGTTTTCAGGCGTAAGGAGATATATCCCGTTCTCGATTCCTCCGACTGCATTATCCGACCTGCAAATTATCCCGACGGAGCAGCCCACGGAAAGGGCGTTTGCATTTTCGATATGGGTAGCTTCTCCGTGGCTGTGATAAACCTTATGGGTACGGTCTATATGGACCCTCTGGATAACCCGTTTACAAAGGCTGACGAGCTGCTGAGCGATATTCATACGCCCAATATTTTTATGGACTTTCACGCCGAAGCAACGTCCGAAAAAAAGGCGATGGGACATTATCTCACAGGCAAGGTCACGGGAGTTTTCGGTACTCACACTCATGTGCAGACCGCCGACGAAACGATTCTCGGAGGTCATACGGCGTACATTACCGACGCAGGCATGACGGGCGTCGAGCGTTCCTGTCTCGGCGTAGAGCTGAAACCTGCCATAGACAGACTGCGTTTTCGTGTGCCGACCAAATTCAAGGAGGCTGAGGGGGACTGTTTCCTCTGCGGCGTTGTCGTCAGCTTTGACGAAAAATGCGGAAAGGCTCACAGTATCGAGAGGATCATTGTGCGATAAGGCTCTGTTTCTGCTTTTTTGTATAATATTCACAAAAAAACGGCAAAAAATAATACACACAAATTTTAAAAAACTCTTGAAACGTTCGTAAATATATGCTATAATGTAACTGTGCAGACTATAACTCATACAAGATACCGAAGTTTATCATCGGTATCGTCAACAAATTAAACTATAGGAGGCTTATACTATGGAAATCTTAAAAGTATCATCTCATTCGACACCGAATTCTGTTGCAGGAGCTATCGCAGGAGTTATCAGAGAACATAAGTCGGTCGAGGTTCAGGCTGTCGGAGCAGGCGCAGCGAATCAGGCGATAAAGGCTATCGCTATTGCACGAGGATACCTTGCGCCGATAGGTATTGACCTTATCTGCATTCCTGCCTTTGCCAATATCCAGATCGACGGCGAGGACAGAACAGCCATGAAGCTTATTTGCGAACAGAGATAATTACACAGCCAATTAACATTGGTATTACGTAATAAGATGCGGTGAGTTTTGTCGTTATGAACCTCACCGCATTTATTCTTTTGTTGATAACTATAAATGAGCATTGTTCAGCTATAAAGCTGTTAGCAGATGATTTTTGTAGGGGACGGCGCCCTCGACGTCCCGAAATAATGAATGCTGCTTTTCAAATTTTACCCTGAATGCCACGGGACAAAAAGGACAAAATGGATATAAGCAAACAGCTAACGGCTAAAGGCTAAAAGCTAACGGCTTTATCGTGCTGATAAGAAAGGAGATTTCTGTGAATATTGAAGTTACAAGAATAAATGAGGGAGTTTGCGGCGACCCCGATAAATTTGTCGAGCTTACAAATGCGGCATACGTTTATCAGCTCAGAGAAATTGCGGAAAATATAGCCGAAAACAAGTCGGAAAGACCTGTTATTCTTCTTTCGGGACCTTCCGGCTCAGGCAAGACCACGACAGCGTTTATGATAGCGAAAATGCTCGGGGAGCTTGGCTGCCGCACCCATACGCTGTCTATGGATAATTACTTCAAATCCCTGTCCGCTGAGGAGAAAGAGCTGTCAGTGCAGGGAAAGCTCGACCTTGAATCGCCGAACCGTATCGACAAGGAGCTTCTGAACGAGCAGATAGAGGCGATAAACGACTGCCGCGCGGTGGATATTCCGAAATACGATTTTGCCGCTTCAAAGCGTGACGGCGTTAAAATGACCCTTGAAAGAAAGCAGGGGGAGCTTGTTATTTTTGAGGGCATACACGCCCTTAATCCCGATGTTATTACAGTTCCCGACAGTATGCTGTGCAAGCTTTACGTGAGCGTTCGTTCACGTATAACAAAGGGGGACATCGTTCTTCACCCGTCTAAAGTGCGGCTGATGCGCAGAATGATACGCGACCGCAATTTCCGAAAAAGAAGCCTTGCCGAAACTATGAATATGTTCCACAGCGTTGAGGCTGGGGAGAATAAATACATCATGCCCTACAAACACCGTTCCGACTATGATATTGACACCTTTATGGCGTATGAAATGAACGTCTATCGGGACAGTCTGCTTGACGAGCTGAGAGGAATGACCGATATTCCCGAGCTTTCCGATGTTACGGCGGTAATGGCTGCCCTTGCGCCGCTCGATTCCGAATTTGTGCCGAAGGATTCGCTTATACGGGAATTTATCGGCAAGGGTGAATTTAAGTATTAGACCAAAAAAGAGAACGTCCTGCAAAACGAGGGCGTTCTTTTTTGCTTTATAATTTAAATTTTTTCTTGAAGCCCACTCTGTCAAGCAGGAGCGAGACCGATACGAAAAGCAGCGCGCTTGTACCCACCTGAACGCAGTATGCAGGGGTCTGAGCAAAAGCCGCCGTAATTGCCGCAGTTGAAAGTCCGCCTGCCATTACCGTTCCCTCGTACAGGCTGTAGCCGACTACGCAGAGTATCAGGGACGGTATTATTCCGAGAATATTTCGCATGGTAAGTATTTTATCGCTCTTGTTTGAAAAGAACATCGCTGTAACGGCTTTGATTATTACGGTAGCAGGTATCCATATGGGAAATCCCGTAAGACCGTCCGATAAAGCTCCGCCGATAGCTCCGGCAGCTATTGCATACGGCGTGGGTAGAATACATGCCGCAATATATATAAGACCGTCGCCTGCATGGGTGTAGCCTGCGCCTGTGGGAATGTGCAGGTATGCCGTGAATACGTAGATAAGCGCGGCGAAAAGTCCTGCCGCTATTACTCTGCGCAATTTAAGCGTTCTTGACTGTGATACTGATTCTGACATATTAAAACCTCCGTTCGGTTTGAGAAATACCTACGTTTATTGTAGGCTATGTTAATTATAGCACATAATTTGCAAAATTGCAATAGGCACGGAAAAAAATTTATGTGTAATGAAAAAATAGGCGCACATTCTTTCTGCAAATACCAACTGTAGGGGACGGCGCCCTCGACGTCCCGGCGGCGAGCCGCCGCAGGCATTGCCGACCGTATTCTTATGTAAGGGATATTTTTCCCCGTAGCCGCAAGTCACAGGAAAAGGCAAATATAAAAAAGGCGTGTCGCTGCACCCAAAAATTCAGGCATATTTTATATTGTTCCTGCAATTTTCCCGATGTAGGGACACGGCGTGGCAGCGTGACGCTGCACCCTGTGTCACGTGACCGCTCGTAAGCTTGCTAATATTCTTAAACTCAAATTTTCTTCCGCGACTGTTGCAATTTTGAATCCTTTATGACATAAGAGGGCGTGACGCTGCATCGGGATATTTTACGAATATTCTTTCTGCAAATACCAACTGTAGGGGACGGCGCCCTCG